>CAZMUU010000147.1:0-6064 GCA_964569215.1 uncultured Cytophagia bacterium
CATAATATCCCTTTGGGTTGTTCTCATCCGCCTGGCGTAATCCATCTGAAACAATCTCAAACCCTCCCTGTCTTAACATTTGCATCATCATCGACGTTCCTGACCTTGGCAGCCCCGATACGATAATAATCGGTTTTTCTTTTTTTCTCCTGAACAGCATTTTTTATTCCTTCCTGATTAAACATCAAATAGATCATCTATCGTTTGAATAATATTCTTAAATATTAATCCGTTGAAACAATTGACCACGGAACATTTTTTTCGGGTTTTATGGATACAGGTTAAATTTTTACACTCCGGTTTTCCGGAAAAAGCGAACGAAGGAGCGTCCTGGTTGCCGGCGAGGTGCCGGCGGGAGTGCGAATCATATCCGTATATAGAAGAATTTGTTGCCCCAAAAATACCAATCAGAACGGTCCTGTTGCGAAACGGTACACCTTCACCAACCAGCTTCTTATAAGCAGCGGCAACATGCATCTGCGCCGTATCGCCCGTAATGAAAACATCCGCCCTATCGATCAGAACCGCATAGGTATCAATAGAAATAGTGCGGGGAAGAAAAAAGACCCTATCGCGATATTTCTCTGAAAAAGTTTTACGAAGAGCCTTTTCAACGTTCGGGTAGGTGAATCCCGGACCAATGAGAACCTGAACAGTACGATGGCGCATTAACAGCTGTTTCACAATGTCGATTTGCAAAGAGAGCGGTATCAGTGTATATTGGGAAGAGGTATCCGGGTTTAAAAAGAGAATGGGGTTTTCCTGACGCAGGCCCAGCTGTCCGAACAGGGCTTGTGCGGTAACGAGACTTTTATTCGAGAGATAAAGGCTGTTTCCTGGAAAGGGTAATTTTTTCTTCACGGGGCGTGCAGTCGTTGGTAAAAGAAACAGCATGTGATGAATCATATTATACAATTGCAGCAAAACGTGCGGCGGCTCTTTCGCCTGCCCCCTGGTGTTGGCGACAATATTGGCAATAAATCGATAGGGTATAATCACCGGACAACTGGCATGATTTAATGCACCATTTGAGAAAAAGGGATAAAGATTAATAATTAAATCATACCGGTATTTGGCGATAAGATTTACAATAGATTCGCTGTTACGGGTAGACGTAAAATTCATATCCTTAAAATGCGGAAAAGCGTGGTCGATATAAGGATTATAGCGAATTAAGGGATGAGCGGATTTTTGATAAATATAATCGACGGTACAATCGGGAAAATAATATTTCAAAATCCTGGCTGAAGATTGTAAAAACACCGCATCGCCGATATTGGTATCGGATACGACAAGGACACGCGCAAGTCGGTTGATCGGTGAAAGTTTTCGTTTCGTATAGGTATGGATGAGACGATTGATCTGCTTATTTTCAGCCAAGGTACGCAGGGCGGTATCCACACCGGCGGGAAAAAGATTGGAAAGCGTCATGGTAAAGGTTTCGGTCCAAGCCATAATCAATCCAGCTCTTTGCGTTTTCGGAATTTCTGAAAAAATGCAAATATAAAGGGCAGCATGAGCAGTAATATGGTAAACAAAAGTGTGGTATAGGAATGAAGGGAACGCAAAAAGCCATACATCTGATTAAACAATAACGTCCAGCTGATCACGCCAAACCACATAGAAAGCACTGAAACGAGCGCGATTTGCCTGTTTTGAAAACCTTCCAGATAGGCGATAAGCGAGCCAACCACGGCACCGGTCATGGGTAATGGAATCCAGATAAAGAGTGCAATGCTGATCAGATTCCATTTGTTATGAATGTTTTTACTCTCCTGAACTTTGTCATGTATAGATTTAAAAAATTTAAATTTGGATACATTTTCAGACAGGAGAACAAAGATAGAATATACGATCAGCAAATAAGCGGTGTTATAAAATATAATAATCACGATGATCGGTATGGTTGTAAAGCCAACTTCAAACCCGGTACCGATAAAAGCCAGCCTGCCGCCGACATGACAAGCACCGATCATGGACAATATTCTTAAAGCTGCTTCTGAATCAAAATAGAGTATAATCGACAGAATAATTGCGTTACAAACCGCAATCAAAATGCCGACGCCTAAAAAATACTTGGCTGTTTTCAATTTTACATATAACCCAGTTTTTTAAAACGCTCTTTTATCAACTCTTCGTCATCGGAATCCGGTTCTATAGATAACTCGTCGTTTTGCGACTTGTATTTTTGTCGCAGTTGTTGCCGTTTCATGTCCAGGGTTTTTACTTTTGCCAGTAATTCTGAGCGCATATTTTCTGCCAGCTCTTTTTGCTGCGGTGCGATGTTCTTTAATTCAGCAGGGTCTTGCTTCAGATCGTACAGCTCTTCGCGTCCGACATGCACTTTTTGACAATAATTGCACCAACCGTCATTATCGACAGCATAGATATATTTATAATCATGGGTTCGTATCGCAGATTTTTTTTGCACATAGGATTCTTCTACGAATATCTCATCCCGATGGCTTGTTTGGTCTCCGTTAATGATCGGTAAAAGCGTCTTCCCATCCAGTTCGTCAATATTGCAATTGATGTCTAAAAGATCGCATAGGGTAGGAACGAGATCAACATGTTGTACGAATGACTCTATACGTTTCCCGGCGGGTATAGAGTCGGGATAATGCATAATAAGGGGAACATGAGTGGTTTCATCATATAATCCATGATGATCAAAATAGATATCGTGCTCGGTCAAGCTATCACCATGATCAGACGTGATGATAAGCACTGTATCATCCCAAAGTTGATTTTCCTTCAAGTGGTTAAACAATTTACCCAGCTGGAAATCAACGTATTTGACGGAACCGCGATATTTTTCCAAAAGCAGCGATTTCGAATCATGAATCGATGATTTATCGAGATAGCTTTTCGGACAATAATAGGGTGTATGGGTATCCCAGTAGTGTAAAAAAAGAAAAAATGGATTTTTCCGGGACTGATCGATGAGATCGTTCGCGATTTGGGTGACAAATCGGGCATCCTGTAATTTCGCAAGATTGAAGGTAAAGGCAAATGTGCTCAATACATCTTTCAGGCCTTTAAATAGATCCTTTGGAGATGATTTTCGCATGGGTTTGTAAAGTTTCAGAATGGGCAAATGACCGAGTAAATAATCTCGATACAAACCGGGAAGAGTAACCAGATGGTATTTAAGCCGATCCAGGCCCTTGCGGTCGAGCTCATATCCATAATCGTCGAATCCTTGCTTAAACCATCGGGACATCCAGTCGACGGCCAGGGTTTTGTGCCCGGATTGCTTCATATATTGCGCCAGCAGCTTTGTTCCTGTCTCCAGGAAGAGCCGTCGTTCTTCCTCTGTCACTTTGTCTCCGTGGTTCATGATCCCGTGTGAACGCGGATATTTGCCGGTGAGAATAGAGGTCAAACTTTGATCCGTGGTGTTCCAGCATGAAAACGCTTTTTCGAACAGAGTGCCCTCCGATGCAACTTTATCAATATGAGGACTCGGCTCGCCCGGCATACCATAACATCCCAAATTTCGGGCACGAAGGGCATCGATTACAATCAAAATAACATTGGGCGTTCTTCTTTTTTTTTCCATTACCATCCCTTATTTTCATCATCCCTGCAGAATAAAGCGTTCGGAAACGTATGTAATTCCAATATTCAATTTACAGATTTTTTTGACAACTTACAATGTTCAACATTTTTAATGGTAGCCTTTCTAGCCTGGTTGATTGGAATATAATTAATTCATCCCTCCCATTCAAGGGTTTACTCGGATAATACCTCCTAATAAGGCGTTTACCTATCCGGTTCTTTTAAGGACAGAATGCGCTAAAGATGAAAAAACACTTGTAATCTGAAAAGAGCT
The DNA here is from genome assembly GCA_964569215.1 of uncultured Cytophagia bacterium. Classification (GTDB taxonomy): domain Bacteria; phylum Zhuqueibacterota; class Zhuqueibacteria; order Residuimicrobiales; family Oceaniaggregativiventaceae; genus Oceaniaggregativivens_A. The sequence goes on from CAZMUU010000147.1 coordinate 3,836, forward strand.
GTTTTATATTGAGTAAGAAAAACAGATAACAAATTTCAATCTCCTCCAAATCAAAGATATGAAGAGCAAAACCATTTTAACCGTTTGTATAGTGATTCTATCCATCTCCTGTTTTTCTGTTTTGTCACATGAAAAAAGGCAAAAATCCATGTTTATCAGTGACAGCCTGCTGCATTCCTGGTCAGAACCTTACCGTCACTGGACCTATTATCCCAACTATGTGGTTGATGCCGGTCTGGAAAAAAATCTAAATTTTGAAATGGTTGACGGCCCGAATGTCTATAGACATAACGACCGGTGGCACATGCTCTATTTTGGTTATGACGGAAAAGGATACCAATCCTGTCTGGCAATATCTGACGATTTGATCAACTGGAGACCAGCCGGACGGGTTATGGGCTATGGTGCGATGAACGAATTCGATTATGGCGGCGTCGTCCTGGTCGGCCCCCTGTACGACAATAATAGTGTCTGTACGACACCGCAGTTAAAGAGATGGCAAAATCATTTCTGGATTCTATATGGTTGTTACCCAAAGCAGGGCGGCTATGAACTCGGGCAAGGTGGGCAGGGGTTAGCCTGGAGCGAAGATGGGCTGGTGTGGAACCGCTACTCCAAAACAGATCCAATAGTGTCTATCGAAGGAGCAGCATCCTGGGAGAACAAGGTGATCTATTCCCCCTGTTTGATCGAACACGATGGTCAATTTTGGAACTTTTATAATGCCAAAGGTGAGAATGGAAAAGAACAAATCGGTTTTGCCACCTCCGGTGATCTCATACACTGGAAACGATATTCAAACAATCCGGTCATTAAAAACAGTGCAGACGGATATGATGCCCTGCTCGCCGCCGATGCTGAAATCTATTGGGACAAAGATCACTGGGTGATGTTTTACTTTGGCGCTTCAAGAAATAATCCGGACCGGCAACTCCATGCCCATACCATGGTGGCGTTTTCATATGATCTGATCCGCTGGCGAAAACATCCGCAACCCATTTTCAAAGCAGGCGGACATCCACAGGGACTCGACAAAATACATGCACACAATATTTCCCTTGTCTACAACCCTGAAAACGATACGCATTATATGTTTTATTGCGCGGTTGGCGACCAGGGACGCGGTATCGGTCTGTTAACCAGCAAAGCGGTTAAATGATGGTCTCCTCCTGAGTCGTAAACCACATAAAAACCTAATTCCGGTCTGCGAACGCCAGATAACCGACATATTTATCCATAAAAGAATCATTATTCAAAACGCTATAGGGAGGCATGCACATGTTCTCTTATCGGTTACTATTTAAACCGGCAATCGCTTTTCTATTTTCCACAATATGGGTATTAGCGGCTTGCAGTGGCAACAGGGTAGACCTCGCTCCCTCCTGGCGTATTTATGTCGATACCCGACCCTTTTCAACCGTTGCAGAAGCATCCAAGGCGGAACAGCACATTGACTGGAGCGGAGATCAATACAAAAAAATGGCCGCTTGTACGCATAGTTTTGCCGCCAAAGAACTGCACACTTTTTTGAAAAAAGTATGCCGCTGTGAAGATCAGGATTCAGCTTTTATGCTAGTGTCGTTATCAACCCCTTTAACGGAAAACGCTATTGTGTTGACAGATCTGCAGACCGGGCAGGGAAACCGGGACCTGGAGCGCATTATTCAGGATCAGCAACTCGCTGTCAAACTCGATAGCAAGGAGAGTTTTGCCATCGTACCGGAGAAAAATAGACTCTATATCATCGGTGCAGAGCGGACGGGCACCCTTTACGGCGTATACCATCTTCTTGAAATGTTTGGCATCCGCTGGTACGGCCCTGAACCCTTTGAAGAAGTGATTCCAGCTCACAAGATTCCGCATATTACAAAAATCATCATCCAAAAGCCGGCGTTTGAGACACGGGGTTTTTGGGCATGGGAGGACCGCGGCAGTCGCAACTTTTATCTGTGGATGGCCCGAAACCGTATGAATTTTTGGACGATCGCCGAACCCGACCGTTCCTTTTTAAAAAAACTTGGAATGCGACTGACGGTAGGCGGACATCAACATTTTCATGATTTTCTCAATCCCCGGGCAGAGTATCCCTATAATCATCCCGCTTTTCAGGGCGATGAGAATAAAAAGAGCGATCCATACCGATATAGCAAAAAAGAGTATAAAGGCGATAAAGACAATAACGGAATTCTGACATTTTTCGAGGCACATCCTGAATGGTATGGCTTGATC
>CAZMUU010000147.1:6074-8361 GCA_964569215.1 uncultured Cytophagia bacterium
ATCGATGGAGAGCGCAGGACCTTTAAATATGAATTCGGCACCAACATTTGCACATCCAACAGCGATGCCGTCTCTGAACTCACGAAAAGGATGGTTGATCAACTGGCAGAGGGTAAATGGCGGCAGGCAAATAGCCTTAATTTTTGGCCTATAGACGGAGGAGACTGGTGTCAATGTGCACACTGCGAACCACTCGGTTCTCCAACCGATCGTTTGTTGATCCTGGTTCACCAGGTCAATCAGGCAATCGAAGATGCACGCGATTCGGGTCAAATTAATCGCGATATTCAGGTTATCTTTCCGATCTATCATGAAACGCTCCCCCCTCCTACCCGTCCGTTACCCGCAGAGTTTAATTATGAAAAATGTATTGGAACCATTTTTCCGATCAAACGCTGTTATGTACATTTTTTGAATGATACCTTGTGCACCGAATACAATACCCGTATCTGGAATGATTTCCTCGGCTGGACAGAGCAACAACCCAAATACTATAAAGGCCAGTTTTTCGTCGGTGAATATTTTAATGTGAGCAGAATAAAAAGCCTGCCGGTGTTGTACCAAAACATAATGGCCCATGATATTCCCCTCTATTATCGTTATGGTATCCGCCATGCTCACTATATGCATGCCTACACCTCATTGCTGGGAATGAAACGCTTGAACAATTATCTTTTCGCCCGGCTCCTCTGGAATCCCGAGCAGAATATGGATAAAGTGATGCAAAAGTACTATCACGATCTCTACGGAGCGGTAGCTGAAGATATGCAGCAATTGTATCGAAATATGGAATACGCCATGTCGAGTGTCAAGCAATGGCGCCATACCGATCATCTGGCTCAAAGGATAATTGAGGACAAAAAACCGCTTTTTCATCTGCAACACCTGAAACTGAAAGAACATCACCCGCTGCAAAATGACGGTGTTGACCTTGAAGAAAGTTTTAAGGCACTGCAGCAATGCCGGAAAATTATTGATTCAGTAATGCAGGTGGATCACCCGGAAGATATGGAGCAGAGATTGGCGGAAGACGATCAAAATCTACGCTATGCTGAAAACACGGTCAGCTTTTACTACTGGTTTACACAGGCAATAGAGGCAAAACGTCATGGTGATATGGAGAACGCGAGGTCGCATTTCAAACGAACGATACCTTACGCGCGGGGTCTTGAATCAGAAAAGGAGATCGTGCAGACAGCCTCGTCGCACGCCAACGCTGCCGACGGTCTGGAAGCAACGCGGGTGGAGGCGGTTTATAAACAATTCGGAAAGGAGTTGCTGCGGGACGAATGGAACCGGTAAAAGGTTCCAACAATCCGGCATGGAGGACATTTACAATGATTCGGGAATTTCCGTTTTTCAAAATTAAAGGCATTTATACGGGCCATGCCCAAAATGACGAAGCAATGACCGGTTGTACGGTAATCATCGCCGAAACCGGCGCAACCGCCGGAGTAGATGTTCGCGGTGGTGCCCCGGGAACAAGAGAAACCGACCTGTTACGGCCGGTAAATCTGGTTGAAAAAATTCATGCGGTTCTACTCACGGGCGGCAGCGCTTTCGGGCTCGATGCCGCAGCCGGTGTCATGCAATATCTTGAAGAAAAGAAGATCGGTTTCGACATGCAGGTCGCCCGGGTACCGATTGTGTGCGCTGCTGTTTTATTCGATCTGGCGATTGGCGATGCCGGAATTCGACCCGATAAAGCAATGGGGTACCAGGCCTGTATGAACTGTAGCCGTGAATCATCCGGGCAGGGAAACATCGGTGCCGGAACCGGTGCATCGGTGGGAAAAATAATGGGGATGGAAAACGCCATGAAAGGCGGATTGGGACATTTTGCCCTGCAACTCGAAGACATTCAGATCGGTGCCATGGTGGCGGTAAATTGCCTCGGCGATGTGGTCGACAGCAGTAGCGGGAAAACTTTGGCCGGATTGCTCGGCAAGGATCGTAAAAGCGTTATGAACACGGAAAAGGAGATGATACGATCACAGTTGCAGCCACAAAAGCAGATTGCCGGCAACACGACGATTGGTGTTGTCGTTACCAATGCCGAATTGAACAAGACAGAGGCAACAAAACTCGCTTCTGTTTGTCAAAACGGTATTGCCCGCTGTATAAGACCGGCACATACGCAATACGATGGGGACACACTTTTTGTTTTATCAACGGGGAACGCGAAATGCGATATGAATTTGCTGGGGGTGCTGGGGGTTCAGGCCGTTGAAAAGGCAATCACATCAGCTGTGAAATATGCAAAATCAGTCAGGACGCTGATTTGCTA
>CAZMUU010000148.1:0-8360 GCA_964569215.1 uncultured Cytophagia bacterium
CATCCAGGTCGGAGAGGTTGTCATCCACGCCCTCGACCTCGAATCCCAGACAGGCGGTAAAGTCCTCTTCATTGCCGATCATGACGTCGATATAGGGAGCGAGCTTGCGGTTGACCTCCTGTGCTTTTTCCTGGCCGCCGATAGACTTCCATAACGACGGGCGGTAGTTGAGATCGTAGGAGATGATGGTGCCGTGTTTTTTGGCGGCGGCCATGGCCTCTTCGAGCAGTCCGGGTGTGGTTTCTGAAAGGGCGGCAAAAATACCGCCGCTGTGAAACCACCGGCTTCCGAGGGTGCCGAAGATATGATCCCAGTCGATATCGCCTGCCCTGAGCTGCGATGCGGCGGTATTGCCGCGGTCCGAGGTGCCGAGTGCGGCCCGGATACCAAAACCGCGTTCGGTAAAATTGAGACCGTTGCGAACGGTGCGCCCGATGCCGTCATAGGGAACCCATTTGATCAGGCTGGTATCGACACCGCCCTGCATGATAAAATCTTCCACCAGCCGGCCGATTTCGTTATCGGCAAAGGCGGTCACAACCGCCGCCTTCATGCCAAAACATTTTACCAGTCCGCGGCTGACGTTGTACTCGCCACCGCCTTCCCAGACTCTGAACTGGCGGGTGGTGCGTACCCGGCCATCTCCGGGATCAAGGCGGAGCATTATTTCACCCAATGAAACACAGTCATACTTGCAATCCTTTGCGGGTTTGATCGTTAAAACAGACATAAAAGTGCTCCTCTTGTTTATGGTCAGGTTTAATCGAATTGATATTATAGCTTAAAATTGCCGGCTATTTCAACGGCTCGTTGGGTCCTGTGGCTTATTTCGGAAAATTTTTCGCCGGAAATGAGGTCGGATTTAACCATCCAGCTGCCGCCGCACGCCAGAACCTTTTCAAAGGCGAGGTAATCGGATAAATTTTCTGCGTTAATGCCGCCGGTGGGAATGAATTTCATCATGGTGTAGGGGGCACTCATGGCTTTGAGCGTTTTGAGGCCGCCAAATGCTTCAGCAGGAAAAAATTTAACCACGTTTAATCCAAACTCGAGAGCGCGTTCAATATCGGAAGGGGTACATATCCCGGGGGTGACCGGGATATCGTTTTTTACGCAATACTCGACCACTTTGGGGTTCAGGCCTGGAGAAACGATAAATTCTGCCCCCACTCCTGCCGCTTTTTTTACCTGCTCTACAGAAAGCACGGTGCCGGCGCCAACAAGCATATCGCGGTTATGGTGCATTTTTTCGATTGCTTTTTCAGCAGCATCGGTGCGAAACGTGATTTCTGCGCAGGGCAAGCCACCGCTGATCAGTGCCTCCGCCAGAGCAGGGGCATGGTCAGCGTTATGTATCGCCACCACGGGAACAATTTTATACTTTTCAATGCGATCCAATACCTTGTGCATTCCAATCTCCTTTATAAAAATAACGTAAAGATGATGATTTTGAATGTTAATGTAGAACATTTCCGGCACATTTTCAAGTGCTTCGGTAAAAAATGATTTTCCGCGTTTCGCTGAGTTAAACCGTAGAGTATACATATGAAAAAAATGCTTTTTTTCAATCCAGGTGTAAACAAAAACACGAGATCACATCAATAAAAATGTTTTTTCCCTTGTGCATTTTGAAAAATTTATTTATTATATACACCATTACGGGTTAGGAATTGCATCTATTGATATATATCTCTCATCATCTTCAGGCGGGAACGGAATACTTGACTCATCGCTATACTTCTTATTAACTAATCACTGCTATTCCCATATTGTTCTGTGAAAGCAAAGCTATCAAGACCGAAGGAGAATCAACTATGTTTAAAAAAGCTGTTGTATTAATCATTGTCACTGTTGGTTTACTGCTATTGAGCGGCTGTGCCGGGCCGAGTCGTCAGGTTACCCGCTTGCAGGCCGATGAAACGACCGATATAAGCGGTCGCTGGAACGATACCGATTCCAGATTAACAGCCGAAACCATGATTCGGGACGTGTTGTCGCGTCCCTGGCTGCAGGACTATCAAATGAAAAATGATGAAAATCCGGTCGTCATTGTGGGTACGATTCGCAACAAGAGCTCGGAACACATTCCCATCGACATTTTTATCAAGGATATCGAACGGGAACTGATCAACTCGGGCCAGGTTACCTTTGTCGCCTCGGCGCAGCAGCGTCAGGAAATTCGCGATGAGCGTTTGGATCAGCAGAGCTATGCTTCTATGGAAACCGCCAAACAGCTCGCCAACGAAACCGGGGCTGATTATATGCTGCAGGGAAGCATCAATTCCATCGTTGACTCTTTCGAAGGACAAAAGGCGGTTTATTATCAGGTTGATCTCGAATTGATCAACCTGGAAAAAAACACCAAGGTTTGGCTCGGAGATAAAAAGATCAAAAAACTGATCGAGCAGGACCGCTATAAATGGTAAGCAGAGGGGGGATTGATCTTATTCAGTTAAAACATTGTATGTGGATCAAAACCGGGAAAAGGGGAGGACTTTTTGGGCGTTAAACGATGTTTATCGTTTATTCTTGCACTGCTTCTGCTGGGTTGTGCGGGATTTCATAATCCCGATCTCTACTTTAGCGGTTTAACCACCCATCTGCAACAGGGGAACTTTTCTCAAGCCCTGGAGCAGGTCGAACAGGGGCGGACACAGCAGTTTTACAGCAAAAAAGACCGTGTATTGTATTATCTGGATAAAGGCGCAGTACTTTATTATGCCGGAGAATACGAACAGAGCAATGTCGCCCTGCAGGCAGCTGAAAACGCCATGGAGGAGCTCTTTACCAAAAGCATTTCCAATGCCGCCGCCTCACTCTTATTAAATGACAATATGCTGGCCTATAGCGGTGAGGTATACGAGAACTTTTATGTCAATATTTTCAAAGCGCTCAACTATCTCAATATGAAGAAATTCGATGATGCTTATGTTGAGATCAGAAGAGTGAATGTGAAATTGCGAGAGCTTTCCGACAAGTATGAAGAGATGGTTCAGAAAATGAATGCCTCCAAGGATGCCGATATTCCCATTCGGGCGCAATCACTTAATTTTCATAACAATGCGTTGGCACATTACATCAGCTATCTAATCTTCCGGGCTGAAAAGGAATGGGATAACTGCCGTATTTCTCTGAACAATGTAAAATCAGCTGTTCAGACGCACAGCGATATTTATCAAAATTTTCTTCCTGATTTTATCCTTGAGGATATGAAAACATTTTCGCGGGAAGGCAATTATGCCATCCGTCCGGATCGGTTGCACCGCCTGACCATGTTGAGCTTTGTCGGGAGCTCGCCCAAAAAACGCGAAATCGGCGGCAAAATCACCACCTACGATAACGCCATTGGAATCAGTGAACTCGATATCCCGATTACCCTGCCGAATATTCCGTTTCCCGGTATGAAAGCGGGCTATCACTTTAAATTTGCATTCCCGATTTTGCAGGAGGGATCGTCGATCGTCAACCGCATCGATGTCATGATCAACGGTCATCGTGCCGGCAGACTTTATCTTTTCGAAGATTTGGGCAAAATAGCGGTGCACACCTTTAAGACCAAACGGGATATCATCTATTTTAAAACGCTCATTCGAACGGTGATCAAGGGCCTGGCAGCGGCCGAAGCGAAGAAAAAGCTGCGTGAAGAGACCAAAGCCAATGAGCTCGGTGGCTGGTTAATCAACACCCTGGTTGATGCCGGCGTTGATGCCACAGAGCATGCGGATTTGCGGTGCTGGCGCACCATGCCGCAACACTGTTATATCGGTGAGGTGAAAGTGAAACCCGGTGTTTATGAGGTCGCGCTTGAATATTTTGATGTCAACAACCAATTCATCGCTTCTCAAAATTTTGGCTCGGTCAAGACGGATCCGAATATAAATATTCTCGATTCTGTTTTTTTATATTGAGAGGGTCGTATGAAAAGCAATTTTTATTTTTTGTTGATCATGTTGTTGCTGTTCCAATGCACTTATTCGCAAAAGCAAGGCATCGAAAAAGGCGGCCGGCTGCCGCAATGGGTGCATGAGCCACATAAATCCTACCCGCAAAGCATGTATCTGGTCGGTATCGGCAGCGGTGATACGAGACTGGACGCAGAAAACGTCGCTATCGGTAATATCGCCAAAATTTTCCAGGCCACTGTAAACGTCGACGAAACCCTGCTGGAAAACTATCTCGAAAGCGACGAACAAAGCCGTTTTACCACCCAGATGTTGAACAAGACCAGAGTAACCAGCAACCAGGATTTGAAAAATATCACCATTGCCAAATCTTTTTTCTATGAAAAAGAAGGACTCTATTACGTTTTGGCATATCTTGACCGAATGGAGACAGAAGAATTGTATCGGCAGGATATGGAGAGCAATATTGATAAAGCCACGGGCTATTATAACGCATACAAGAAGAGCCAAAACAAGCTGAGCAGATATGTTTTTTTACAAAAGGCAATAGATCTTTTGCGATTGAATGAAGCGCTCAACGCTCACTACCAAATTATCAGTACCATGGGGGATAAAATTGAATCTCCTTTACCGCTTGAAGAGATGCAAAGAGATCGTCTGGCCTTGCTCAATCAAATCGGCGTTGAGGTGAATGTAAATGGTGATAAAGAGAGCGAGATTCGGGATTATCTGCATCAAGTCGTCGGCAAGATCGGATTCAAAATCGTGCAAAACGATGCGGATTTCACCTTTGATGCCCGTTTTGATCTCAATCCGGCTGACTTGCGGCGAGACGATATTGCCGGCTATAACTGGAAACTCACCACGGATGTACACGATAACGTTAACAACTATATGTTAAGATCGTTTACCCTTAAAAACCGTACCATGGCGATTTCCCCTGATCAGGCTTTTGCCAAAATTATGAACAGGGTACAACAAGAATTAAATTCGGACTTTTACAGGCAATTTATGGATTACATACGCAAGTTGTAATTCGTTATTATGCAATCTTTAACCGAAAGGAGCTATATTATGAAAAAGCGTCATTTTTTGGTTTCTCTGATCTCTCTGGCATTCATTTTTGCCATGGGATGCGGCGGCAGCAAAGAGGTGGCCCAGGCATGCGGTGATTTTGAAGTTATCGAAGATCCGTTTCAGGATATGACCGATATGTCGATGACCATCATCGACGGCGGCGGTGTTGCTGCGGTCGGCCAGGGCACGTCGGCCCGTCAGGATCTGGCCAAGAAAAAAGCCGAAACCGATGCTCGCGCAGGGCTGGCACAGATGTTTAATACCAAGGTGCAGAATATGAGCAAACAATTTCAGGAAGAGATCGGTAGCGCCGATGATTCAGAAATTAATGAAGCCTTTACCTCGGTAACCAAGACACTGACCAGTCAACTTTTGCAAGGGGCCGTGACCAAAAAGGCAAAATACCTGCGCAACAAGGAAAACGGCCAGTACACAGCCGGTGTTGTTGTCGCTATCGAGCCCAACAAGGTCAATATGTCGATCCTGGATGAATTGCAAAAGAAAGACAAGAAACTCTATGAAAGATTCCGCGCTTCACAAGCATACGATGAGCTGAAAAAAGAAATGGAAGAATACGAAGAAAAGCAGGAAAATTACTAGCGGATAAAGAGCGGGGGAAAATTTTCTCCGCTCTTTTTTTTTAATCAGTTGTTTTGTTTTGAAAGGTTATACCATGAACAGATTATCTCTTTTAATGGTATTACTCCTATTGTTGATTGCTGCCGGACTGGTTAACGCTCAGGAAGATTATCAAAAGTGGCTGGAAAAAGATCAAAAAGCTTATCAATCCTATCTGGAAGAACAGGATAAGGCCTTTCTGGACTTTCTCAAAGCGGATTGGGAAGCATTTGAAGCGATGCAGGGTATGCAAGCTGATATCAAGCCAAAACCCGTCGATATGCCGGTTGCTCCCGAGCCTGAACCCGAACCTGAACCTGAACCGTTACCACAACCTGAACCGGAACCCGAAAAAGAACCAAAGCCCTGTGAAGAAACGATTCCGGACAAAAAGCCTGAACCCGTCGACGAAACTGCAAAAGAAAAGATCATTCACGATTTTCTTGATATACCCGAGCTGCCGCCGGAGCGCGAAGAGCCGGCACCTCCGCCACCACCGGTAAGTGCCGAAAAACCCAAAGTCAAATTCGATTTTTTTGATGAACATTATGTCGTTAACAAGATCGAAAATGTGCGAATGAATCTGAGCGGCCGAATCGATAACAACAAAATCGCCACGGCCTGGGAGCATCTGGCCAAAAGCGACTATAAACCTGCTCTACAGCAACTACAGACCCATGCCGACCGTATTCGGCTCAACGATTGGGGCCGGCTGACCTTTTACCACGCTTATGCTCAAAAGATGTTTACGCGCAACACCAATGATCAACTCATCCTCGACTGGTTTTTGCTGACCAAAGCCGGGTATCAATGCAAACTCTGTTATCAGAAGAATCAGGTTTTGCTCCTGGTACCTCCAAAGCAGCTGCTCTATGAAATCCCTTATATCGTACTGGACGGCCAAAAGTATTATTTTATCGGTTTTGAGAACAAATTCCGTCCCGGTGATAAAGTCTATACCTACCGCGGCGGCTACCAGTCCGCAGATCAGCCGCTGGATTTCTCACTGGTTGTGTTGCCCAGGATTTCCGCTGAAAAAAAAGAGAAGAACCTTGGCTTTAAATACAACGGTCAGGATGTCTCGGTAAAATTCGATTATGCCACCGATGTGGTAAAGTTCCTGGCGGATTATCCGCAGACCGAGCTGGTGATCTATTTTCAATCCACTCCCAGCCGTTCTTTTCAAGAGTCTCTGATCGCTTCTCTGGCTCCCCATGTCCGGGAAATGAACGAACTGGAAGCGACTAATTTTTTGTTGCGATTCGTGCAAACCGCTTTTAGCTATGAAACGGATGACCGCCAGTTCGGCAGAGAAAAATACCTTCTGCCGGAAGAGACCATCTACTATCCCGGCTCTGATTGTGAGGACCGCTCGATTTTGTTCGCGTTTTTGGTCAAGCGACTCATCGGGTCGAAAATTGTGGTGCTCGATTATCCTGGCCATGTCTGCACTGCGATCAAACTGACAGCACCGGCAGCAGGGGATTATATTCTCTACAAGGGATCTCGTTACACGGTCTGTGATCCCACATACATCAATGCTGTTGCGGGTATGACATTGCCGCGTTATAAATCGACGACTCCAAAGGTTATCGAGTACAACTGAGCCCGTCAAGGCATGTTGGATTTATAAGTATCGGCTCTATTACATGGCCAATACGGACACGTTGCCCGATAATGCCGCCGATCTAAAGTTGGGATTGGCTGTTTCAGATGATGGAATTCATTGGCAGCGCTCTCATCATAATCCGCTGTTGCAACGGGGACATCCCGGGGAGTGGGACGAGCGCTGGATCGAATCGCCCTGTGTGCTCTATACAGACTCGATGTTTTATCTGTGGTATAACGGCGTTTCTGCAGACTGGAAGATCCATGTAGGCCTGGCAACGTCTGCTGATGGCATACAGTGGAAGAAATATGAACACAATCCCGTTTTTTCTCCGCATTCGGCTCCGGGCTGGGACTCGGCAGCGGTTTATGCGCCACAGGTACGCATGCTCGACGGCCGCTATTATATGTTCTATACCGGCCTCGTCTTTAATCAGAGCGGTTACGACTTTAGCAACGCACAAACCGGATTGGCGGTTTCCAATGATGCAATCACCTGGGAGCGGATTGGGGATGAGCCTGTCCTGAGCGCCGGGGATGACGACTGGGACCACATGGGTCCCTTTACCCAGGATTGGCTCTCAACCGGGGACGAACTGGTGATGATGTATGTCTCGGATGGCAAGGTTGGCATGGCAACCTCGGCGTTGCAACTCTCAGTGAAAAATCCCGGGCCCCCAGGTCATGCGTCCCAGCATCACCTGGATCATCAACTTCCCAATCCTTTTAATGTGTCTACAACAATAGAATATTATCTTGCGTCGGATAGCGATGTCGAGTTTGAAATTTTCGACATGCTGTCTCGTTTGGTGAGAAAAATTCGTATTTCTAATCAACGCCAGGGGCATCATCAGCTGAGATTTGACGGTAGAGACAAGTTCCGCCGGGCTTTACCGAGTGGTATCTATCTCTATCAAATGACGGCGGGGGGATATGTGAAAACGGGTAAAATGGTGTTATTGCGGTGAATTTTGTATTCCAAGGTATTTCTGTTTCATCTCTTTAAATAATTCTGTTTTCTCAGCGTTTCTTAGCGATCTCGGCGGTTTTAATTTGTCTTGAATAAGTGATAACTCACATTCTCGCACCGATTTTGATATCATTAGATTATCAATTTTTTAATATAACACTTGTGATACAGCCCCCTATAAAAAT
>CAZMUU010000149.1:0-2269 GCA_964569215.1 uncultured Cytophagia bacterium
TCATCCAGGCCCTTGACTTTTTCATCTTGCTCATCAGTTTCGGGCAAGGTTTTGGGTTCAAAGTCTTCGTTGTTTTGGTTTTGTTCATTCATGATTGAGTTAATCCTCCTTTTTATTTAATACGCCCTTTTGGACGTTACTTTTTAATGAAAATTTTACAGCATCGAGCTGCCGGCGGGGTGTTGAAGCACTACCCGTTATACCGATTCGCTCTGCGTCTGACAACCAGTGCGGGTCAATTTCAGCCGCTTTTTCAACAAGATATGACTGCGCATTGACCTGCTTGCATAGCTGATAGAGTACATTGGTATTGGAACTATGCCTGCCCCCCACCAATAGAACCACATCTACAGAGCCGGCAAAATCAACTATCGTCTGGTATCGTTTATTTAGCTCTTCGCAGAGCGTGTCCACGACATAGAGTTCCTCAACAAGTGCGTGAATTCGCCCTTGCATTTCTTCGAATAGCCGACGGCCTATGGTGGTTTGAGCAACCAATAAACTTTTTTTCGTCCTGTCTAGAGAGTCCAGATCCTCTTCTTTTTCGATAACAACCTGCCGGCCCGGACATTCCTGCGAAATGCCAATAACTTCGGGATGCCGGGCTTTTCCGACAATCAAAATTTGATATCCGTTTTCGGCATAGTCCCGTACCAGCCGGTGAATACGCCTCACTCTGGGACAAGTGCCATCCGTTACCGAGGCAGCGCGTTCTTTCAGGCGCTGCAATATTTTTTCACCAACACCGTGAGAACGGATGAAAAGGTGTCTGCCACTCACGTCGACATTACCCTGTACCACTTGCAGTTGTTCAACCGTTTGCAAGCCTATCTGTTCGAGGCGCCGTACCTCTTCCCGATTGTGAATAATATCGCCTACAGATGTCAATGAACGGGTTTTTAGTGTTTCCTCAACCCGGCGAATGGCCCGGCGAACGCCGGAACAAAAACCGGCTTTTGGATCTATGATAATTTGCATCAGGCTCCTCGCTGACGCGCCAAATCGATAATAAATTGTACCTGCTCATCAAAAGAGATGGATGAGTTGTCCAAATATACGGAATCTTCAGGTCGTATCAAAGGATCATGTTCACGAGTGCTGTCTTTAAGATCGCGTTTTTCAAGCTCGGTTTTTACATTTTTTCGTTGTGTACGAATTCCTTTTTCATCGAACTGTTTTTGCCGTCTCTTTGACCGTTCCTCCAGGGATGCAGACATGAAAATTTTTAAATCAGCATTGGGAAACACGACGCTCCCCATGTCCCTTCCTTCGGCAACGCAACCGTTTTTACGGGCCAACCGATGTAAAATCTCATTCACTTTTTTTCGTACGTTGTTATCGGCTGCAACAGATGATATCTCGCTCGAAACCCGCGGCGCTCTGATTTCATCGGTCACATTCTCGCCATTGAGCCAGACCGAAAGCTGATTATTTTCATATCGCATATCCAGAGAAATGGCATCAAGAAAGCGCTGCAGATCGAATGTCGCCTCAATGTCGATATTTTCCCGTAAAAAATAAAGCGTTATAGCGCGATATAATGCTCCGGAATCGAGATATTGATAATCAAGCGCCTGTGCCACCTTTTGCGCTGTGGTGCTCTTTCCAGAACCTGCCGGTCCGTCGATGGTTATGGTCAGTTCTTTTCTATCCTCTTTTGCCATTTTGTTGCTCACCCGAGTTTCACCGCTTTTTTCAACAACATGATTTCGAGTGGATTCAGACGGCGATATTTCCCCCGATCGAGACCGCGCAACATCAAGGGTCCGTACTCGACGCGTTTCAGAGAGTGAACCCGGTACCCCAGCGCTTCAAACATACGCCGAACCTGCCGGTTACGTCCCTGGTGAATTATAATTTCAACTCTCGATAGTTGTGACGTATAGTAACGGGCTTGACAAGGAGCGGTTACGCCGTCATCCAGCTTAACCCCTCGGGTCAGCGCCTTGAAATCCGCCTCTTTGAATGCTCTATCCAGCATCACTCTGTATACTTTGGTTATTTTGTAGCTGGGATGCATCAACCGGTGAGCCAATTCCCCGTCATTGGTTAAAAGAAGTAATCCTTCCGAGTTTAAATCAAGCCGTCCGACCGGGAAAATGCTGCTTTTGCTATTGACCAAATCCATCACTGTTTTGCGACCGCGCTCGTCCCGCGTTGTTGTTACCACGCCTTTGGGTTTATTTAAAAGAACATATTCCTTTTTGCTTTCCGGTTCAATACGCTTTTGATCGATACGAACCACATCTTTTTGAGGATCAACCTGGGT
>CAZMUU010000149.1:2279-8347 GCA_964569215.1 uncultured Cytophagia bacterium
AGCCAGGTCTGTAATACGCCGGCCATTGACGCTAACACGGCCGGCAACGATCAGCTCCTCCGCCTTACGACGTGAGGTGACGCCCGACATGGAAATGTAGCGATTTATGCGAATCAGCTATTCGCTCCTTTTGTTTCATTCTCAGCCGCCGCTTCCGGTTGCTCTTCAGTTTTGTCATTTTGATCCGGGGTAGCATCGCTCTCAAGGGTCTCATCCCTATCTGCAACTTTGTTGAGCAGATTTTTCCCCTCACCATTCGCAAGCAGATCTTCTATTTCTTTTGGTTTCGGCAGATCGTTCAAATCATTTATGCCAAAATGATGTAAAAACTGTTTGGTGGTTTTTAACAAGATCGCACGGCCCTGCCCGTCATCGCGGCCGGCAATATCGATCAGTTTTCTTTCCAGCAACCCTTTAATCACACCATCTGAATTCACACCCCGAATGGCATTGATCTCGACCCTGCTTATGGGTTGCTTGAAGGTTATAATAGACAAGGCTTCCAGAGCAGCCCGGCTGAGGCGGGATCTTTCCATATCCGCGTTCATTTGTTTAATCCATTTGGCATACTCGGGGCGGGTGGCAAATTGATAGCCGCCGGCCACTTTTTTTAAAAAAATAGCCCGATCTTGCAGACTGGTGTCCAGCACCTCAAGAGCCTGAACGATCTCTTCCTGTTCCACCTCAAAAAGGGTCAGCAATTGCCGCATTGAAACCGGTTCGGTTGCCGTAAAAATCAATGCTTCCAATATATTTAAAAGTTCTTTTTTATCCATTCCTTCTCATCAGGTAAATAACATCAAAAGGGTTTTCCTGCTCTGTTCTGAGCCATTTCTGTTTCATCAGCTCGAGAATCGCAATAAAGGTGACCACCCATACGATTTTTGTGTCTTCTTTTTTGAAAAGCTTGTCAAAGCGTATTTTTTTCGTTTGGTCCAGCTGCTCGCGGATAAAATGGATTCGATCGTCCAGGGTAACGCTGATCTCTTCAACGCGATGAACCGGGGTCTGTTTACGCTCCACCAACAACCTGCGAAATGCTGCAATAAGATCAAATATTGAAGCCTGATCGCTGCTATCGCTGCTATAATCTATACCATCATCAACAAACTTGTAACGACCGCGAGCGTATTGCAATCTTTCCTGCTCTTCGATAGACTTGAACTCTTCAGCTACATCCTTAAAGCGCTTGTATTCCAGCAGGCGGTGAACGAGTTCTTCCCGGGGATCTGCATACTCTTCTTCATCTTCTTCGAATTCGGGTTTGGGCAACAGCATCCTTGACTTTATACGCATCAATGTAGCCGCCATCAGAATAAAATCGCTGGCAGCCTCGAGATCCAGCAATTGTATGATCTCAAGATATTCCTGATACTGTTTGGTAACATGGGCGATGGGAATATCATAAACATCGATCTCTTCTTTTTTAATCAGGTAGAGCAAAAGATCCAAAGGACCTTCAAATGTATCCAGCTTGACCTTGTAGGGCATTTTTTACAAACAGTACCAGGTTATGTATTAATACAATAAAGGCCGTTTTTAAACGGCCATTGAATTCGTCTTTCTCACAACAAAAAAGTTATGTAAAGATCAATAGCTTGAGCAGATAATCGGTATCCTCAGTTTATCAGCTTAATCATTTAAAACATCGGGCCGTACAAAAAAACTAATTGATAAAAATATAGGGGCGCCAGGTTTCTTCCCTGCCACCCATAAAATTCTGTATAAAGAACAAATGATTCGGACGGCGCAGTTTGTTCAACAGTTTCATGTTGGCCTGTTCGGGTGTTCTGTTGCCTTTTTTATTGTTGCATTTTACACAGGCACAGACCAGATTTTCCCAGGTATCTCTGCCGCCCTTGGTTTTCGGTACCACATGGTCTATTGTCAACGTTGCTTTGGTCGTACCACAGTACTGGCATCGGTTGTGATCTCGCTTGAAGATGTTCCGCCTTGTCAGCTCTACTCGTCTGTAAGGTATTCGAATATAATAGCGCAAACGGATGACACTCGGCAGCGGAACAGACCAAAATTGAGATCTGATGAATAAATCATGTTGTTCGACGATTTCTACCTTTTGCAGACAAATCAAAATGATGGCTTTTTTGGCCGGAATGACCGTCATCGGCTCATAATTCTGATTGAGCAAAAGAACCTTGTTGTTTAACATGGGCATTAACACGCCAAATAAATATTATAAATATAAAATATATCATAATATTAAAAAAGAGTCAAGCCTTTTCTATACTGTTTACGGATCAAGCCGGAAACCGGACGGAGTTAAAAGTTTGAGGAAAAAAACAGAGAAAGGTTATTCGAGCGGATGCCTATTCTGTCCAGGCGCCCATTTTTCCAAATTTTTCCACCCGATCTTTTATCAGGGTCTGAGGGGGAATACGTATTAATTCTTCGAGTTCGTCTTCCAGTTTACGCTTCAAGATCGCAGCGGCTTCGTCGTGATTGCTATGAGCGCCTCCTATGGGCTCTTTGATTATACCATCTATAATTTTCAGGTCCAAAAGATCGTTTGCGGTTACTTTCATCGCTTCAGCGGCATCCGGTGCATGAGAGGCATCCCGATAGAGGATAGCCGCACATCCCTCGGGTGTAATAACGGAATACCAGGTATTTTCCAGCATGAAAATACGGTCGCCGACACCGATACCCAGAGCGCCACCACTGGCACCCTCTCCTATTACCACGATGATAATGGGAACCGGCATATGAGACATTTCAAAAAGGTTGCGGGCAATAGCTTCCGCCTGACCGCGCTCTTCAGCACCAATTCCGGGATAAGCCCCGGAGGTATCCAGCAGAGTGATAATAGGCCTGCCGAATCGGGCTGCGAGCTTCATCACCCGTAATGCTTTGCGATACCCTTCAGGGTGGGGCATGCCGAAATTTCGGCGCAGTTTCTCCTTTGTATCACGCGCTTTTTGATGGCCGACGAGAACGATCGGCTGACCACTCAGTTTTCCCACGCCGGCAATGATAGCGGGATCATCTCCGAATGCACGGTCGCCATGTAATTCGACAAAATCATCTATCATTCGCTCGACATAATCCAGCGTATAGGGACGGTTGGGATGACGAGCCAACTGCACCCGTTGCCAGTTGCTGAGCTTGGAATAAATATCCAGGCGCAACCGCTGGGCCTTGTTTTCCAGACGTTTAATTTCATCCTTTATTTCAATATCCTCAGAGAGGGAATAATCTCTCAATTCTTCTATTCGTCTTTCAATCTCTGCGATGGGTTTTTCAAAATCGAGAACAAAACTCGGCATAACACACAAATCCTTTGTTTATATGGACGATATCAAAGTTAAAATATACACTCATTTCCATTTTTACAACACTTTTTTCATCTATTTACCGCTTCAGCGGATTCGGGTACGCCTGTTTGCATTGCCATTTAACCACCGCCCGGTTCACAATAAACACTCAATCAGGTCACATATTGCTGCCGAAAAAGAGATTTTAACATGATTTCCAAATCCAAAAAAGGGCTATAATTCTGCAGATAATAGAGATGATACCCTTCGCGCTCCCGTTTGCTGAGTCCGGTTTTGTGCAATTGCTCCAGGCCGGTCAGGCCGGGTTTTAACAGGTGACCCAGATTGCTATCGGAAGGTTTTATGTACAAATCCCTGCCGACAAAACTCAGGCGTCCCCTGAGTATATCGAAGAGAGACGGTAAAAGAACCGACCAGCCGGACATTTCACTGCCGGAGAAGAGATGAAAGGGTGTTCCGGCTTTTTTATCACCAAATGTCGATCGCCTGACAATTTTTTTCCGTTTGATCAAATAAAGCCATGCCATCACAGGCAACGTGAATATCAAAAACAGCAAGGCCAAAACCAGATCAAACAACCGTTTCACCAGCCGATAAAAAGAATTTTGAAGTTTATAGTCAATATCGATCATGGGGAAATCATCTATATAGTCGATACTGGTTTTGCTGATCATGACGTTCATATCACTGGGTATAAGTTTATATTGCATCCGGCCCTTCTTATTACCGGCAATCGTGGTGACGACTTTATTATAGGTCATGGTCTTGATTGAAAAGATGGCCTGGTCGATGCGTTCACGGGCAACAATCTCATTGATGTCTTTTAATTTTCCCAATACCGGCACACCCTCGATTTCGTGTTCACCGATATGATCACTGCTGATAATAACCCCGACAATGCTTTCATAATGGTTGGATTCTCTCAGGCGTTGGATGATCTTTTTTATCGACTGCCTCTCCCCCACCAGCACGGACCGCAATCCCAAAACCGGAAGTCGAAACAGGCGATTCACAGAATGACCGTATCGTTTTGCAAGAGAGTAGAATAAAATTCTCCATCCCGGTAAAAATATCATATTCATTGCCCCGGCGTACAGAATTACAGCGCGGGAATAAGCAATACTTTTGATAAAATAGGTAATCACAGCGTTTACCAGCCAGCCGATCGCAACGGCACCGGCAACCTTGGAGCCGGAGAATCTCCACCTCTTAAAAGCATCATGAGCGGCAAGAGAGGATAACCAGACTATTGAATAAAGCAGATGCACCTTCAAAAAGGCCTGCCAGGGAAATTCGGGATAGAAACGAAACAAAATCGCAATAATCATGGTTATGGTCATAAAAAAGAAATCCAGCAGAGGAATGGCAAATGCCTTGAGGAGATGATTGCCATAAGAAAGAACCGCTCTGATCCATATAGCACCGATGAGAATCCAGGAAGGGATATAAGCCTGTCTGCCCCGAAAATGCTTTTTGACGAAAAGACGCATTGCTTCATAAAAAAGCCGGCGTTGTTCAAAGGGACTTTTCTTGGAACTTTCTCCTTTAAAATGGATGATTTGAGTCTCGGGGAGATAGAAAATCTCGTATCCGGCATTATGAATGCGAAAACACCAGTCCAAATCCTCTCCGTACATAAAAAAATCCTCATCCAGCATGCCCACTCTGTTTAGGACCTCACGCCGCAGAAACATAAACGAACCGGATACAGCTTCAACTTTTGCCGTTTTTTCCGGATCCAGAAAGGTCAGATTATAGCGACCAAACAGTCTGGTTTTTGGAAAAATGGCGGCCAGACCTGTAATTTTGGTAAAAGCGACCCAGGGTGTGGGAAAACTGCGGCGACAAGCAAGCTGAAGCGTTCCATCCGGATTCAATACTTTGCAAGTGACCAGTCCGGCTCGGGAATGTTTCTGCAAAAATTTTAACAGTACGGTAAATGTATTTTCCTGAACGATCGTGTCCGGATTAATCAGGCAGATATAGTCGCCCTGACAAACCGAGAGGGCCTGATTATTGGCGCGGGCAAAGCCGACATTGGATTTATTCTTGATCAACCGAACCCGTGGAAATTTCCGGGAAATAAAATCAGCACTCCCATCCGTAGAGGCATTATCTACAACAATAATCTCGTGGTCATAGCCGGTCAGGGCGTTTTGCAGAGAGATCAACGCCTGATCCAGAAACAAACGAACATTATAGCTGACGAGTATAACGCTGAGAGTCACTTGAAATCCCGTTCTCAATCTTCAACCAACGAGAAAAGGTACAAAAATTCTGTTCAACAAGCAAATGTAATAACCCGGATAATTAAAAAGATGGACAATAAAAGGATGGTCTCGATCCCTATCCTGACCGGCGGTAACGTTTTCAACTTCCCGCTCAGGCAGGCTAAAAAAAAAGGACGCAGCAGCTGCAGGCAAGGAAAGGCTTTCCATGATCCAGGTCCATACAAACAGTAATTTATAGCAGGAAGAGGACTGTTTGTTGAAGTTATCTCAGCAGCTGCCGGCGTCCAGGCAACCAATGCGCTATAGCAACATTCCCACAGGAGTGTATGATAATGAACAGCAACAGCAATGATCGAGAGCCGACATTGCGCTCATCCCGCCGGCTTACAGGCTCTTATTGCTCGTGTCCTGAAGCCACGATAAGCGATAGTAATCGCCTGCTTTTAGTCACCCTGGGAATAAGCCGGCGTCCGGAGCGGCCATTCATTTCAATCTATACTACGTATAAGCGGCAGGAAACCCTAATAGAAAGCGGCTTGTCTGA
>CAZMUU010000150.1:0-8343 GCA_964569215.1 uncultured Cytophagia bacterium
GGGTGAAACTGACAATTGTCTTTTAACGAATAACAAAAAAACCGAATATAATCCCCATCCCCCAATCGCCATATAGATGATAGAAAAAAGAGGGTTGGTTAAAAATGCTTTATAGAATTGAAACCGGCCGAGTAAAACGCCTGCCCGGGTTGCGCCGCATGTTGGGCAAGGTATTCCGCTCCATTCCCTGAATTGACAGGGTGGAATGATTTGCAGAACACCGGGAAAATAGTGAACAAATAAAAAAGAAATGATTCCGATGAAAAAAAAGTAAAGACCAGGTTGGAATTTTTGCGTTTTTAGCAGCGTCACCTCTACCTTCACAATCTTTCCTATACTCGTCGGCTCGGTTTCTTTACATTAAAGTACAGAGACTCTGTTTTAAAAGCAATGGTTAATTTTTTCATTCTAAACGCAACCTCGAATAAGTAGAGACGTCTAACAGATAGATCAAAATCAAAGGAGGATTATCATCATGTATGCAAAGACTAAAATCAGCAAGTTAGTGGTTATGGCTATTGTATCGGCGTTCTTTGTTTCACCATTAGTTGCCGAAGAGGTTGAAAACTTTATCTTGCGCGTTTCGGCAGCGGATCACGCCTGGCTGGGCGTCCATATCCAGGATCTGGATCCAACCCTGGCTGAAAAAATTAAAACAGAGGCGAAATACGGTGCCGTTATTGAGCATATCCTTGCCAAAAGCCCTGCGGATATGGCTGGTTTGCAGGCCGGCGATGTCATTATCCGTTTCGAAAATGAGAAAATCAAAAATGCTGTCGACCTGACCAAGGCAATAAGGATGAAGGCGCCTAACGATAAAGTGACCATCCGGTTATATCGTGGTAATGAAAGAAAAGAGATTGTTGCAGAATTGGGAGAAGAGCCAAAATCCGGTCAGCATTTTTTCCCTACATCTGAGAGAATGAAAAAGTATGTTTTTTTCAGAAAACCGGTTTTGGGTGTGGAGGTCATCGAGCTGAATCCGGATCTGGCTTTATATTTTGATGTCGGTGAAGACGATGGTGTTCTGGTCACACGTGTCAATGATTCAGGAGCGGCCGCAAAAGCCGGGCTTAAAGCGGGCGATATTATTGCCGGTATTAATGGTACACCGGTACTCGATGAGGAATCTCTTGTTGAGACCCTTGCTGATTATGATGATGAGGAAGAAATCAATATCGATTACTATCGTGAAGGCAAAAAGAAAAGTGTTAAGATCAAATTGGATAAAGAGGATTTGGATTCGACAAGTAAAATTCCGGGTTCAGTCGGGAAATTATATATACCCGATTACGATGTGGATGTCCGTGTCAAGATGGACAAATTACGCGGTGAGCTGGAACGACAAAAAGATTTATTCGGCGATTATAAACAGGATTATGAGCGTCAATTGCGCGAAGATATCGAACGAGATGTAGAAAAATTAGAGATCAAACAGGAAAAAAATACGGAATTGTTGCAAAAAGAGATCGAACGGCTACGCGAAGAGCTTGAAATGCTCAAGCAGCGACTGAAAGAGCTGGAATAGACTATGAGATGTCCGGATTTTTCATTGACAATGGGGATAAAAATAATTAATTTATATTTTGGAAAACATAAAAATTTTAGTATGAACAATTTAATCGGTAAATATTTCAAAGTATAAGTTGAGCCAGTCAATGAAAATAAAAACCCGCTGTCTGGATTCAACAGCGGGTTTTATGTATTCAGGGATATCGATATGGAAAAAATGAATTGTGCAGTATTAGGAGCAACCGGGGTCGTTGGACAAAATTTTTTAAGATTATTACAGGAACATCCTTATTTTGAATTAAAATCGGTTTGTGCCAGTGATTCGAGGATTGGCGAAAAGTTGGGTTACGTTCGGGAGCTCATTCCCGGTGGCATCCCTCCGGTTTTTGCCCATCTCGAGTTCGATCCAATGCGCATGGATATCCTGAAGAAAAAGGATATTCGTGTTGTCTTTTCGGCTCTACCTGCAGATATTGCCGTCAATGTCGAAATGGAAGCGGCTAAAAGAGGAATGGCTGTTTTTTCTAATGCCGGCGCTTACCGCATGGATCCACAAATACCGATTCTGATTCCCGAGATCAATGCAGATCACCTTGGTCTTATTAAGCAACAGCAAAAACAATATCCTGGTTATATTATCACCAATGCAAATTGTACCACGACAGGCCTGGCACTTGGCTTGCTTCCACTTGCCGGTTTTGATATTGAAGAGCTGATTGTATCCAGCTACCAGGCAATCAGTGGTTCCGGCTATCCCGGTCATTCTGCGCTTGACATGCTGAATAATGTCATTCCTTATATCAAAAACGAAGAACCCAAGATGCGTCAGGAATGTCTTAAAATTTTCGGCAACATTCGGGGAAATTCTATAAAATTAAAAGACTGGAATGTATATGCCCATTGTATCAGGGTTCCCACTGAGATCGGGCATTTAATATCGGTTCATGTCAAACTGAAAGAATCAGTGGAGCCGCAGCCTGTTGAGGCTCTGTTTCGCAATTTCAGCGCTCCGGCGATTGTCCGGGATTTACCCACGGCGCCATTCAAGCCGGTGTTGTTCACAGAAGATCCCCTGCGTCCGCAACCCCGGCTGGATATTGGAGCCGGCACCCCGGACCGTGCCAGAGGCATGGCGGTAGTGGTCGGAAGATTGAATGTCGAAAGAAATATTATCCGCTTTGTTACCCTTTCCAATAATTTGATTCGCGGTGCAGCCGGTGGCTCGGTATTAAACGCTGAACTCGCTTACCGAGAAAAAAGGTTATGATCACCATAAAAATAGGTGGTTCATCCTTACGAGATACGGAATCGCTGAACCGGGTCGTGGATATAATATCGGCTCGTACCTCTTTGAAAAAAATTGTTGTTTTGTCTGCCGTCAAAGGGGTAACCGATCATCTGTTCAAGAGTATCGATGAAGCGCTTAAGAATGACCGGCAGATCAATGGTCTGTTGGAATACTTGCGGCTCCTGCATCGCGAACTTGTCGTAGGGTGCATTCAGACCGTATCGTTACGCCATCAGACCATGGACGAAATCGAGTATCTGTTGTCGCGGTTGGAAAAACTTCTTTTCGGTATCACTTTTACCGGAGAATGCACGCCTAAAACGCGCGAACTGGTGATATCGAGCGGTGAACGTATTGCCGTCCAGGTTGTGGCCGGTTGCCTGCAGGATCGCGGTGTCTCTGCTGCGCCGCTGGACGCGGATAAGATTGGTATTTATGCGACCGGTGAGTTTGGAAACGGCAATGCTGATCTCATGACCACCGCGAAATATTTGCCGGTTTTTCTTAAACCCTATTTGAACAGGAATAGCATACCGGTGATAACCGGATTCTTTGCCAGAACCCATGATAATCATACGATTACCTTTGGCCGGGGAGGAACGGACTATAGCGCTGCCATTGTTGCTTATGCCATGGATTGTTCCGAATTGCAGATTTGGAAAGATGTTGACGGTTTTTTAACCGCATCTCCCGGCCTGGTTTCGGATGCAAAACCGATTGAGCATTTGGCATATGAAGAAGCAGCCGAGCTGGCCTATTTCGGCGCGGAAATATTGCATCCCAGGACAGTCGAACCATTGACCAAAAAGAATATTCGGGCTGTGATTAAAAATACATTTGAACCGGATGCCATTGGAACCCTTATTGGTGCGGAAAAAAAACAGGATAAAGACGTTATTAAAAGCGTCACCTTTAACCCCAATATCGGTGTTTTACGCATTTACGGAGCGGCTATAGGACAACAGGTTGGGTTTTTAAAAAGCATTGTCAGCGCTCTGAGCGAGAATAATATTAATATTATGTCGGTGATTACGGCTCAAACAGACGTCAACTTTTTGCTTTCCAAGTCGGACCTGGCAAGGGGAAAGCTGCATATCGACGCTCTGAAAATTCCTTATATCGACTCAATAGAACCGATCAGGGATATAGCTGTCGTGGCGGTGGTTGGTGTCGGTTTGGTCGAAACCAAAGGCCTGGCTGCGCGGGTTTTTACGTCGGTAGCAGAGGTGGGAACCAATGTCGAAATGATCGTATCCGGCGCTTCAAAGGTTGCGCAATACTTTATTATCAAAATTAAAGATGTTGAAAAGACTGTCCGGGCCATCCACAGAGAATTTTTTTCATAAACTCGGGATACATATATGAAAACTGCTTTTTCCATCGATGCGCGTAGAATTATTGTGGATTACTCTTCTGTTTATTGCGAAACTGTAGAGAAACTGCTCAAGAGTAAACCTTTTGAATATATATTGCAGAGGTATTTGCAAAAATTGGCACAACGGGAATCTCCTATTTACGACTATTTTAGTTGCTGTTATAATAATGATGATAAATTATCCATGTACAAGGATTTGGTTGCGGTTTTGCGTTTGCTCACCACTTATCGCATCAATGAAATCGTGGAGCTCAATACGAGATACGCACAGCTTTTACAAGACGGCAAGCTGGTTTATGAATTTGTTGAAGGACTGTATGATTTCTGGAGATCTTATGAACGCTATATCGTCATGACCGCTCCCAAAACAAAGCTGAGAACACGAGACAGTATTCACCATGCACAATTTATCAAGGCGAATGAAACCTTAAGACAACTGATTCTTCGAACCTATCGAACCATTTGTGAAAACCTGATCGAACAACCCTTTCGCGTCTATCGACAATTGCCGGCCGGCGCTCACATCGGGCTTTTGACACAGACCATCGAATGGGACTGCCCGGTGGAATATCAAGCTATTCAATCGATTCCGTTTATTCGCCTTGCTCTGCTCGAACCACCGGTAATATTCTATCCCCGTATGAATAAACGCAGCGGTCTGTTCAACGAGGTTTTGGAAAATCCTCTGTCTGATTTAAACATCCAGCCGGAAGAATGGTTTTGTTATCCTGCAAAAATCGGCAAAACACTCGCCTTTGCCTATTTTCACCAATCCTTTATGTCACAAGGCACGTCGCTTGCCAATCTTTTCGAACTGGCCCAATATGAAGATATCGTCGGCAAAAAACCGGATCTGATATTGATGTTCGGCGCACCGCAGCTACAATACACAAACGATTTGGCTATTTTTCATCACGACCGACAAAATCAGGTATTGGTCGGTTATGAGGTAAATACCACCAAGATTGATTACTTTGGATATATGAAAAAGATGTTGCTGACACTTCATAATGTCACCATGCTGGAACGCAACAGACTTCCCCTGCATGGCGCTATGGTTTCCATACGGCTAAAATCCAAAGCTTCTGCCAATGTCATCATTATAGGCGATAGCGGCGCCGGAAAATCTGAGACTTTGGAGGCGTTTCGTATCCTGGCTCAGGAATATATCAGCGACATGACTATTATTTTTGATGATATGGGTTCTATCGAATTCGACAACAACGAATTCAAGGCATTTGGGACCGAGATTGGTGCTTTTTTACGCCTCGATGATCTGCAGCCGGGTTATGCATTCGAGCAGCTGGATCGAAGTATTTTTATGAATCCAAATCTCACCAATGCCCGGGTGATACTGCCGGTGACAAAATATAGCAAAATTATTCAGGGAACGAGCATTGATTATTTTCTCTATGCCAACAATTACGAAAAAGTAAATGAAAAGAAACCGGCTATTGAAGTGTTTGATTCTCCGGAGCAGGCCCTGGAAGTATTTAACACCGGAAGAAGAATCGCCAAAGGGACGACCAGCGAGAAAGGATTGGTGGAAAGTTATTTTGCCAATCCTTTTGGCGCTCCGCAACGGAAAACCCAGCATGAAACCCTGGCGATTAATTATATCAACAAGATGTTCAAGTTAAATATCATCGTCGGACAAATACGAACCCAGCTGGGACGAGAAGGGTATGAACAGAAAGGGCCGCAGGAGGCGGCCAAGGCTCTTTTTGCCAATATTTCTAAAAATTTAAAGCTTGGATCCGGTCAATAATTTGGTCTTGACAATATATCTTGTATAATCTGTTCTATTCTTTTTTCAAGTTTTTGTAATGAAATATTTTTATCAACGAACATGCTGAAATTAAAACCAACCGCGTTTTAATACCTCACGATCTCTGCTGCATAGAAAAAACAATTTTATATAGTTTTAAAAATTTGTATATTTGCCCATCAGGGTTACACCTTCAAATCAGAAGCGCAAATTTTATCTATATTCGAACAGTGATGGAGGAATTATGTCAAAAACAGCTTTACCCGTTGTGATTCACGGTGTCACCGGCAGAATGGGACAAATCGCTCTGAAAGCGCTCCAGGTGATCGGTAAAAAAGAGATGGTCAGGCTCGATGGTGAGGTTGTCGATCCGGTTCCGATCGGATTGGGAAGAACGAAAGCCAAATTGGAAAAGATTGCTTCCGAAAAGGGCCTTGAACATATCTTTACCGATCTCGAAGAGGCCATGGATTTCGCCCGAAAGGTGAATAAAAAAACCCAGGTCTACCACAACACCCTCACCACGGGCATTCGCAAAGACGCTCTGTTACAGGTGTTACCGCGACTCGATCCCAAAGAAACCGGTGTATATATGGAAAAACCTCTGGCGGCAAATTATGCCGATGGCTTTGAAATCGTAGATGCCCTGGAAAAACGGGAATTTTTGCATGGCGTTGTACATCATATGTTGGCGACGCCGGGTGTGCGCAAAGCACTTGAATTGATACCACAGATCAAACCCCTGCATGCACAGATGCTTTTTGGATATGAAGTGGGATCGGGATTGAATGGAAATAAAGAGTACTCTGGCCAACGCCCCGACTTTAACTGGACCCTGGAAAAAGGCGGTGGCGGTATTATCCTCGATATGTGCCATGAAGGCTATTTATCTGAGGCTTTTTTCGGAAAAACAGCCCAGCTGAGCAGTGTTGCCCGGCTTCAGGTTCCCAGGCGAATGAGCACTGATGGCGAGACGGTTATAACCTGCAATGTAGAGGATTTTAATGCTCTGCGGCGATTGCACGAAAATGGTGTCGTGAACACGTCGATCTGGGCCTGGTATCGGCGGGTGAACTCGGAATTTGGTCCCCTTGAAATTACGATTGATGGAGAAGAAGGGTCTATTGTTTTTGGGCTCTACGGTCTAAAAGTGCAATGGAAAGAAACTGCCCCTGCCAATCGCTGGGAGCGTTCTGTGTCAGGAGAGCAAATTAAATTCAGGGAACATTGGCAATACGTGGAAATGTCCTATGAAGATCCCTTTGCCCTGGAGCTGGCCGACTATTTGAATTGTTTTCTCAAGGGTGAAAAATATGCAAAAGATGCAATTCACGCTCTTAATATCCTGAGCGAAGTTGAAGCGCAATATGAAAGTGCAGCTGAAGAGGGTAAACCGGTCGATGCTTCTGACATCCGTTACTATCCCAATCCTGTTGGTTCGGACTGGCAACCGGAACGGCTGCAGGCAAAATTGAGAACTGTTGAGGATTAGTTAAAATCCTATGCTTCCCCTATAGCCGGTTTTCATAACCAAACCATTTAAACTCAGATGCAGCTAATATGACAATGAAAACGATAGAATCTGACAAGGATATTACCATACAGGATATCTATGATCGCCAGTGCAACAAGGAAATTTTGGCAACAACTGCACTATACGGTCCCTGGACGCCTGAAGGATCTTTTGATTGGAAAAGCTATACGACGCTGGTTGGGAATGTTGTACAGAGTTCCAGCGTGCCGGCAACAAATGTAGACACTACCTGGGCGATATACAATGACTGGCCCTTGACAAAAGAATTGGTCTGGAAAACGGCCGAGATTGCTCAGGAGAACCGCCAGTTTCTCAGCAACGATCGCCCACTGGTGGTTGCCGGATTGAATACCAATTCCTTTGAAATCGCTCTCGATGATATCGCCCCGACACTCTGTAAACAAATCGAGGAAATTGACAAGGGCCTAAAGGAACGACACCTGACCGATCGCATCAGGTATATGCCGGTGCCGGATAAACGGCTTTATCATGCTACCAGGGATGAAAAAATCCGAGTTTACCGGGAAATCGGTCGGGTTGTTGAAAATTTTACCGATTATGGCATGGTCTTTTTCGAGCTCGATATCGGTATTCCAGGATTTGGTTCGAATTTCACTCCGGAAGAAATCGAATCAATTCTTGGCGAAACAGTAGCGATTCAGGAATACAAGAGCGCTTTAATCAGTCAAAAATCCGGATTTCGTTGTGTCTATGATTTTTGTGATGATATATTGCGCATACATATTGTTGAAAAGGTAGCCCCGCGCCGTGTTCAGTATTCCACCGGTAATGATTGGTTCATTTCACTGGCGCGCTATGGCAAAAACCTGGAAAAACACGGTTATTTGCTGGGGGCTTCGCAGATT
>CAZMUU010000151.1:0-3089 GCA_964569215.1 uncultured Cytophagia bacterium
CCCTTAACAGTGGCGGCTATTTTTTCTGAGCGTTCTTTTGTCAAAATATTATCAACACTACCACTCAAATTGACGATGCCGTCAATGCAATTAACATCGATCAGATGGGAAGCAACCTGTTCATCGACCAATAATTCTGTTTCCACAGCAAAAATTATATCGCGGTCACTAATATCCGCAGCGACAAAACCGCTCGATATAAAAACCATGCTGAAGACAAATAGAAGCATTAGATTGCGCAACATTTTTTCCTCCGGATTTATTTGCATCTTTTGCATTTATACTAATACAACAAGCATGCCAGGACAAATTTGGCGCAACTAAGTTATTTATTTTTAGTCAATTAAAATGGCCAGACCAAACAATCACAAACGATAGTGATGTGAACAATTGGTACATTGTATGTGAATATCAAAATTGGTTGTAAAGAATCGGAACATATGAGGAACGGGCAAATTCGATTATTATTATTTGATTTATATTAAGATATTGTTTTACGAGGTTCAGGTATAGCGTCTGCTCCAACGGATCGGGATAAACACGCTAACAGACAAACGGTAATTTTGTCCGCCGGTAAAATCCTTTTAAATATTTAAATGAATTCTTTTACTATTCACATAATGATATTTTTGCAAAGGTGGTGAATATTGCGGCGCGGATTGAAGGGTTGGGGAAAGGAAATGATATTTTGCTATCGGGTAGTAGCGCGATACGATTCTCGCGAAAAAAATACCGGCTCATCCGGCCACGCCAATTTACTCCAAAAGGCAGAAAGAAAAAAAGGGGTCTATACCGTTGTGATTGCAAAAAACTGCTGAATTACAGCGACAAAATCAAGCTGGTACCTTTGTTACCGGTTATTCCGGGATAAAAAATCAACACTATGGCTTGTCGCACTGGTTTTCTATGGGGATATTGGACTTAAAGATCCGTCCGGCCTGGATTCGGGAGGTGTCAGCATCATGTTCAATATTTTCCGGGCAATGGCTTTGCCGTTTTCACCGACCTGAAGCACAGGACCGACACAAGATGGACAACCCGATTTACAGGAACAGTTTTGTATCAGGGTTAATCCCGCCTCTGCAACATCGCGATAGATATGGAATAGCTTTTTACTGAATCCCACTCCACCCGGATAGCGTTCCCAGATAAATACCGTGGGTAGCTGCCACATTGGAGCCTTGATCATGGCTTGTGTATAAATATCACCCGGATCTCCCATAACATAAAGAGGAACCACATTCATCAGGACATTGGCAAGCGCTTTAAGACCGTCACCCAACTCTTGTTGTTCGATACGCAAACGCCGATGGCTGTCGGCAGGGAAGGAATACCAAAATGATGTTGTATGTGTTTCGAGTTCCGGAAGGTGAATTTTCCCCCACCCTATATTTTCATGGCTGTTGAATTTAATTTTCTTATACATGGTCGCCAGATTGGTCACAGCAACTTCGCCATAGCCATAACGATTTTCGTTTACTGAAAATTCCTGATGAATATCGAGTACCTTGATGGAGGTTTTGAGCTGAGCATCCGTATAATAATCTACGTTGACCTGATGTACGTATGCTTTGCGTCGTTCCCAGTCCAGCTTGTCGACATGATATTGCTGACTCGAATGGATATAAATGGCATCATCATAAACAAAAAGCGGAGCTGAGAAGAGATCAATTTCACCGATAACTTTTTCCTGGGGTTGCGTTGTATCGATAATGACAACATTCTCTTCAGATGCATTTCGAAGCGAGACGGTTTCTGCGGGATACGTTTCCGCCATCCAGTGCCAGGTGTTACCGGATTTATGTAGCACGCGATTCTCTTCGAGAAAAGCCAGAATATCGGGAGTGCTGTCTACGCCTTTTTCATTGTTAAAATTGCTGCCGAATAATTCATTCGTCTCGAAGGGTAGTTCAAACGCCGCACATTTCACATGACTCAGGAGTAAAACGAGGTTATCCGGATCAATGATACCGGATTCCGGTGAACTTTGAAAAAAATAGTCGGGATGATTCATTAAAAACTGATCCAGCGGTGAAGATGAAGCGACCAACACGGCTATGGATGTTTCCGAACGCCTGCCGGCACGCCCGACCTGTTGCCAGGTACTGGCAAGCGTTCCCGCATATCCAGCCATAATACAGGCGCCAAGCTGTCCGATATCGATACCCAATTCGAGGGCATTGGTGCTGACGATCCCTTTGATTGTGCCATTACGGACATTCTTTTCAATCTCGCGCCGCTGCAGAGGTAGATATCCGCCCCGATACCCCCGTATGAGATCGGGGTTCTTTTTTATTTTTCGCATCAGGGATTTTAAATAGGTCAACAGGATCTCAACGCGGAGTCTGCTACGGGCAAATATGATGGTTTGCACCTGATGGCGAAGGAACAATGAAGCGACAGATTGAGACTCTTTAATATAAGACCGGCGAATGCCCAGCTCTCTGTTGACCACTGGTGGATTGTACAGGATGAAATGCTTTTTGCCTTGAGGGGCCCCATTGTTATCAACGAGCGTCACCTCTTCGCCGATCATATTCTGAGCCAGTTCCACAGGATTGGCAATGGTCGCGGAGCAGCAGATAAAAACCGGTTTGCTGTTATAGAATTGACAGATTCTTTTCAAACGCCTGATGACATTTGCAAAGTGACTGCCGAATATTCCCCGATAGTGATGGATTTCATCGATGACGATATACCTTAGGTTTTCGAACAATTTTACCCACAAGGTATGGTGAGGTAAAATACCGCTATGCAGCATATCCGGATTGGTGACCACGATATGTCCGGAGCTCCTGATGGCTTTACGGGCGGCCGGAGGGGTATCGCCATCAAAGGTATAGCTTTTGATATCAAAATCAATCTCAGGTTTGATAATATCGATCAGGCGATGGAGTTCATGCACCTGATCCTGCGACAAGGCTTTGGTGGGAAATAGATAGAGAGCGCGATTCTCGGGCTGAGATAAAATATCATTCAAAACAGGAGCGTTATAGCAAAGTGTCTTTCCAGATGCTGTCGGTGTAACCACGACACAGTTTTTTTGTTCAAGAACGGATTCAATAGCGGTAGCCTGATGAGTATAGAGC
>CAZMUU010000151.1:3099-8283 GCA_964569215.1 uncultured Cytophagia bacterium
CTGCCGGATGCCATGGTTCTGTAATGCGTTAACGATGACGGAAGAGAGATTTGACGGAAAATCAGTGTAACGGGCACTTTTTTCCTCAATGGTATGCCAATGCGCGACATTTTGCATAAAATTTTGATCGCGCTGCATCGAGTCTATAATTTGGTCAATAGTCATTCGCAAGGTGCCGTATTGGGTTTTGCTCTACCGGTTTCCGTTATCCACCAACTCACGGGCTTTGGTTTGATATTCTTCTTTTAGTGATGCAATCTTTGGATTCAATTTTACAGAGTCACGGATGGCGATCTTTGTAATATCCTGAGTAATGATATTGCGATTTTTATCAAGACCGATCTCGACAAAATCAGCGTATTTCCCCAGAGCCTGGGTTGCGGTGACAAGGGGCGTTGCATCCGCAGCTGACTTCATAGCCCGATAATATTCAGCACCCATAACAGCGATATCGATCTGAGGACAGGATTCGATAATCGTGGTCAGGGTTTGATATTTACCATAAAAGAGTAGCACCAACAAATCAACGCGCCGGGAGAGCTTGTTTACCAACTCTTTTGCCAGAGGAACGGGATCTTCGATGTCCGGAATGATACTGCTATTGGTGCGATAATGAGAATAATTCAGGGTATCGGTGAGTCCGATAATCCCGATTTTTAATTTATCGTAAGGAACATGACGCGAATGAATGGCATCAAGTGTTAAAATTTTATAAGGGTCAAATATAGAGTCTCTGGTTTCCGCATTGACGATATTGCCTGAAACCAGTGTATTGGGGTAGGATTGTCTTAGCGAATCCAAAAAGCCGATACCGGCAGTGAGATCCCGGTATCCGATATTGATCGCTGCATATTCCATCTCAAGCATCATCTTGAGCAGATATTCTGTTTTCAAATTGCTGATTTCTCCCATCCCTCTGGAAAAGCCGCCTGCATCAACGAGCAATAAAAAGTTGCTTTCAGCTCTATTTTGTTCAATTACTGTGGCTCTCCGAGCCATTCCGCCGAGGCGGACCTTTCAGCCACAGGGATCCATCGAAGCGAGAAGATCATTGGTATAGCCGATTTTTAAAACCGCTTTATCCGGATTCTGGCACATTCCGACGTTAATCATAACGAGTAAGGCAGCGAGATATCTGAAGATGTTCATCCTTAATCCCTCTAGTTGATGGTTATAGATTGTGCGAATGTAAATTATCCCTGATCTGTCACAATTTCGAATATAAATATGAGATAATTTGATTTAACCTGACAAAAGCAATAAATGTTCCGAAAACCAGGCAAGAGGTGTTATGAGCCTCTTGCCTGGTCCTTTCATTGAATATCGATAATAACACGGTTGTCGACCGATCTGATATCCGTCTGAATCGGTCTTTCGAGATCAAAGACAACACGCGAGAAGGTTTTATCCGGATGGTAGCCAAGGCGGGCTCTTATGACCGGCCCGGCATCGAGTTCGAATGTTCGCTGTTGTGACAAGATAAAAATACCCGGGAAATCGACGAGAAAGCGGTGAGGATCACTTAGTGTATTTGTCTTAAACTCTACTTTCCCATTACAAATAATATGAACCGTACTGTTATCGATTTTCTTGACAGAGAGGATAGCTGTTCCTTTCGGAACGGCGGGTTCTGCATCTCTGGTATAGAGCAGAAACTCTACACGGCGGTTACGGAACCGGCCCTGAGGGGTGGCGTTATCGGCTACAGGTCGCAGTTCGCCGTATCCAACCGGCAAATAGAATCGGGATGAGGCCACGCTTTCCTTTGTGGTTAAAAATCTCATGACGCTATTGAGCCGGCGTTGTGAAAGAGCGATGTTATATTCCAGCGTCCCTATTGAATCGGTATGGCCGGATATGTGCACCATCGCCTGCGGATAGGTATTGAGAATCTCTCCCACCCTGGTCATAGTCGGGTATTCTTCCTCACGAATGACCGATTTGTCAAAATCAAAATTGATTCTCATGCTGACAAGGATCTTATCGGCTTCCTTTTCTTCGACCTCGATTTTACCTTCACTTTCTGCAGCGATTTGTTTAATATGAGCCATTCGCGCCTCCAGTTCCTCCTCCATAGCGAGGGCTCTGGTTTTGGCGTCTTCGATTTCCTGCCTTGCCCGCTCCGCTTCTTCGAGCTCCCGGCGCAATTTTTCACTCATCTCGCTGAATCGTTCCCGGTCGGCGTAATTCAGGGCGTAGATGCGGTGTGCCACATCAAAGGTGAAAAGCAGAGAAAAGCGATGGATGCTCGATTCGAAAGCATCGACGGGGGAATAGGCATAATCGAGTCTCGTGTTTGAATTGGCCAGCCATTCCATTGGTATATTGAGACCCATGCCGAGTCCCCACCTGGAAGCTTCGATGCTATGAATTTTATAACCGCCTCTCAACGCCAGCAAATCAGCGATAATCAGTTCCGCACCGGTATAATAGCGAAGTTTTTGTTCACGGATCCAGGCGATGTCGGCAGCAAGGTTCATTTGCAGTGATTTACCTATCGGCATGGTGAGGGCGCTGCCAACCCTATACGTCTCAGGAAGGGTAAATTCTGTTTCATGGAATTTGGGTTTTGACAAGGCAAAGTTTTGAATTGTTGCGCCCAAAGAAACGTATTTGATTTTATATTGAGCTCCGAGGTCAAGCGCATACGACGTATTCTCGATACCAACAAGGCTTTGTCTTAAAATCTTTACGCCACCGCCAAAACTAAAATCATAATTAAAAATATTGAGATAGTTGCCATACCCCAGTGTCAACATAATAT
Organism: uncultured Cytophagia bacterium; assembly: GCA_964569215.1. Lineage (GTDB taxonomy): Bacteria > Zhuqueibacterota > Zhuqueibacteria > Residuimicrobiales > Oceaniaggregativiventaceae > Oceaniaggregativivens_A. The sequence goes on from CAZMUU010000151.1 coordinate 5,864, forward strand.
CACTGCTCGAAACGGTTCCACCGGTTAGGCGAAATTTCTCATCGAGCACCTCAATGTCCCCTTCATTGAAATATGAAAAATCAAATCCAAAGACGCCGAGGCTATGCGGTAGCGATAGGGAGACAGAACCTTGCTGGGTATCATCTACCCAGTTGTGAAAATTTGCAGAGGCCATGATGTAGCGCAAATTGCCGAGGCCACCGATATTATAACGCAGCAAATTGACATCATCTGCAAGGCCGGTAAAGGCGTTTCCCATGGCAACCTGCCGGGCCGTCGGATGAATACGCATAAAGACGGCCGAATGATATCCGATACCGGTTTCTTCCGCCCCCATAAGGTTAAGGGAGAGCAGGATCAAAAGTATAAAAATAAAATGAAATCGAGATAGCATTATGCGTTTCATAGGGTCTCCAACCTATGTTAAAAATCATTACATTATCTTATTAAAACAAATTTCTTAATAATGGCAACACCCTCACTAATGCCCGTATCTTCATAATAAAGATCGGATTCGATCTTGAGGAAATAGGTTCCGCTGCTGGCCTTATGTCCGCTTTCCGTTCTAAGATTCCACCAGTAATCGGTCTGGGCAAACGTCAACGGTGCCACCGGAAAGGACTGATCGAAAGCCAGAGTTTGGGGATCGATTTCAATAATTCGTTCGCCGGCAAGATTGTAAATCGTGATTAATTTGGGCGTTATTTGTCCGGTAGCCGATGCTATTCTCAATTTAAAATTACTACCCTCATATTGTTTATAAGGATTCGGCGCCACCTGGACGATATAGGGCTGTGCTCCGAACAAGCTGCTATCCGCCGGTGTGACGGGCGGAAAAGTCTGAACCGGCATGAATACGGATTGAGTCTGGGTAAGATTATCCACATATCTTGCTGTAACGCGATGATTATACATGCTCTGTAAAAACCCGTCATACAGAATACCAATATTGTTTACCACGATAAGAAGAGGCGATTGCGAAGAAAATTCACCAGAATAATAAACCCCGGTGCTATCCGGGAGTTCAAAAAGCTGAACATCTTCAAGATCACCGGTGGCGTTATCAAAAACCTGAATAAAAATAGATTCCTGTTCAAAAGGCAAGAGATTTTGGTCATTTTCACCGACAATGTGAAAATAGAGCGAGTCGGAAAAAGCGACTTCTTCTCCGCTAATATCGTTTCCGTTCCTGTCTTCAATATAGAATTCCGGAACCGTATTTTTAACCACGAGAATGGTATCGGCAGAAACATCATCAGGATCATCAGGATCCTGATAGCGGACATGGAGAGTGTCACGATCGAGGACCTCGAGAATATCATTTTCCGGATCCGTTAGGGGAGAAACAAGGATGGGTACCGGCTTGTTGACGAAAAATCCGCCGATAGGATTTACATTCAGCTCTACAGTAACGCTGTCCTTGCTTTTTTTCGTATAAACGAGCAGTTCGATCCTGTTTTGGAAGGCCTCGAGGTCGGGATCGGAAAAAGCCAGTCTGACACTATCGACCTTGTTTTGCTGAGGAGGTAAAACATCGGTGGCCCGATAATGACTGGGTTGATTGCCGCTCCTGTTAACGAAGGAGAGGCTGGAAGTGGATGCCAGAATCCGCTGCCAGGTTATTTCCCAGTCTTCGAGAACCGGTGTGGTATAGGATTTCAGGGTGCTGGCACTTCCGACCAACACGATTGACTTGACACCTTGCAGATTTGCATAGTTGTCCAGGTACTCTGTGGTTTCTTCTGAAATTTGACTCGCACTAAAACTGGCCAGCTCTTCATTCGTTTCCGCATTGCGAATAAAGAAATCCAGTCTTACCTTATCGCGGTCTGCAGAAAGTTGGGGAATTCGGGTATGGATGACCATTTCTTCCCATTTATTGACAAATGCACCTGATTCATTTGAAATAACCGGCGATCTGAATCGTGCCTTGGCATCCGTATTGTAGTAATGATAATAGACGATGACTTTATTCAATGTGGGGGTGTATAGCGGATTGCTTGTTTGCATAAAGGCCCGAACCTGATAAAAACGGTGACCACGATGAGAAGAATTGATTTCTTGTCCATTTACCGTATAAAAGGTATTGGATCCATTTGGTCCAAGCCATTCAGCACTCGTAAGATTGCTATAGTCATTGGCGGATCTAAACTGAAAAGATATCCCGGTAAAAGCATTGGTTTCGGTTTGCCATTTGAGACTGTCAAAAATGACTTCCCGTCCTTCACCAAGATCGAAAAATTGCATGACCTTGAGTGAGTCGCTATATCCAAGGATATTGGGGAAAAAGTTGCTAATGACCAGATGGCGATTATCGGGCATGCGGTCAGCATCTTGCAGAGCCTGTAGCGGACGATGAAAGCGCCAGACGATTTGACCATCGCGGTTTACCTCGATAATGCGGTCATTACCGGCATCAC
>CAZMUU010000152.1:0-3805 GCA_964569215.1 uncultured Cytophagia bacterium
GCTCCACCGGGCATGTGGGTAAGAGCCGGGAATAACATCACACTGGTTGCTGAACCTGATTCCGGATGGCGTTTTAAAGAATGGTCGACAGGCAGTATATCGAATGAAATGACTCTCCTGGTCGACACCTGCAGCGAATGGATTGCTCATTTTGCTTCAGGTTCTACTTTTATCCCCAGAAACAATGCCGCTCCCGTAAGCTTTGCTCTTTTTCCCAATTACCCCAACCCTTTCAACCGGAGCACCCGCGTACAATTTTCCGTTCCGCGGCCATCCTTGGTAACCATTGTCATTTGCAATCAATTGGGAGAGATTATCAGAACGCTCTGGGACCGGCAAACCGCAGCGGGATTTCATAAAATGATTTGGAATGGGAGGGATAACGGAGGGCAGCTGGTTGCATCGGGTTTATATATTATGGTTATGACTGCTGATCACCAGAAACTAACACAGAAATTGATCTATCTTAAATAAATCGTATGCTATGAACATCCCGAACAATATGGATGAATGATTTTTGGTTCAATGTTTAATCTTTGAATTATGATGTGGGATTATTTATGAGAGTAATGGTTGTTGGCGCCGGCCGCGTGGGCATTCAGCTAAGCCGCTATCTGAGTCAGGAAAATCACGATGTTATTGTTGTTGAAAAGGATCCGGATGTTGCACGCAAGGCAATGGAAACGCTCGATGCAATGGTGGTGGAAGGCAATGGTGCCTCACCCCAGACCCTGATTGAGGCCGGCCTTGAACGCTGTGATATGCTCATAGCGGTTTCTGCAATCGACGAAGTCAATATTCTGGCTTGTCTGATCGCCTCAAAAACAGGCGTTGAACGCAAGGTGGCAAGACTGCGCAACAGCGAATTCAGCCGCCCTGATGCGAAACTGTCGCAAAAAGATCTCGGTATCGATCTGATTATACATCCGGAAGAAGAAACCGCCAGAGAATTGGTTCTGTTGGTCAGGCGGTCAGCCGCAACCGATATTATCGAGTTTGAACAGGGAAGGGCTCAGCTTCTTGGCCTGCGCATCGAACAGGATGCACCAATTATCAATAAAACTCTGGAGCAAATCGATAAGGAAAATCCGGATATTCTGTTCCGTGTCATCGCTATTTTCAGGGCCAACAAGACGATTATTCCTTCCGGCAAAGATATCGTCAACAGAGGAGATCAGCTGTTTTTCATCACCAAGACAGAACTGGTGTCACGATTGTTGCAGATCGTCGGTAAGAATGAAGAAAAAATGGAAAAGATCATGATTCTGGGCGGCAGCAAAGTCGGCCGTCTCGTCGCCGCAGAACTTGAACGCGATAAACAGCTAAATGTCAAGTTGATCGAATCCAGCCTGAACAAAAGCACAAAAATTGCCGAAAAACTGCAGAGAACGCTTCTTATCGTCGGCGACGGAACCGACCTTGATTTGCTTGCTACAGAAGGTATTATGGATATGGACAGCTATATTGCTGTAACCGATGACGAAGAGACCAATATCCTCTCATGTCTGATGGCAAAACACCTCGGTGTCGTTCGCTCACTGGCCCTGGTCAACCGCTCGGATTATTTGCCGATCTTGCCCTCAATTGGGGTGGATGCCGCCGTCGACAAACAAACCATTACGGTCAATGCGATTTTGCGTTTTATCAGACGCGGTAATATCGTTTCGCTCGCCACCTTGAGAGGAATTGATGCCGAAATTTTGCAGATCGAAATTTCTTCGGATTCAAAGGTTGCCGGAAAGGAGTTAAGAACATTAAAATTGAACCGCGATGCAATGATCGGTGTAATCACACGGGGTATAGAGGTTATCGTTCCTGTCGGAAGCACAAAACTCACCCCCGGGGATAAATTGATCGTTTTTACCAAACCGGACGCATTGATCAAGGTTGAAAAAATATTTGCGGATTAATCCAGATGAATTTGAAACCTGTTATTCATATTATCGGTATCCTGCTTGTCTTTGAAGCAATTTCCATGTTCATGCCCCTGGCATTCGCTTTCTACTATCAGGATGGGGATGCATGGGCGATTGCTTTTTCAATCCTGATCACCATGTTGGCCGGTTTGGTTTTTTATGTCTCTACCAAAACAAAACCGGAATTGCGCGTGCGGGAGGGATTTGCTATCGTGGTTTTTGGCTGGGCGACTATGGCCGCTTTTGGCGCCCTGCCATTCGTGCTCTATGGCTCTGTTCCCTCCTATACGGATGCCTTTTTTGAAACCATGTCAGGATTTACAACCACAGGGGCCAGTATTCTTAACAATATTGAAGCCTTGCCGCATGGACTTCTCTTCTGGCGCAGTGAGACGCACTGGTTGGGCGGGATGGGGATTATTGTCCTTTCACTTGCCATTCTGCCCTTTTTGGGCGTTGGTGGCATGCAGCTTTTTAAGGCCGAAGTACCCGGACCATCACCGGACAAATTAAAACCCAGAATTAAGGAGACCGCAAAAATTCTTTGGGGGGTCTATCTGGTTGTAACTTTTCTAGAAACGCTTCTGTTGATGTTTGGGGGTATGTCTCTTTTTGATGCTCTTTGCCATACATTTGGCACCGTAGCGACAGGAGGATTTTCAACAAAAAACGCCGGCATTGCTCATTTTGACTCTTTTTATATCGAAGGTATCATCATTTTGTTTATGCTTATCGCCGGCACCAATTTCAGCCTTCACTATCGCGCCCTCAAAGGCGAGTGGAAGAGTTATCATAAAGACCGGGAATTTCGCTTTTACTTTTTATTTATTCTGACCTGTTTTCTCATAACCGTGCCGATTATCTATTTTTCTGTTAATTATTCGGTGGTCGATTCTATTCGGTCGGCAGCTTTTCAGGTTGTCTCCATTGTCACCACAACCGGTTATGCGACGGATGACTTTGAGCTCTGGTCTTCATCGGGTCAGCTTGTTATGCTTTTATTGATGTTTATCGGCGGTTGTGCCGGTTCAACCGGGGGATCAATTAAAATCATTCGAATTATGCTTCTGCTTAAACACGGTGTTACTGAAATTAAAAAATTGTTACATCCCAATGCATATATTCCGGTTCGTCTCGGAGGACGGGTCATATCCCCGGATGTTATAACCAATATCCTCGCCTTTTTTATTCTTTATATGCTTATTTTCGTCGGTGGCTCCTTTTGCATGGCTTTAATGGGTCTCGATTTCATCACTGCGATTGCCTGTGTGGCCGCGACCCTGGGTAACATTGGCCCCGGTCTTGCAGATGTCGGGCCTAGCGATAATTATGCCGCTATTCCTCTTGCCGGAAAATGGCTGCTGTCTCTTTTTATGTTGCTGGGTCGTCTGGAAATTTATACCGTCATAATTCTCTTCGTACCCGAATTCTGGAAAAAATAGAACCGGGTGAACCCGGCTGCCGTGCCGCGGTGCTTTGCGTTTTCGTCATGGTAATCCCTTGTTTAGTTTTCTGTTGCGCATTCAATCGTGATTTCATATATTCGTATTCCGGTAGCCGGATGATCTCTCTTTTGTGTTGATGATTAACCAATCTTAAAACAGGATTCAGGCTTGATTCTTTTTGGTCAATACGCTCTGGTTATTGCATTTGTGCTGACACTGTATGCGTCGATTCTATATTTCAGCGCGAATAATAAGCGCTTTCATTCGATTATAGCCAGTGCACAGCGCGCAACCCTCGTAGCATTTTTTATGATCGTCATATCCAGTCTGTTATTGCTCTATGCTTTGCTGTCGCGGAATTTTCAGGTTGAATATGTGGCTCAATACACCAACCGCTCGCTTTCCATGGCCTATACCATAGCCGCTTTTTGGGCCGGCCAGGCA
>CAZMUU010000152.1:3815-8223 GCA_964569215.1 uncultured Cytophagia bacterium
GTCATGCTTCGCACGCCGCACAAAAATACCCTCTTTTTTAGCCGTACACTGGCGGTTTTATCCGTTACCCTTTCCTTTTTCCTTTATCTGTTGATTTTCAAGTCCAATCCCTTTGCGATAACACCCTTTACCCCTGAAGACGGAATCGGACTGAATCCTTTGCTGCAAAATCCGGCGATGATTTTCCATCCGCCGGCACTCTATGTCGGCTTTGTCGCTTACACTATTCCCTTTTCCTATGCCATTGCGGCGCTTTTGAGCAAAAAACCGGATGATTATTGGCTCTTCAGCATCCGCAGATGGAGTCTGTTTGCCTGGCTATTTCTCACCATCGGTAATATCCTCGGAATGCAATGGGCCTATGTTGAGCTGGGGTGGGGAGGATATTGGGCCTGGGATCCGGTTGAAAACGCATCGCTGTTACCCTGGCTAACCGGTACTGCGTTTATCCACTCTATCATTATACAACAACGACGAGGTATGTTCAAAAAATGGAATTTTAGCCTCATCATCATCACCTTTGCTCTGACCATCTTTGGCACGTTTATTACCAGAAGCGGATTGATTTCCTCAGTACATGCCTTCGGGGTATCGAATCTTGGTCCCGCTTTTTTATTGTTTCTTGCCACAATATTAGTTGGCTCTTTTATTCTGCTTATCCGCAAGACTCCGCTTTTGTCCGGCAGGGGCTATATCGATTCGTGGACCTCAAAGGAAAGCAGTTTCCTCCTGAACAATATTTTATTGACCATTTTCATGATCAGTATACTCATCGGCACCCTGTTCCCGGCTATCTCCGAAGCAATAGTCGGAGAAAAATTGACGGTGGGTGGTTCATTTTTTAATGCACTTTCAGTCCCGGTCGGTCTGGCGTTGTTCTTTATTCTCGGTATCTGTGTTCTCTTGTCATGGCAAAAAACCCGTTTTCAAAAGTTGCTCACACGTTTTGCCATATCAACAGCCATGACCTGCCTCGTCATCGTTTTGCTGGTTCCGGCCGGTGTCAGAGAAATGCTGCCGCTCATTGCGTTTGCGGTTTTTGCTTTTGCCATGATATCGGTGCTTTTTGAATTTTTTCGACAACTTTTGCGATATAAAAATAGCGCAAAAGAGAACGGCTCGCTCAGTATTTTTTGGTTCTTTATAAAGAACCGGCAACGATATGGGGGATTTTTTGTGCATATCGGTATATTGCTTCTTTTTCTGGGAATTATCGGATCATCTGCTTATTCAATTGAAAAAACAATTACCCTCGAACCGGGTGATTCCGTTGCGATTGCGGATTATCAAATTCACTATACCGGCTTGCAACATGTGGACCGCGGAGATACTCATATCGATCGGGCCCGGTTTGTGCTGAATAAAAATCGGCCGAATTCGGCGACTCTGTTCTCTGAAAAAATATTCCATCGAAATTATCAACCGGTTACCGAAGTGGGTATTCATTCCAACCTGCGGGAAGATGTCTATATCATTCTCGCCAAAAGTGATGAAGAAAATCAACGAATAACCGCCAGTATCCTCATCAATCCGCTGGTTTTATGGATGTGGATTGGAGGTGCTGTTATGGTTCTCGGTACGCTTTTGGCCTTTACAAACAAGTCGAGAGCTGTCCGGCAGTGAGGCCTTATGATGTTTTTGTTTATCTCTATATTGATCATCCTGACTTCTGTCTATGTGACATGGCCCTTGTTTCGGCCGTCATATGGGAAACAGCTTCAATATGAACGAATGCGAACCCTTTTAGAACAAAAGGAGTATTTGCAATCAGAGCTAATGAATCTCGAACACGACTATACACTGGATCGTCTGGACAAATCATCCTTTGAATCGATGCAAGCTGAACTGCAGACGAATTTGGCTCATACCATTCAGCAAATCGAAAAAATGATGGGAATGAAATACAGCAAGCTTGCGGAGAACCTTCGTGACCGGCTCAGAGGTGAGATTACGACTGAGGTGAAATTAAACTATTGTCCCCAGTGTGGCCAAACATTCACCCGATCCGACAGGTATTGTTCGCAGTGTGGATTTAAACTAAGGGATTAATATGCCGTGGTTTAGGCAAAAAATATATCTCTCCATTCTCATTGCCGGAATTTGCGGTTTTCCCCTGAAAACCAGTGCCGGCGTCATTCAGGGCCATGTGGTCAATGGATCCAAAGACAGCAGTGCGGTAAGCGGACTTTTGGTTGAATTATTGAGGTTCGATCCTGCCAGGCGTATGCCCGAGGCTGTTGAAGAGCAGCCTGCCATGCAAAATGGACGCTTTGTGTTTACGGCGAGTCAAAGGGATACCACAATACGCTATTATGCCAGTTCTGAATATCAGGGCGTTCGCTATTTTAGTCAACCGCTATTGAGCGAAGGTGAAAATATTCTTGTTGTTTATGATTCCACCCACTCTGCAGATTCGCTTCACACCGTTATGCATCATTTGATCATCGACCAGGGCAGGGATGCGCTGTTTATGCGGGAAAATCGCATTATCAGAAACCCTCTGGACTATACGGTGGTCAATGCCTTTCCTGAAACACCGGCCGGGATAGCGACATTTGTTTATCCGCTACCTCTATCGAGTTTTAATTTTACGCCTTCTGAAAACAGCGACGCCAAAATGGTGGCCTTAAATAATCGCGTTTATGATATGGGTATTTTCTTGCCCGGAACGCGACAGATTTCCTATTCGTACTTTGTTCCCTGGAATGGAAACGACAAAACACTTGTTCTTAAACCCGGTCTTCCCACGCAGGAATATGAAATCTTTATAAACAACCCTGATATTGGGGTTACATCCGAGCAGGCACAGTTTATGGGACCGTTCAATATCCGTGGCATTTCGTATCTTCGCTTTAAGGCACAACATCTTGAGCGGGATGGCCGTATCGTTCTGCAGCTTCATATCCCGAGCCGGGGCCCTTCAAATACCCTCATTATAGTGCTGTTCGGTGGTATCCTGATCGTGACATACCTTGTTTCAATCAAAACGTCCCCTGATAGACCGTCTGAACATCCTGATTTGAAAAAACTCAAAGACGAAAAACAGAAATTGCTGCATGCATTGTCCCGTCTGGATCCCGATAGTGACCGTTTTAAGCAGCGGTTTAGACGTCTGGAAAATATCGAAATTATGCATCAAAACCTGCAGCAAAAATCCTGATATGATTATCGTCGATAAAATTGAAAAGTACTTTGGTTCACAGCGAGTTTTAAAGAATCTCTCCTTTAAAATTTCAAAAGGCGAACATGTCTCACTTCTGGGCAGTAACGGTGCCGGGAAAACCACGCTGGTTAAAATTCTTGCGACATTGCTCAAACCATCAAATGGTTCAGCATCCATAGCGGGTTTTGATATACTCGAAAAAGCAGATAATATCCGTTCCTGTATCGGCGTCGTCAGCCACCAGAGCTATTTGTACCGGGACTTGAATGCTGTGGAAAATCTTAGATTTTATGGAAAAATGTTTGATGTTGCAAAATTGGATCAACGAATTGAAGACGTACTACAACGTGTAAACCTTTTTCACCGCCGTTTCGATTTGGTCAGAATTTATTCCAGAGGAATGGTGCAAAGACTTTTGCTGGCCAGAGCACTTTTACATCATCCCCCCATATTGCTCCTGGATGAGCCCTTAACAGGGCTTGATGTTTCCTCCAGAGATATGTTTAATCAGGTTATCGAAAATCTGAAAACTCACAATGTAACGCTGCTGTCCGCCGGCCATGATATAGATCATGCCATTCATCAAAGCGACCGTGTTTTGATTTTAAAGAATGGAAACCTCGTTTTGGATAAATTATCTCTTAATATCACCAGTCGGGAATTGAAGGAAAATTTGTGCTAGGACTACCCTTATTCGGGAGTGATTTTACTTGGATGATATAAGACACATCATTCATCTGGTCTCCAAGGATCTATTGATTGAGCTTCGAAGCAAGGAAATTTTGCTCTCAATGATCATATTTTCACTGACCGTAATTTTAATTTTCAACTTTACCTATGATATCGGCATCCAGTCTGTGCAGCTACACACCCCGGGGTTGTTATGGGTCGCCTTTACCTTTGCCGGTACTCTGGGATTTAACCGGTCGTTTATGCGCGAATACGAAAATGGCAGAATGGAAGGACTGCTGCTTTGTCCTGTCAGCCGTGGATCGATTTATATTGCAAAACTTATCAGTAATGTTTTTTTTATGATGACCATTGAGATGTTGTCGCTTCCTGTCATGGTCGTCCTTTTGGATCTGGATATCATTAACTTTATTCCAATGTTACTCCTTCTTCTTGTTTTGGGCAATATCGGATTTGCGTCTGTGGGTACGCTATTTTCTGCAATCTCTTTGCATACACGCTCCAGGGAATTAATGTTGCCGATTATGTTGTTTCCGGTTACCATACCGGTTATAC
>CAZMUU010000153.1:0-8219 GCA_964569215.1 uncultured Cytophagia bacterium
ATCCTGGGGTGACAGCCTCATCCTCGAATTAGTGCTTCCGCCGCAACACATCGGCCCTCATCAATATACCGTAGAAATTCAATCCGGGACTGATTCGCTGTTCTTAATACATCGGGACCTTATCAGCATATTTGTCGACTATTCAAAGCAAGATCTGATTATCAGCGAACTTTATTATGACGGAACCGGAAATAACTTTATTGAACTTTGCAATACAACTGAAAACAACATTCCCCTGCATCATTTTCAGCTCTGCTTTGAGAAACCAAAAAAGAAAATAAAATTTCCAAACACGCTGGTAGTGAAGGGCAGAAACTACCTGTTACTGGTCGAGGATAAAAACAAATGGAATCAATGGATTTGCCTGCAAGAAATTAAACCACTTTTTGAAGATATAACACTTGAGAACAAAGCAATAATGCTTCGTACCGAGTGGGGAACCACAATCGATTCCGTAAACCTGACTGTTGAAAAGAATCTCCGTTCGGTTGAAAGATTGAAGAACATTGAACTGACAAGATGTCGTCATCCGCAAGGGAAAACACCTGCCGGCATGAACAGCTCTTGTCAAAACATAAATGATCTATATGTCGAATTAACCCATATCAGTCAGGATTCACTATTCGTCGTCGATGATAGAGATTATACTCTCGAGTTCTGCGTCAACAGGTTTGGTAGAAACACAAAAACGGATTACACACTTTCTCTGTACGTTGACGACCAAATCGTCTCTTTTTGGCATCATTCCGGAACGATAACGATGAAAAAATATTTCTATCGCTTTCACAACCTGACCTTTGGCGAGCACAGCTGTAGACTCGTTATAGAGAGTAGCCAGGATACACATATTTGGAATAATGAAATCAAAGTCACATTTTTTGTGCCTTGTCAATATAATGCAATTGTTATCAACGAGATCATGTACAATACCACAAAAAAAATTGAAGAATGGATAGAGATTTTCAACAAAAGTGATATGGATATTAATCTAAAGAATTGGCAGCTTGCGGATCGAAAGAAAAGTATTGTTTTGTCTGAATCAACCAAAGTTATTCGGCCGTTTCAATACCTCCTCATTGCCAATCAGCCGCTGGATGATCCGGATCAAACGGTGGAAATCATCGTCAATGATAATTTACCGGAACTGAATAACAGTGGTGATGTGATAAAACTTGGTGACCCTGTCATGACTCTTGTTGATTCCATCGACTATTCCGATCGTGGAACATCTGAAAAAAACATCTCTCTCGAACGGATACGCTATGAAGGAAATTCACTGGACCCTGCAAACTGGCAATTTTCAATCGACTCAACCGGTTCCACACCAGGGCGTTTGAATAGTCACAGTCCCAGGAAATATGATGCCGGCATTCAAGACGTCAACTTTTATGTCACAGGCGAATCACTGCCGGATAATCAAGATTTTGAAATTTGCCTGGTGGTCGAAAACAGTGGCAGAAATACGCTTGAAAGCATTTATATAAAAATTTCAGCCGCACCCCTCAACGACTCCCTGCATCATTCTTTAATTGCAGAACAGATCATTGCCGGCCTGACCCCAAAAGAACAAAAGCAGATCTCGGTTATCTGGCATTCTCCTCCTCCCGGGGTTCATTCTCTTATCGTACAGCTAACTCAGAATATGGACATGAATCCCCTCAACAATTGTAAAAGGATAGACGTAACGGTAGGATACCCGGTTGGCTCTGCGGTCATAAATGAAATAATGGCCTCTCCCGCTCCTGACCAGCCGGAATGGTTTGAAATATACAATCCCGGCGAAATTCCCATTGAACTTTTACATTGGTCTTTCAGCGACAGCGATACATCTATTCGTCATCCCCTGGTGGACCAGAGTACCCTTTTACACACAAAACGTTTTGCGCTCATTTCAGCTGAGCTGTTTTCACCTGTTGATGAGAATGAAACAATGACGCTCCGGACGGAAACATTTCCTGCTTTAAACACAAGTGATTGCATCTATTTAATTGATGGAATCGGAACGATTATCGATAAAATAGATTATGGTGCTTTGGGAATTGATATCAGGGGTAAAAGTATTGAACGAATAAATCCAGGCGTTGGTTCTTTCAACAACAATTGGTCGGTATGTGTCGATCCTCGCGGACATACCGCCGGTTCGACCAACAGCTTATTCGTTGAAATCCCGCCGAAAAAAACAAAGCTCTCTCTATTTCCCAACCCCTTTTCTCCCAACGGCGACGGAATAGATGATCTCGTAGCAATAACATTTATGCTTCCGGTTCATACCGCAATGATCAATATTCGTATATTTGATTGCAATGGTAGAATGGTTCGGTTTCTCTCTAACAATCAGCCGGCGGCAGCTGAAACCACCTGGTTTTGGAATGGCCGGGACGATTCGGGACGTCCTTGCAGAACCGGCATTTACATTATTGCTGTTGAAGCGTTTGAACGGGAAAACGGAAAACTTGAAAAAATGATCAAAACGGTTGTGTTGGCATCCTATTAAATATTTTCGTCATCGCTTATTTGTACACGAACGTTTATAGGCGGAGGCGGCGGAACATCCTGCTCATTGAAATGATAGCCGATTATTTCTCTGGACAATAAAGAATCATAGGTGACGGCTTTCATCTCATTTAGTTTCTCAATGGATGCCTCAAGTCGTATCATTTCTGCTTGAAGATCGCTTTCGACATAAATTTCTTTTTCTGTTTTATCGCTGGTACAAGAATAAATAAGACTATCTTTAAACGCTTTATTCATGACCACGCGCAATCCACTGTCCGCCTGGAAGTAAAACACGAAGTGTTTTTCCTGCCGTTCCGTCACCTTTTGGAGCGTTTCCTGAAGCTTGCTCATATATTGAATACGTTCCGCCAGGCGTTTTTGTTCATCTCTAGGCAGAGCCACCTTCCGGTAGGTCGAAATTCCCTTGGGCGGTGGGGAAAGGACGAACGTTCCCGATTTCCTGCTTGATTCGAATAAACTGGGAGCAGAAGATTCCAATATTTTTATAGCCTCTTTCCCACTCAGGCAGGTATCCCGGGAGGCCGTGTTTAAAAGAGACGCCGCGACTCGTTCGATTTCTTCAGAAGAAATCTCTTCGTTGTCAACCTTTTTTAAAAATGTAGAGTATACCCTTTCGGTTTGGCTGCGCTCATCTCGATCCCGGATCGTGGTCAGAAACTTCTGGCCGACTGTGTCCAGCGTATCGATAAGTACTTTTTCTTTGAAAAATTTATCCTTTGAAACAAAAAGAAAAATCAAACTAGAAACAGTTAGAACAAAAACAGCGGTAAAAAAAGTGTTTATTAATTTCATAACGTATTCCTTTTTACTCTTTAGACGCATAAAAGGCAAAAGGGTTGCTAAAAAGGGCCGCGAATTACACTATTTGAATGGCCCGCAGGCTCTGTTAAAATAGGTTCCCCATAGCCGTCAATGCAATATTTGTTGCTGTTTACAGCTCTGGTAATATAAAATGGAATATTCTGATTCATGAAGGAACGATTACGCGCAAAGCCTGTTTTTCTACCGATAGCTTTATACGCTTACTGGCATAACCGGGTTCCCCATCGGAATGAAAAGGACCCGGACTTTCTCTGATAATTTCAATCTCCCGGGCTTGATATCTTTCATACTTGCGAATTTTATCGATTTTACCCGTAAACAATTTAGGCAGATGGTACAGTCCATAGAGCAGATTTACACGATGTAAAATGCATACATCAAGCAAACCATCATCAACAGAAGCATAGGGAGCAATAATAGCACCATTGCCCCACTGCCTGGTGTTCGCGATTGCAACCAAAAGAGCCGGCGCAATAACCTGACGCCCATTGAATTTCAGAATAAATACCTCCGGACGATAGTATAAAAATTCCTTAAAACCGATGGTAAAATAGGGTAAAGGCCCCCGTAAACTGGAATCGTCAAATAACTTTCCGATCAGGGCGTCAAATCCAACCCCGGCAACCACAAAATAGTATCGATCCTCGATTCTTCCGGCATCAACCTTTTTAATTGTACCATTCAACAAAAGTTTTGTTGCTCTGCGTATGGACATGGGGATATTCAATCCGCGCGCGAATCCATTTCCGGATCCCATGGGAATAACCGAAAGTGCTACATCGGAATGCACCAAAGCAGATGCCACTTCATTAACCGTGCCATCGCCTCCAATAGCGGTAACCGCATCGTATTTTTTTTCAATACAATCCTTTGCCAGCTTGTGCGCATGTCCCCTGTATTCCGTAAGGAAAAAATCATAGGAAAAGGGAGCCGTTTCACAAAACTTTTCTATTATTCTCCTTACCAGAATGCTGCTTTTAAGAATACCGGATTTGGGATTATAGATAAATCTTATTTTTTTTAGTCCCGGTTGATTATCCATTGAAAAGTTTATCCTCTCGTCATACAGAAAGATTAGTGCTGTAAAATAGCTTGCATGTGTTCAATAAACTTTTCCGGACCGATAAACCCTATTTCACGCAATTTTTTATTTTCTTCACCCCGATCATTGATAAACACCAACGTTGGAAAGCCCTCAACCTCAAACCTTTTCATCAGAGCTTCTGTTGCAGTTGATGGCGTTGTACAGTCGACCTTGATCATATTAAAAGAGGAGGAGAGGGCTGCTACCTCATCATCTTGAAAAGTCTCCCGATCAAGCTGTTTACAAGGGGCACACCAGTCAGCAAAAAAGTCTATAAAAATGGGCTCTTCAGGATCAACGATCTCCTCAATGTCCTGGCCGGAATAATAAATCCAGTCGATCTTGGTTTCTTTTACAGCAAACAATGCAGAATGCGTCCATATCACTCCTGCTGTTATCAAAAGGATACCAACTATTACCCGAAACCGTTTAAATACTTTTGTATAGCCTGATTCATGATCAAGAAAACCGAGATATAATCCGGCAAAGATCGTTAAAAACCCAAGCTGAAATCCCAGTTTATCTTCTGCGCGCATAAACTGAGGTAACAGGAAATAAATGGCAACGCCAACCAGAATAATCCCAAAAAGTTTTCGTACCCAAATCAGCCAGATTCCGGATTGGGGTAATTTTGTCAGTAATCCTGAAAACGTACCGAGAATCAAATAGGGGACCCCGAGCCCAAGTCCCATAATAAAGAACAACAAGGCGCCTTTAGCCACCAGTCCGAGTTTAGCAACTAAACCGACCAATCCGATTATGATTCCAGCGGCGCATGGAGCGATGACGACACCGACTGTAAGGCCCATAAGTAAAGCCCCTATCACTCCCTGCCGCTGCCCACCCATCCTGGTGAGCAACCAGGATGGAACGGTAATCTCAAATGCACCGAACATACTGGCAGCCATTGATAAAATAATCAAAGCAATAACCAAAATAAACCAGGGACTGGAAAAAAGAAAGCCCCATTGTTTTCCGGCCAGACCGGAAACAAGTCCCAAAGCAGAAAATGACAGGGCTATGCCTATCAGATAGAGCAAGGCGTTTAAAAAGCTGGAACCGGTTGATCGGGTGCTTTGACCGCCAAAATAACTGACGGTTAAAGGAATAATCGGATATACACAGGGAGTCAGATTGAGGCCAAGACCGATAAGAAAGAAAAAAAACAGAGCATAAACGCCTCTGTCAATAATTTGTTTGGCCCTGTATTCATCTTCAGTCAGGGACACCGCAAAAGTGGATGTATCTTCATAATCAAAGAGTTCGGCATTTATAATACCTGCCGAAACAGAGTCTGTTGTTGTGATCATGGTAAACTGCAGGGGGTGGGTTTTAGGCTGAAAGCAAGTTTGGTCATTACACCCTTGATAAGAAAGCGATCCGGCAATATTGATACTATCCTTGGGTAAAGCGTCAGACGAGCGCAAGTTAATGTAAATAATCGTACGATTCTCATACACATTTAACTTTTCATCTGTAAACAAAGCCCGCTTAACCGGATCGGGGTAGGATATTTCTTCAACGACAAGATAGGACTGAGGTTGAATGGCTACTACGGTTGGAATCAAAAAATCTTCTGTGGTTTCATGTGCATTGATATGTAACTCTGGATGAATATCGAGAACAACGGCCAATTTAAACTCGGTGTTTGGTGGCAATTTGTCCAGGTTTGCGGCAACTTTAAAATCGAGAACCTCTCTTTCCAGGCCAAACTGGGCAAACAGAGAACTGGTTAACAAGAATATAATCATCAGATAGCTTGTTTTCATGGCATTTTCCTTGCAAGACATAAAAAAAGGATTCCAAAAGAATCCAGTTCAATAGAGCTTTTTGTATTCAGTTGACTTACTTGGAGCTGAGATAGCCTTCTTTTTTGGCATAGGTTTCGAGAATGTTTTGCATTATTCGACGACCCCTGAAGAGCCTGGACATTACCGTACCAATGGGGCGATCGATCATTTGTGCGATCTCTTTATAAGAAAAATCCTCAACATCAGCCAGCAAAATGACAACGCGAAACTCTTCGGATAATTGAGTCAGAGCTCCACGAATGTCATCATCGAATAATTCTTTATACTTTTCTTCGTCATAACCGGACCATTCGTCCTTGAGATCTGACTTTTGGTCGCTTTTTAGACCATAATCGACTTTCTCAAGATCAACATGCTGAGGGGTCTTGACCTTTTTGCGATATTTATTGATAAAAGTATTCATCAAAATTTTAAAAATCCAGGCTTTAAAATTTGTCCCCTCTTCAAATTTTTCAAAAAAACGAAAAGCCCGCAAATAGGTGTCTTGAACGAGGTCTTCCGCTTCCTCTGTGTTTCTGGTTAGCCGTAAAGCGGTACTATAGAGCGAATCCATATGCTCAAAGGCAATATCTTCAAATGAATTTTTCTTGTCTTGGCTTAAAAGTTCCATAACCTTTAGTAGAAAGTATTTAGTTTACATTATTTAAAATTAAAAAAAAATACCAATAAAACCAAACAGTTTTATTGAGAATCATTAAAAAGACTACATTTCGGATTCATCAAGCCATCGGGTGATACGCCATTTTCCATCATAATTGGATTTTTTAAAATTAAACACAGCGCTTCCTGTTAAAACAAATTCGCCAAAATCGCCGAATAGATTTAAACGAAGCGTTTTTGACAATTCCGCCTCGTCCTCCTCGATGACCTGATAAATCGTGTTGTTCCAGGTAAGACTAATCGTATCGAAATTACGAAATAATCTCCCCGTGGTTTTTAGATCAACATCACGGTTCCAGGAGACGAACCGGCCGGAATTGCTCAAGGTGGGATCAAAATAGACAAAAACAAAAGAGCTGTCTAACAAATCGGCATAAACAAGAGAGTCTTTGAAGGTATAAGCATAAACGAAATTTTGTAAGACTTCATCGGGCGAGGTTTGATCAGTAAGAATAATTCGCGTAATTTCACCCTCATCAAGCCTGGGAGCAAAAGGATTTTTACAGGCGACCAGAAAGAGAGTAAAAAGAAATATCTTTTTGACCATCATGTTGCTGCACATAAAAAAGGCGGTACTAAAAGTACCGCCGGTATGCAATTACTTTAATTGGAAAACAACAGGTATGGCAACCCACACCTTTACGGGTTTATCGCGTTGTTTTGCGGGTTTCCATTTCACGGATTTAATAGCTGCAACAGCCGCTTCATCGCATCCGTTATTTCCCAGAGATTTAAGAATTTTTGTTTGTACAACCCGTCCCTGGCGGTCAATCAGACAATGCACGACAACACGTCCTTCTACCCCGGCTTTGCGTGCAATTTCAGGGTATACGAGATTTCTCTGTATAGCGGCAAAGCCACCGATAGGGGCAGGGGGTTCGTCATATGCTACAAAAATTTGCGCCGACTCGTCGACTTCATCCTGAGGAGGCGGTGGTGGAGGGGGCAGTTCGGTCAAGTCGATATCTGTTGTTTCTATGGTAGCATCTTCAGGAATATCTTCATCTTCGCTCTCTATTGGTATAGAGGGACGAGAAGGAGCAGGCGCTCTTTTTTGTTGCTCTGTTTGTTCAATTTTTTCGACATTTATCTCAAGATCGATTTTTTCCACTTTGCGAACATCCTGGTCGAAACGCTTGAACCCTTGAAATATAATGATCAGTAAAGCCAGAGCAATAATAAGAGCCAGCTCGATTGTCTTTGTGTACTTTAATCTTAAATCAACTTTAGGATTTTTCCTAGAAGCCATTTTTATCACCTCAATCTGAAGCTGTTCTTGTTGAATAATTAATGTTAAGTGCCGTCCCGCCGACTTCGCGGAGTTC
>CAZMUU010000154.1:0-8185 GCA_964569215.1 uncultured Cytophagia bacterium
ATACCGGTCAACACCGCCTTTGTACAGCTTATTCCAGAAGAATCATCTTTTTCGCCGCCTCAAACTCCGAGGTGCGCAATTTGTAAAAATAAACACCGGACGCCATTCCGGCAGCATCCAGGGTGAGCTCGTAATGGCCCGGTTGATAACTTCGCTCCACCACTGTTGCCACATGACGACCGAGAACATCATAAATCGTCAGCGTCACCTTGCCGGCCCGAGCCATGGCAAACGGAATTCGTGTTTGTGGATTAAAGGGGTTGGGATAATTTTGTCCCAACTCGAATCGAGCCGGCAGCGTTGCCGTCTGATTCTGGCGGACGGCAACTTTTAATGATGCCGACAGCTCTGAGGTGTTGCCGGCAGCATCGGTGGCAGTTGCGGTGACGCGTGAATAGGTCAGGGGACCATCATAAGACCAGTTGCCGTTGGCGTCGGCCCAAACGCTGCTCTCATAGACCAGAGCCTGGCCCAGGGAATCGGTGAAAACTTCCACCCTGCTGTTCGGCGGCGCGGTGCCCGTCAGCGGCGGGCTCTGGGTGAGCACTGGTGCCGGGATTGCATTGTTGGCATTTTCCAACAGGCGAATCGCCTTTAATCCATTGAGCGCAACTGAATTTTGCGTAATGGTAATATTTCCGGCCTCTGCATCATTCAGGTGTATACCGTAATTACGGTTATACCAGATCATGTTATCCGGCCCGATGGTATCGCTCTCCGCAGCATAGACCATAATGCCGCTATTCTCGTTACCGAGAGCGGAATTTCCGTCCGCTTGTAAACCGATACGATTTTTTATGATCACATTTTGCGTACTGCCCTTGAAGAGATTAATACCATTGTTTTTATTGCCGGAGATGAGATTACGTTCAATACGATTATGTGTCGCACTGATCTGAATGCCATAGGACAAATTGGGTACGGCTGTCGTTCCGGTCAGATCGGCGCCGATAATGTTGTTCATAACAAGATTATGGCGCGTTGAGTCATGCTCAATGGCGACGCCGCTATAGCCATTTCCGGAGATAATATTGCCGCTGCTCTTGTTTTCACCTCCAATGATATTATTAAAAGTTCCGTATTCGAGTCTGATGCCGAAATGCCGGTTCGGCAATGAATCCGACCCGGCCGCATTCAAACCGATCATATTGCCTTCGATGCGGTTGGAATCGCCGTATGAAATCACCACTCCGCTGTTTTTATTTCCACTGATCAGATTATCCGGCCCGATCTGGTTGTGATTTGCTTTCCAGATCGTAATGCCGTGACTCTGATTACTGAGCCGCTTTGTACCGCTGATATCCGTACCGATGCGATTCAGTTGAATGGTATTATAGTCTGTACGAATATTAACGGCTGCATATACATTACCCGAAACAAGATTGTTGATGATAAAATTATGATGAGCATCGGACATTAGCGATATTCCGCTCCTGCCATTCGCCAGAGGATGGATGCCGTCGACAGTTGTACCGATATAATTTCGTTCAATATAATTTTCCCCAGATTCTTGTAAAAGGGTGATACCATTGGACAGATTGCCGGAAATAAGATTGGCCGTCCCCGGCATGTCACCGCCGATCATGTTTTGATCGCTGCCGTTGATATAAACACCGGATTGGTTGGGCAGAGCCTTTTCACCATTTTTGTCCGTACCGATAAAATTGCCCAGTACACGGTTATTGCCGCCATTGTAGATATTAATGCCCTTATTGCGATTACCGGATATGAGATTCCGATGGCTTTCCCTGCTGCCGCCAATAATATTATGACTGCCGCTTTCGATATATATCCCGTCATCGTTACTGAGTGTATCATCGCCGTTTGGTGTGGTACCGATATAATTACCGAAAATATGATTATGCCCAGCCCCGGAAGAATTCAGATGTATACCATACCCTTGAAATCCGCTGATGATCAATCCATTGATCGTATTTTGACTGGATTCAATTTGCAGACCATACCATCCATTGCTAATACCGGTTCCCAGAAGCATAATTTCAGGGCCCTGTGTATTGCTATCTTCGGCAAAATCCGTCTGGGATCGGCCGTCAATGACTGTGCCAC
Source organism: uncultured Cytophagia bacterium (assembly GCA_964569215.1). Lineage (GTDB taxonomy): Bacteria > Zhuqueibacterota > Zhuqueibacteria > Residuimicrobiales > Oceaniaggregativiventaceae > Oceaniaggregativivens_A. Next base: position 2,068 of record CAZMUU010000154.1, read on the forward strand.
TATCGGTAAGGACCGGAAGCAGTGTACGCGGCGAAATGGTCCATACGGTTCCATTAAATCCTGCATCTGAATCGGACAACTCGAACAGAATGGTATCCGGTCCGGCCTGTTTGTTGGCCTGTTCGATGGCCCAGCGCAATGATCCATTGCCCTCATCTCCCGTATGGGTTACAGTCATATTTTGCAGGGAATAAGGTCGCGAAAATTCCGAGGTGGTTCCCTCTGCATCGGTTGCCGTGGCGGTAATCATGATTCCGTCAGTCGACCCCGGCCAGCTAAAATGTCCCTGCGCATCAGCGGTTACGGAAGCGTGATAAATTTTTCCCTCATCATCCGGACCGCTGAAAATTTCCACCTGACTGTTTGCCGGCGCGATTCCGCGAACCGGTTCGATATCAGTGATCGACGGAATATTAGGGAGTTCACCCCAAAATTGCTGTTTGATGCCTTTTTCGCCGTTTCGAAAAATACTGTTCTCCGTGATGGTGTTACCCAAAGTCCCCGGGCTGGATAAATAGACACCGTTCATCTGGTTATAAGCGATCACATTATCCGGGCCTATCTTATTGTGGCCGGCTTTATTGTGAATCCAGATACCATGCTCACCATTCGGTAAAATGTGGGTCTCATTGAGTCCGATGCCGATATGGTTGCCGGCAATGAGGTTATTCCGAGTCTCTGCATTCTGCATATAAATGCCGGATTCAAGGTTGCCGGATATTATGTTACCCATCCCTGTCGATTCACTGCCTATGAATACCGAATCGGCATCAATCAAGGCAACGCCGCAGGCATTCGGCATGGCGATTTCAGTCATTCTGTTTGTACCGATAAAATTGTTGTGTATATGAATGTGGCGCGAGTCGGAGATTGTAATACCATCCCCTTTGTTATAACAGATGATGTTGCTCTCCTCAGAATCGAGGCCACCGATATTGATATGATCCGATGACCTAATCTCGATACCATCATCTTGATTGGCATAATTTTTCTCCGTGGCCATATCTGTTCCTAAAATATTTCCGATGATGGTCGTGCTGTCGGAATGAACAGTACAGGAAATTCCATCTCCTCTGTTCGCTGCAATGATGTTTCCGGGGCCTATAACGTTTCGAACAGAGCCGTTGAGCCAAATTCCTGCGCCATTGCCCAGCGTATCCTGACCGGTCGGAAGGAGACCGATCAGGTTACCCTCTATCCGGTTGTAATGGCTGTATGTGAGTAAAACCGCCACCTGTCCATTGCCGCTGATGACATTCGCCTCATCATCAGATAATCCACCGATGATATTATGATGGCTGTTGTGAAGCTCCAAAGCTTCCGTCTTGAATTGAGAAGGCCGCCCGCTTGCCGGATCATAACCGAGATGGCATCCATAAATTTGATTGTGATGGGCGGAGACTCTGACCTGACTATATTGAAAATTATAAATAGCCAGATGCCATATAGTATTGTTAGCACTGGAAAGTTCCAGTCCGGCAATCAAACCAGCCTCAGCTCCGTTCACACAGATTTCAGGGCCATCCGGATTGGTCTCCTCGCCGATAAATTGAGCCTGGGTACGGCCATCTATTGTCAGATCATCATCATTTACACTCAGATTGTTTTCAAACGGCGTGATTGTCCATACACCAGCCGCTTCATTATAGCCCGGATCGGTTTTGGGAATTTGAAAGACAATTTCATCAGGACCGGCATTAAGGTTTGCATCGGTAACAGCCTGACGAAAGGATCCGGCCCCTGACTCTAATGTATTGGTAACGATGAATACATCGGAATAAAGCAGCTGCGGCGCTATGATCATAGCGAGCAACGAAAGAAAAAAACAAACGTTCTTCATGGCATTTCCCCTTTACAGGTTAATATGGCATAAAAAGCCATCACTTGATAATCCCCGAAAAAAAATACAATCTTTAAAAAATAACGGTTATTAGCCCCATTGGCAAGGAAAAATTAATTTTTTTTAAAAGTTATAATATCCGTTGCGATTTCGGGCGGTAAGATATACTGTCGCAATAAATCCTTCCCGTCTGAATACAGTATTTTGTCAGAACCAAAATGATTGAAAAGCCATGGCATAAAAAAATCAAGACTGGACTCTTTCAACAGGGATGCGTATATTGACGGCTATTCAAGAGAATACTAACAGAGTTAACGCTTGTTACTGATTTATCCCCCCATATCAAAACCCTGCGAACCACCGGCCGGTATTGCCCGGCTTGCCGGGGCTTTGCGCGACCACAAGGTACCATACCAGCTTATAGACGCAAATATTGAAGCAATCCACTATATACTGCATAAAACATATCCGAAACGCGGTGAAAAATACTTGCAGGAATTACAAAATCCTACGCATTATGAAAATCGTGATCGCTACAGGAACATTGTCAGGAGCATCAACAAACAACTCGGTCACTATTCCAGACCTTATCAAGCCGCCCTGAGCCTGAAAAACCTGCGCCACAAGCAGCTACGACCGGTGCAAAAAAAGGATCTGATTCAGGCGTTTGAAACGCCTAACCTCAATCCCTTTTACAACTATTTTACGGATGAACTGTTGCCCCGTATACAAGCACACCCGCATCACGATATCGCCATATCGCTGATCTATCTCAGTCAGGCGCTCACTACTTTCTCATTAATCGGCTTGATCAAAAAAGAGATCCCGGATTGTCGCATCATTGTCGGCGGCGGGTTAATGTCGACCTGGATGAGCCATCCCAACTGGGATCAGCCCTTTAAGAACATCATCGATATGACGGTTTCAGGCCCGGGTGAAGCAGCTCTGCTTTCGCTTTATCGGAAAACAGTCTCAAAGAAAGCCTTCTTTATACCCGACTATTCGCAATTTTTTGATAACGACTATTCGGCGCCGGAACGGATTATGCCTTATGCCGCATCCGCCGGATGCTACTGGCGAAAATGCACCTTTTGCCCGGAACAGGCGGAACAGAACCGCTTCCTGCCCATACCTCACCAGCAAACCTTTGAAACACTGCAATCGTTTGAAAAAGCCGGTTTGATCCACTTTCTCGACAATGCCATCAGGCCGGCTCTGCTGCGCCGCATGGCAAAACATCCTTTGAATATCCCCTGGTATGGCTATGTGCGCTTTGAGCGACTGTTGCTGGACCCCGGGTTTTGCACCGCCCTGAAAAAATCGGGATGCGTTATGCTGCAGCTGGGCCTCGAATCCGGAGACCAGCAGGTGCTGGATCAAATGCAAAAAGGAATTGAGTTGAAACAAGCCTCCCGTATCCTTGGCAACCTGAAACGGGCGGGTATCGCTGCATATCTCTATCTTCTCTTCGGTACCCCTTACGAATCATATGAATCTGCACAAAAAACCCTGGCGTTTGTCGCAGATCATGATGATTGCATCGAATTTATCAATCCGGCAATATTTAATTTACCCATTTTCAGCAATATGGCGAAAACACTGACCACGGAGCCCTTTTATTGCGGAGATCTATCCCTCTATGTCAATTTTAAGAATCCATACGGATGGCATCGCGGTATGGTGAGGCAATTTCTCAGCAAAGAATTTCGCAAACATCCCCGCATTGCACCCATTATGCAACGGGTACCACCCGTCTTTACCTCCGGGCATGCGCCCTTTTTTGCTATGAAACCATAGGGGGGAATTGTCGTATATGTATTATTATCAAATGAAAATTTGATTTTAAAAATCAAGGATCAGCCAACTGCAACATGAATACCCAACTCAAAAAAGGATCCGGGAATCCGGTTAAATCGACATAAGGTGTGGCTGGAAAGATTCCCAGCGTCAATAGGCGATATTTTATTATCTACACATGCTTGGTAAGAACAACAAAAAGGAGAAATCAAAAATGAAAAAAAATTCCAAGACAAGCCTCTTTTTATCCCTGGTCGTGGCATTCATCATTCTGGGACTGGCTTGCTCCGGCGGCAAACAGACTGAGCCGCCGCTCAATCCGGCCAACATGGATACGACCGTTTCACCGGGAGAAGATTTTTTCCAATACGCCAATGGTGGCTGGATTGCCGACAACCCCATACCGGATGAATACAGCCGCTACGGTTCCTTTGAAAAATTGACCGAGGAAAATTATGACAAATTGAAAACACTCTTTAAACAAGTTGCCGGTTCTGATGCCGATAAAGGCAGCATTGAACAGAAGATAAGGGATTTTTACAACACCGGTATGGACTCGGCAAAAATCGAAAAAGAGGGGGTTGCCCCGTTAAAGGCGGACCTTGAAAAAATCGACAACTTGCAAAACATCAAAGAGGCACAAAATCATCTTGCCTATATGCACAGCCACGGCGTCTATCCCGGATTTTATATCTTTGCCTATGCCGATGAAAAGAACAGCGACATGGTGATCGCTCAACTCATGCAAGGCGGACTGGGCCTTCCGGATCGCGATTACTATACCAGCGATGACGGGCGCTCAAAAGAGCTGCGCCAGGCCTATACCGATCATTTGAAAAAAATGTTCTCTCTACTTGGCGATAGCCGGGATGTCGCAGAGCGCAATGCGGCAACCGTTATGGCCATGGAAACCCGCCTGGCCATCGCCTCCATGACCCGGCTCGAACGGCGCGATCCGCATAAAACCTATCATAAAATGACCGTAAAAAAACTGCAACAGATGACACCCCATTTCAACTGGCAACTCTATTTTAACGGTATCGGTCTCACCGATCCGGGTGAATTTAATGTGCGTCAACCACAGTTTTTTGCAGAGCTCAGCGATATGATGAAAGATATAGAGCTCGACGACTGGAAGACCTACCTACGCTGGCATCTGATCAACAGCACGGCTTCCTGTTTAAGCCCGGATTTTGTCGAACAGGATTTCGAATTTTACGGTAAAGTGCTTTCCGGTAAAAAAGCCCTGCAGCCGCGCTGGAAACGGGTGATGAATGCCACCAGCAGCGCTCTGGGTGAAGCGGTGGGACAGCTCTATGTCAAAAAATATTTTCCGCCGGCAGCAAAAGAGCGTATGCTCGATCTGGTGGGAAACCTCAAAGTATCACTCGGAGAGCGAATCGAAACCCTCGACTGGATGGGTGGAGAAACCCAAAAAGCGGCCCTGAGCAAGTTGGAAACGATGAATGTCAAAATCGGTTATCCGGACAAATGGATCGATTATTCGCCACTTGAGATCAAGGCTGATTCCTATATTCTCAATGTTATGCGCGCCGATTTTTTTAATTTTCAGCGCGATATGGCCAAAATCAATAAACCGGTGGATCCGGATGAATGGCACATGAATCCGCAAACAGTCAATGCATACTATAGTCCGACCAGCAATGAAATCGTCTTTCCTGCCGCCATTTTGCAGCCGCCGTTTTTCAATATGAAGGCGGACGATGCGGTCAATTACGGCGCCATCGGTGTGGTGATCGGGCATGAGATGACGCACGGCTTCGATGACCAGGGCCGTCAATATGATGTCGATGGCAATCTGCGCGACTGGTGGACAGAAGAGGATGCAAAGCGCTTTGATCAACGGACAAAAGTTCTGGTGGATCAATACAACCGCTTCTCTGTATTCGACACCCTGCATGTGGATGGCAAACTCACCCTGGGTGAAAATATTGCCGATTTGGGCGGTCTTAATATTTCCTATCAGGCCCTGCAAAAAGCCCTGAAAGAGAATCCGCAACCGGAAACGATCGATGGATTTACCCCGACGCAGCGCTTTTTCCTTGCCTATGCCCAGGTGTGGCGCCAGAGCATACGACCCGAAGAGCTGCAACGCCGGTTGAAAGAAGATGTGCACTCCCCCGGCCGTTTCCGCACCAACGGTCCGATCGCCAATATGCCGGAATTCCACGCCGCTTTTAACGTCAAGCCCGGCGAAGCGCTGTACAAAGCGGAAAACGAACGCGCGATCATTTGGTAACAAAAAGGTGTAATAAAGTGGTGCGACGAGCACCTCTTGCAGAAATCGGTGCGACGCACGTGATTGACGAACCGGGGCTGGTACGACAATTTCGGGTGGATTTACCTCTGCGCCGTGCGTCGCACCTCTACGAGCACCTCTTGCAGAAATCGGTGCGACGCACGTAATTGACGAACCGGGTCTGGTACGACAATTTCGGGTGGATTTACCTTTGCACCGTG
>CAZMUU010000155.1:0-8129 GCA_964569215.1 uncultured Cytophagia bacterium
ATTCTAAAATTTCACAGCAAAAATTCACTTATCAATGACACATTCAAACTGGGATTGGGAACCACGATCAGTCAGGCGGTAATTGTATTGTCCGCCCCTGTTCTGTCACGAATCTATCCGGTTGAACTCTTTGGCATATTACAGCTATTCACCACCATTGTTCTGACGCTCTCCATTGTTTCAGGGCTTCGTTATGAATTTGCAATTCTGTTACCGAGCGAACATCGGGACGGCCTGCACCTTGTGATACTTTCTCTGTTTTTTTCATTAATTGTCGCGCTGATCAGTGGTGTTTTATTCTATATATTCAGGGAACCTGTTTCTGCCCTTCTCAACGCCTCACAACTGAGTCCTTACCTTCGGCTCACCGGTTTTGGAATCATTCTCTTTGGCGGCTATAACGCAGTCAATTTCTGGAACACCCGTCATAACCGTTATAAACTGCTCGCGCAAGGCAGAATTGCTTATGGCGGCCTGATGGTGTTGATACAGATTCTTTTTGGCTTGTTGTACTACCCCTCACCGTTGGGTCTTATCCTTGGATTGTTTATCGGTAAAATTTCCGAGGATTGTATTCATCTCTTCGGCATTATTCAAAATGACAAAGATATTTTTAAAAAGGGCATAAGTGGATCCAACCTTGTCGCTCAAATGAAAAAATATAAAAAATTCCCAAAATTTTCCCTTTGGGCGAGTTTAATCAATACCTTCTCATGGCAAGTTCCAACACTTTTCCTGGCGCTGTTTTTCAACACAACAATCGTAGGATTCTATATGATGGGTGACAGAGTTATCCGAATGCCGATAAATGTCATTGGTCGCGCCATTGCCCAGGTCTTTTTCCAAAAAGGAGCCGAGGCCCATAGAGAAGGAAAGATCGATTTGATTTTTCTACAAACCGTAAAAATGCTATCGCAAATCGGATTCATCCCTCTTCTTGTTCTCACCTTTGTCGGCAAAGAACTCTTTATCGTTTTGCTGGGACAAAAATGGGCGGAAGCCGGCGTTTATGTCCAAATTATGGCCCCGTGGGCTTTTATTTTATTTCTGGCTTCTCCGCTTTCCAACATCATCAACATTTCGGAAAAGCAGGAAAAAGGATTGCTGTTCAATGTTTTTATCCTGACCTCCCGCATCGCCGCCCTGATCATCGGTGGAATTGCAGACAGCCCCCGCCTGGCTTTGGCAATTTTTTCCTTTTCCGGGGTTCTCTGTTATGGCTGGTTGCTGCTATGGACCGGCGAAGTGGCTCAGGTACCCCGGCAAAAAACCCTGCGAGCCGTTTTCTCCTCTGATATCAGATGGAGTCTTTCAACCGTTATGATTTTAACGATTCTTAAATTTCTGCCCGTCTCTGTGTGGGGCATGAGCTTTGCCTCGGCCCTGATCGTTCTCCTGTATTTCTTCCTTCTCTGGAAACGCATTTCGGCAATATAAGTCCTGATTTTTATGCGCCTTTTTTATAGTTGGTCTTGTACAACCAAAGACCGACAGGTATTAACAACAGCAAAAGCATAGCAATACTGATCCATATTCCCAGAAAAAAGCGTTTTGGCGTGAATATAAATTCGATCGTGTGATTACCCGGTTCGAGAAAAACTGAACGCAAAATATAGTTGGTTTTATATATTGGGGTTTCAACACCATCAACAAAAGCCCGCCATCCTGCCGGATAGTAAATCTCGCTCAGCACCATTACCGTCGGACTGAATACTTGAGCGCTTAGGCGAATATGATGCAGACCAAAATCTTGCAAACGAACACGGTTGCTATCGGATGGTAGTATAGTAAAAGGAGGATTTTTCTCCACGATTGCGGTCTGACGGGGATCGAATTTTCCACTTTTCATATAGGAAAATATCGTCTCCCGTCCTTCCATCACCTGCACGGTGTCGGCAAAAAAAGCACGCGGCAACACGTCAACGTTTTCAAAAACCCAGGGTTGCTGATGCTGAACCCTCTGGTATCCGGGATCAGGAATGGGCAGATAATTTATCACCAGGTATTTTACATTGAGCATATCGAGAACCGTGTTGTGAAAATCAATCTGGTTCTGATTGCGAGCCTGTGGCGGTTTCATTTGTGGTGTTAACTTTCCCTCCTGAACCGACAAATTCCAGAAATTGGCGATAAACGGATTCAACCCATATTGATCCTGTGATGCAAAGCCGGTTTCTTCGAGAAAATCCTGATAAATCCGCAATTTTGCTGCGGAATAGCCATTGATGCTTTCGATAAGGTGATAGGCGTACCAGTTACCGCCTTTGTTATCCAGAACCGGAAAAATTCGATATTGCGATTTATCCTTTTTCATGTAATCGACAGCAGCATTGCCGGAAAAATGAGCCCTCTCGCTCGCGGGCGGACGAGGATTGATAATTTTAAAATCGATAATCCAAAAATCGATTACCATCAAGACGATCAGGGTCACCCCGAGAAACGATCTCGAAAGTTTAAACCTGAGAAATTGAAAGATGATAAAAACAGTAATTGCGATAAAAATTAGAGCTTTAAAACTGTCCAGAAAGGCGTTGTTATAAGCGAGTTCCCGTTGCGCCGGCTGCATACGGGCTCTGCTTTCGACGATCAATTCGATAAAAAGCGATTTGGCAAACAACATAAACACTAAAAACATCCCCACCACCGCCAGGAAGATAAATAGATAACGCCGCAGGGACTGTTTTATTGCCGGCTTTTTCATTTTCGCCAATTGCTTCCGATAATCAAAAAGTGCCTGCAATCCATATGCCGCCAGGATAACCATTGAAAAATTCAGCAGTATATGAATCATACTGGGAATTCGAAATTTATTGAAAAAAGGCAATAGCTTGAACATCGGCGTATAAAGAACGGGTAAATGCTTTCCGAAAGAGACCACCAAGGCAAAAACGGCCAAAATTGTAAAGAACCATGTTTTTCGATCCCGGCGTAAAACGAGTGCAAGTCCCGCCAAAAACAATACCCCGATACCGAAATAGAGCGGATAATCGGTAAACGGCATCTTCCCCCAATATGTCTGGCCTCCAAACCCCATAAAAGAAGGAATGATAAAGGTTACCATTTCAAGTGGATGAAAAGACCAGCTGGAGGCATAATCATAATCGAGACCTCTATTTTGACTGGATCCCCGGATCGAATAGTGTTGATATTCATATACGGACAAATAAATCACGGATGACAGCAATAGTCCGGCAGCAATTGCTCCGATCAGCAGGCCGGCATTAACAAAAAAGGGCTTTAAGGAGCGATTCTCGCGCCACCGCGCAACAGCTGTAAACACCAAATATATCCCTAACATTAGAAAGGTATAATACGTTACCTGAACATGAGCCCGAAAGAGCTGAAAGCCGATGGCCAGCGCCGTCAAACAGAAATACAGCAGAGATCGCTCTTCAAACATTTTTTTGGTGAGATAAAAAATCAATGGTATCAAAACCACGGACAAAAATTTGGTATTATGACTAAAAGAGACAAAAGCAACAAATTGTGGTAATAAAGTCACTGCGATTGCCGAAAAAGAAGCCGCCAATGGTGAGATCTTTTGCCGGCGCAGAAGAAAATAAAGAGCAGCCGCGAGTAAAAGAAAATTTAGATAAATAAACATAAAATTGGCATTAAGCGTTCGCGGCAAAATAAACTGCAGAACCGTACGCATCGACCAGTCAACGATATTTATCATGGGAACCGTAAGCATGCTGGCGAATGAAGGCATACCACTGAAAACATAGGGACACCATAAAGGATAAATACCCTGACTAAGCGCTTGCTGAACGAACGGCTGCAGAGCCAACGTCGTCATCCGATCCGGTGGCTGAAACACCATGCCCCCCAGGATAACCTGATGATAAAGCACGATTAATAATATCGCCAAGATAATGATCATGAACAACGCCGGCTTTTGGTCCGGCGTAAAAGTCGACGGTTTTTGCGGTTTTTCCTTTTTGCCTCGTTTTTTTGTTGTCACAATAACCTCACTGATTTTTACATAATTCTCAAACTTGGAAAATTTTTATGAAAAAAGCAAGTTGTTACATACAACAAAACGTTCACTCCTTTTTGCTTTTGACCAAAAGATACCATGTATAATCGGGGTGAATTGCAGATAAGAGCCGATCCAAAAAACGCAAAACGAATCCGTATCTCATTTTCAGATGGTACTGAAGGTGCACCAAAAGCCGGTGCCGGAAGCGCTTTTGTTTAACAATGGTCAAGCCGGCTCTCTCCAGATCTGACGCCAGGTTGTTTCGATCAAACCTGTGCAAATGCCCGTCTGCATAAAAATATTTATGACAATGCGGACAAATAATTTTTTTTAATCTTTCCTTGTAAGGAACTGTAACAATGAATGTGCCGCCTTTTTTTAAAATTCGCTCCGCCTCCTGAACGACCTGTTGGTAATTTTGAATGTGTTCGATAACTTCCGAACAGACGATCACATCTGCGGAAGCGGACTGCAAGCCGGTATGATGAATATCACTCTGCACCTGGTCCGGTGCTTCCGCGGCTATGGCTGTGCGTAAATTTTGCAATCTGCTGATCGACAGATCTACGGAAACTACGGTCAATCCTTGCTTTGCCATGAGATAGGATAAATACCCATTTCCACAGCCGAGATCAACAGCAAGACCGGCCTTGGGAAGCTCGGCAATAATTCGTTCATATCGCACCATTTCCTGGTAATAAATCGGTGAGTTGTGAGCGCATGTCCAGATATTGGTACGATGAGCTATTTCTTCATAATATTGCCGGTTGCTGTCTTTATTTTCCTTTAAAGAATTCATGATAAATCTTAACCAAATTTTTACTGCTGTTTTGCCAGTTCCAGGTCGTTTTCACCGCGTTGTGTCCATTTGCTCCCAACTCATCCCGCAACGGTTTCTCTCTTAACTGTAGAACGCAACTGTCCAGCGTTTTCGGGTCCTGCGTTGAAAACAACAAACCAGACCCGGTTTCATCCAATATGCGCCGTATGGGAGTGCAATCCGAGGCAACAACAGGCTTTTTTAAATACATGTATTGAAATAATTTATGCGGTATGGTTGTTTCGGTGTGTTCGGTCCGCAAGTGCGGCAGTAAAGCAATGTCGCTGTTGGCGACTATTTTCATCGCTTCTGGAAAACAAAGCCAACCGGTAAACTCGATAAATTCCTCAACCTTACAATGCCTTGCCAGGGATTCCAGGTTTGGCCGCTCTTTGCCGTCACCAACCAACCATAATTTAAGATTGGGAATTTGCCTGTGCAAATCGGGCAATCGCTTAATGACCACTTCCAGACCGCGATGCAATCCCAACCCCCCGGTAAAGACCATATTCAGGTGTTGACGAAATCGTGATCCTGCTTTCTCTTCAAAGGATATCGATCGCATGGTTTCCAAATCGGGTGTATTGGAAACCACAACAAAATGCTGTGCTTCGAATCCGGATTCAGTAAATCGATCCATAGCTTCTTCAGTCACGACAATCACCCGATCGGCCTGTTTTACCGCTGTTCGCTCATAGCGTCTCCAGCTTTTTTGGCGATAAATCCAGCGTCCCGGCCATGTTCGGCTAAAGCTCCAGATTTTCAGGGCAGCGGGATAATTCTCATGCAGATCTAAAACCCACCGGACACCGGCTTTTTCGGCAAGCTGCCATCCGACACGAGCGAGGGGTAAATCATGCACATGAATAGCATCAAAAGAGACCTTCCATGAACGGATAAACCGTTTCCACCAACGGTTGTAAAAGGGTAGTAATTCGACCGTAGAATGAATTTTGTTGAACACCGGTTGCGGAATCGCATTGCGAATGACAACAATCCCTTCGTCGATCTCTTCAATTGGTTTCAGGCTTTTAAAATTTAGACAAAAAATGACAACCCGCATTCCGGCATTGCGCAGTGCCGTCGCCTCGTTCATCACTCTCAAATCAGGAGGAAATTCCTTTTCAAGTAGCATCGCAACCGTTTTAGAGATCATATATCTCCTCCACGAATACATAGATATAGATGATTGGACAAAAAGACTCACAGATAACGAAAGACAAAACTCTCTTACACAGCAGAGTCAACGTTGGGAATTCGGCCATGGGTTGAATGTAATTGCAAAAACCGTTTAAGAGTATCGGCCATGCTGTCGATATCGTTGGGCGTTATGCAAACGCCGAGGTTTTGCTTCTTGATTAAATCAAAAGCCTCACCTTTAGGCGCCAATGCCAGAATAGGCTGGCCGGATCCTATATATTCAAAAAGCTTGCCGGTCAGGATGCCTTCATTTCCGGGTGCATCATCGATAATCAAAAGACACAAATCGGTTGCCATTAGATAGGCAAGACTTTCAGCATGATCAACATAAGAGATGACCTGGAAAAGCCCGGACACCGGGGAGGTTTTGATGCGTTCGAGAATGGGTTTTCCGATACGCCCGACCAAACGAATGAGAATCCGCGCAGACAATGTTTTATCTTTACGATACAGAATCTCCAGTGCCTCGATCAGAGTCCGTGGATTTCGCTTACCATACATGGAGCCAAGATAGGTTATAACCAGCCGAGAATCGCGAGGCTTGGCCCGACCATAATCGGAAGGATCATAGCCATTGGGTAAAAGAATCCATTTATCCGCCGGCAAGTGAGAATGCCTGCTGTATAAATCCGCCCGAACTCCGTGGGAAACGGTAATAATTCGCTGCGCAGAGTGCAAAACTGCGCGTTCCATTTTCATTTCCAGTGCGCGACTAAAAATCGGTCGCCATTGAGGCGTGGAAAGCCAACCGATCCAGGAATCGCGAAAATCCGCTATCCAGGGTAAACGAAAATATTTTGATAACACCAGAGCAATCAGGTGAGTTGTATATGGCGGAGCGCTTGAGTAGATAATATCGGGTCTCTCTTGTTGAATAACCCGTATCCCCCTGAGAACAGCAAAAGGCAACCAGCCGATTCGCGCGTCCGGAATAAAAAAAACAGAACGAATCCATTCCGATAACCGTTCTGCCAAAGAGGCCCGGTCGGATTCCGTAAAACTGAGTGTGGCAATGTCCGTGGATTCTTCAGTTTGCCGGGATGTTAACCGGCGATAAAGAAAATATGGCTCAAAAATAAAAGAGCGGTAGACGTTAACGTGAGGAGGAACTTGATCCATGAGTGTAGAATCAAAGACTGGGTAATCGGCATTTCTGGTACTCAGAACCACCGGCTGAATACCAAAGTCCGGTAAGTACCTGACAAACTTAAGCGTGCGCTGTACGCCGGAGCCTCCGGAGGGTGGGAAATAATATGTAACCATCAATGCCTTTTTCACAAAAAAAATTCTCTTTTATGATCCTGGAAAGTCGAATGGAATAAACCGGCCAGACTCTGTCGGCACCTCTTAAATCCCCAATGTTCGCTTGACTGAATAGTGATCTGAACTCTGTCGCTGAGCTGTGATCATCTCTCCCAGTAAACCGATAGATATAAACTGAATACCAACGATCACCATCAGCACACCAAGGAACAGTATGGGCCTGTTGCTCAGGTATAGCTGATAAAAAATTCTCTGAATGGTCAATATGATCAAGACCACACAACCAACAACAACCGATAATGCGCCGATCAATCCAAACAGGTGTAACGGTCGTTTCTTATAACGGGTGAGAAAGGTGATGGTAATCAAATCAAAAGCACCGCGTAAGAACCGGGCAGCTCCATATTTTGACTTTCCATATTTACGCGGATGATGTCTAACCGGTATTTCAGTAACCCGGAAACCATCTCTAAAGGCCATCACCGGCAGGTATCGATGCATCTCACCATAAACATCTATCGATTTAATCACCTGATGGCGATATGCTTTGAGTCCGCAGTTAAAATCATGCAACCGTATTCCGCTGAATACAGAAGTAAAAAAATTGTAAATCCGGGAAGCTAAACGCTTGCTTAACGGGTCACGGCGGACTTTTTTCCAGCCGGAAACGAGATCATAACCCTCTTCAAGTTTGGCAATCAATACGGGAATCTCGGCCGGATCGTCCTGCAAATCTGCGTCCATCGTAATGACAAATTGACCCTTGGCCGCTTTAAATCCAGCCGACAGTGCAGCAGACTTGCCGTAATTACGCCGAAACTGGATAAACTTTATATCACCATGTTTTTGATACAGGGTTTCCAC
>CAZMUU010000156.1:0-7894 GCA_964569215.1 uncultured Cytophagia bacterium
TGCATCCGGACCGGTATCCTTTATGAAGGGATTAGTTTCTTTTGCGGGTGTAATTTTCTCCGGCGGCAATACACGACGCGCGGCAAAAATGGTGATTCTGGATGTTGTCAATCCGGATATAGAAGAGTTTATCCAATGCAAGGCACACGAAGAACAAAAAGCCTGGAAACTGATCGACGTCGGTTATGACGGTTCATTTGGTGGCGAAGCCTATAATTCTATCTTTTTTCAGAATTCCAACAATTCCGTCAGAGTGACGAATGAATTTATGCAAGCTGTTCTGGAAGACCGGGACTGGCATACCCGCGCTGTGGTGGGCGAACAGATTATGGATACCTATAAAGCCAGACATTTATTAAAGCTAATGGCTGATGCCGCTCATATATGCGGAGATCCGGGGATTCAGTTTGATACGACCATAAATAGCTGGCACACCTGCAGCGCTTCAGCACCCATTAAGGCGTCGAATCCCTGCAGTGAATTTATGTTTATCGACAATTCCGCCTGTAATCTGGCATCCCTGAATCTGCTAAAATTTGTCAAAAACGATCAATTCGATATCGAAGCGTTTAGAAGAGCAATCCATATCTTCATTATTGCCCAGGAACTGATCGTCGATAATGCCGGCTATCCGACCGATGAGATCGGCGGAAACAGCTCAAAATTCAGGCCTCTGGGATTGGGTTATGCCAATCTGGGAGCGCTTTTAATGTACAACGGATATGCCTACGATAGCGACGAAGGTCGGGCACTCGCTGCAACAATCACATCACTGATGACCGGCCAGGCTTATCTGTCCTCTGCTATTCTTGCCAGTAGTGTGGGACCCTTTGCAGCCTTTAAGAAAAATAAAGAATCCATGCTCAATGTCATCAACAAGCATAAAAACGCCTGTAAATCAATTCTAAAAGAATTTGTCGATGAAGACCTTTACAACACTGCGGATGAATTGTGGAACGATGCACTCGAGTTTGGTGAACGTTATGGCTACCGCAATGCACAGGTCACCTTACTTGCGCCTACCGGCACAATCGGTTTCATGATGGATTGTGATACCACCGGCATAGAACCCGACCTCGCTCTTGTTAAATTTAAAAATCTCTCAGGTGGTGGAATGATCAAGTTGGTGAATAATACCCTTACCCATGCGTTGCAGCGCCTGAACCACAAAGCCAATGAGATTGAGGATATTATCGCTTTTATTGAAAAGACAGATACAATCGAAGGCGCGCCTCACCTCAAACCGGAACATCTGCCGATTTTTGATTGCGCCTTCAGGCCGGTTAAAGGAAAACGCTCCATTCATTACATGGGTCATATTCGCATGATGGCTGCCGTTCAGCCCTTTCTCTCAGGTGCGATCTCCAAAACGGTGAATATGCCCAACGAAACAACTGCTGAAGAGATTATGGAAACCTATCTTCAGGCCTGGAAGTTGGGTTTAAAATCCATTGCCATATACCGGGATGGTTCAAAACGCACCCAACCGCTCAGTGCCGGAAAATCAGCGGAATCTAAAAAGAAAGAAAAAGTGATCGGAAAACGGCGCAAATTACCTGACGAAAGACACGCGATCACGCATAAATTTTCTATTGCCGGTCACGATGGTTATATAACTGTAGGCGAATACGATGATGGCAGCCCGGGTGAAATATTTATCGTGATGGCAAAAGAGGGCTCTTTTGTATCCGGTTTAATGGATGCCTTTGCAACCGCGGTTTCGATCGGCCTGCAGTATGGGGTTCCTTTGCGCGTTTTGGTTGACAAATTGAGCCATACTCGTTTTGAACCTTATGGCTTTACCAATAATCCCAAAATTCGCATTGCCAAGTCGATTATCGATTATATTTCGCGCTGGCTGGGTCAGCGCTATGTCGGTGCCGGGGAAATTAAAAAAGCTGAAGCGACCTTTTCGGACTTTTCGGAAATTGAAAAATCGAAAATGGTGCAGGAGGAATCATCATCCAGAGATGATGAAAAGGCGATATTCATGACTCAGGCGGATGCTCCACCCTGTCATGCCTGTGGTGCCATCATGGTCCGCAGCGGCTCGTGTTACAAATGTCTCAATTGCGGAGAGACGAGCGGTTGTTCGTAATTTTAGACCGTATCGTTACCGGGAGATCGTCTTTCCGGGCATGATAAAAAAATTGTCAGAATATAAAAACAAAAAAAAGGCGGGTAGAACCACCCGCCTTTTTTGTTCAAGTTTAGCGAAAAAATCGATTTTATTCGCTTTTCAATTTTTCCATTGCTTCTTTATCGGTTTCGAACATGGGGATAACATCGGTGAGATGAGCGATTTGTATTAAACTTTTTACCCGTTTCTGAACACCACAAACCGCAAATTTTCTATCCAATTCTCTCGCCTGTCGCAAACCGAATAACAATGAACCCAGTCCCGAGCTATCGACATGTTGAACATTGGTAAGATCAAGCAGAATACTGGACTTTTTAGTATTAAAAAGTACGAGCAATTGCGCCTTTAAATCTGGAGCAACCATTGAATCCAGACGTTCATCGCGCAATCGCAAAACCCTGGTGTCCCCGAATTCTTCAATAAAAAAGTTCATTAAATATTCCTCACAAAGTATTTATAAAGCTACGGAATTTTCAAACAATATACAAATAAATTGCACAAGCCGCAAGTGTTTGCAAACAGACTATTCGGCGATACAAATGAGCAAGGCTTTGGGAAGATATTTTTTTGCTATAGTGCGCAGTTGAGCCTCATCGACTTTTGCAAGCGCTTGTGTAAAGTCAGCGTAATAATCCACATCACCGTATTTGAACGCTCCCCATCCCATAAGATAGGCTCGCCCTACGCTTAAAAGCTGTTTCATCAACCTGCGGCCTCTGATCTGATTGACGGCAATCCTGATTTCACTGCTATCCGCCGGGTTTGCAATCATTTTTTTAAATTCTTCTTCAATGCCGGTAATGGCACGCTGCAAATTTTGTGGCCGTGTTCCCATATAAACATAAAAAAGAGCCTGATTTCCATAGCATTCGATATTTGCACCCACCCGGTAAGCCAATCCTTCCCGCTCCCGTAGCTGAAAACTCACTCTTGATGAAAGTACTGCATTAAGGGCATACAAAGCGGGCAAATCGGATGCTTTGATATCTGTCACCGCATTGCCGGCGATAATATAGGATTGCATTTTCCCGAGCGTTTTGGTTTTGGTAATCGTGTTGTCTACCCCAACGAGTTGGGGATAATCCCCAAGTAAAGCCATCGAACCGGTTTTCGAATAATCGTCAAAATGAGATAAGAGGTCCTGCATAACTGTTTCTGCCTTGAGAGAACCGACAACGGTTAAAATCAGATTTTGCGGCGAAAAATAGACCTCATGCAAAGCTTTAAGATCATCCACAGTAATCCTGGAAATGGACTGTATGTCACCCATAATCGGATTGGAAAGCGGATTTCCCGGACTCGAGTTTTCCCAGAACAAATCCATTGCCATATTTGAGGCGCTGGCGGTTTTTCGTGCGACAAAAGCGTTTTGTGCCTGTTTTACGGCAAAAAGGGTACCTTCGTTCAGAGCGGGTGATTTGATCATATCGGCCAAAAGGGCCATGGCACGTGAGGCATGTTCATTTAAACATTCCAGCCGGATTGTACTGTATTCCGGAGAAAAATAGTAATCATCAAAGGGGATATAGGGATTATCGGACACCTTTAACCTTGCACCGATTTTTTCAAGGGCTTTGTTGAAATCTTCGGGGCTCATATTTGATGGACCTTTTGCCATTAAACGATGCAACACGTCCACACTGCCGTTTGGATATTCGGTTTCATATAGAGCACGATTTTTTCCCAACAGATGAACAGCAAAAATGTCCGACCCTTGTTCTTCCCTTACATGTATTTCCAGGCCATTGGATAGCCTTTTATCCAGATGCTTTACAGAATCCCCAACATCTGTTTTTGTGCTGTCGATTCGGGATGAATAGCAGAACCGTTTAACCGGTGCCGCATTTAGAGAATCGAGAGAATGATGTATCGGCCCGGCATTTACCGCTTTTAGAAATTTCTCATAATTCATGAGGCCCTCTATCCCGCCCATAACCAGCTGTTGGGATTTCATCATGCCATAAAAATGGGGACGTTGCTTATAAATTTCATTTTCGGTTAAAAGAGACAGAGCGACACCGTTAATCTTGTCTTCAGTTAAAAAGGGATGCATGCTTTCTAATGTGCGCAAGATATCACTGATAATACGGTTACTATCTACGTCCGGTTTATGGCTCGCTGAGATGAGGAAATAGCTAAAACCCGGATGATAATCGAGTGTGCAGGTTAAATCAAATACATCATTGTGATGTTCGAGCTGACCCAGCAGACCACCTTCTCCTTCCGAAGATAGTATTTCAGCCAACAACAGCGTCGGATAAAAGAGTTCTGATCCATACCGGGGGGCTGGGAACGCGAGTTTGAGATG
Source organism: uncultured Cytophagia bacterium (assembly GCA_964569215.1). Lineage (GTDB taxonomy): Bacteria > Zhuqueibacterota > Zhuqueibacteria > Residuimicrobiales > Oceaniaggregativiventaceae > Oceaniaggregativivens_A. The sequence goes on from CAZMUU010000156.1 coordinate 4,449, forward strand.
GGCGCGATCACCCTCAAATGCGAACCTGTACTGAGCCGGTTTGGAAAAGCGGTGAGGAATTTTTGCAGACGGAGAATCCAGGCTGTTTCCGGCGGTTTTGCCATAATATTTATCGAGCAAGCCGGCGAAAGCATCGGGATTAAAATCACCTATTGCCATCAGAATCATGTTGTTGGGAACATAATAACGTTTATAAAACGCCCTGACCTGCAGTCGGTCCATCGCTTTAATAGAAGAAATCGATCCCAGGACATTATGGCTGTAGGGACTTTGTTTATACGCAAATTTTTTAAATATCGATTCCCTTGAATATGAACTTCGATTCAAGCTCTGAGCGATCTCTTCGATGACAATTCCTTTTTCCTTTTCAAACTTGTCCGCCGCAAGGGTTGAGTTGAAAAGCATATCGGATTGAATGGATATGGCTTTCTCTATATGCTCTTTTGGGGAGAGAATAATAAAATTAACATAGTCTTCTGATGTGCTGGCATTATTATAACCACCGATTTCATCCATTTCCCGGTAAAGCTGTTCCTGAGTTCGGTTTTCTGTACCATTGAACAAAAGGTGCTCCAGGAGATGCGAAGCACCGAAAAGCTCGGGTGTTTCCAGACGAGAGCCCGCCTTAATGGTCACGATTACGGAGATAACCGGTGCGGCATGATTTTCGATCAAAATGGTTTCGAGCTGGTTATCCATGATGTAGCGAAAGGTGGATTCGTCTATTTTTTCCAATACCGTTCCGAGAGCAATTAAGCTGTTGAACAAAATCACCAAACATAAAATAACGCCTGCTTTCCTAAACATATTCTATACTCCTCTTCTGCTTTTCAATTTCCCATAATTTTGCGTATTTACACATAACATAGCCTGATGAGAGCAGGCAAAGCATAAATCCTTTAGGACCGTCAAGAATGCCCAGTTTGAAAAAATACATTTTAATAAAGGCAAACAGAGACCGAAAACACATTTCAGCAACATTGGTGCGCTGTTTATTTTGCGCCATTTCTTTTGCGGCAAGGGTGGTATAGCGGTTAAATTTTGATAAATAGTGATCGAGAATATGATCGGTATAGTGCAGCAATGCATGTCGGCTCTGACCGATTTCGCCCGCAACCTCTAATCCTTCGTGGACTTTTTTATTGTTAAAGTCGCCATGTTGGCGTCGAAAAAGCCTCAAAACATAGCCGGGATACCAGCCGCAATGTTTGATCCATTTTCCCAGAAAAAAAGCCTTGCGTTTGATTTGAAATCCGTTTTGGCACGGATTCGCTGCCAAAAGCTCAATGATTTCATCCTTTAATTCAGGTGAGACTCTTTCATCGGCATCCAGCCACAAAACCCATTCACAACTTGCACGTGACAGAGCGATGCGCTTGTTTTCAGCATATCCAAACCAATCCGTAATTACCACTTTATCAGTGTATGCTTTTGCAATTTCAACCGTTTTATCGCTGCTTTTTGAATCCACAACAATAATTTCATCCGCCCACTCAACGCTCTGCAGACAAGCGCCGATATTCATTTCTTCATTGAAGGTAATAACGATAACCGATAGACTCATGAATCAATTTGCTCCTTGTAACATTGCAATTCTTTTGGTGACATCTGCTGAAAATGCCAAATTTTCATATATAAAACCATTTTTAAAAACGCAGATATCCAGCTTAGCAGAAAACCGTGAATCCCATCCAAAAAGCCCTTATTGGCAATATATTTGTTCCAAAAGGAGCTGATAAAATGGGTAATAAAATCATGCAGGTGGACGGCTTTGCGGTCAAGCCGGTCAAAGGCTTCCAGGGTTGTATAGGTATTCAGCTTTTCGATACTGGTATAGATATCGGGATGGGAAAAATGGTCGAGATCATTTTTTAACACACCGGTCGTACCCTGAACAATAAAGCCTTCATGAACGCGGCGGTCGCTCAGGCGGGTTTTTTCTTTTTTGAAAAGACGAACCTGATAGCCGGGATACCAGCCGCAATGTTTGATCCATTTTCCTAAAAAATAGGATCGCCGTGCGATCTTATAGCCGTCAACTCTGGGATTTTGAAGAATATCTTGTATCTCTGCTTTCAATTCCGGACGAACGCGTTCATCGGCATCGACATTCATGACCCAGGAATGCGAGCATTTGCCGAGGGCAAATGCTTTCTGTCTGGAAAAACCGGGCCATGCATTTATATAAATTTTATCAGTATATTTTTGACAAATCTCCACTGTATTGTCTTCACTACAAGCGTCGACAACGACAATTTCATCGGCCCACGAAACGCTTTCCAAGCATGAGTCGATATGCTTCTCTTCATTGTAGGTGATAATCATAACAGATAATTTATTCATCTATACAGTGTCCTGTTCACTTTAATCATTCAGCAAGACTGAGGTGGCTGCATTGAGAACATCATCCACGGATATGAGCTTCATACAGCTATTATGATCGCAGGTTAACCGATTACAGCGCAAGCAGGATAATCCCCGGGCGACGACGATTTTATGGTTGTTTCCGTAAGGGCCCTGTAGATCCGGATTGGTCGGTCCGAATAATGCCACACAGGGTGTATGCATGGCGGCTGCAATATGCATCGGACCTGAATCGGTTGTAATCATCAAATCAACGCGGGATAAAATAGCTGCAAGTTCTTTAAGATTGGTTTCAGGAATAATCGTCGTCCGTAGGGATATCTGATCCTGAAGCAATAGCGCCTCTTTTTTTTCCCCCGGTCCCCAAACGATTAAAATCTCACAGGCATGTCTTTCCACTAATCTCCGGGCCAATATTTTAAACCGGTTTAACGGCCAGCGTTTGGAAGACCAGCCACCGGAAAAATTTAGTGCAACGACTTTTTTTTGTCCAGGCTGATACCGTTGCCAAAAATTATCGGCAACTCGATAATCCCGTTCTGTAACGGCGACAGAGAGGTTTTTACTAACGATGGGTATATTCATCTCTGTTAGCGCGTCCAGGTGCCATTCTGCTTCGTGAATTTGATCTGCGCGGGAAATAATTGTATGATTATACATCCATTTTCGCATTCGAAAATCATAACCAACCCGGTGTCGGGCATTACTGAAAAAAGTAATCAGCGCGCTTCTGGGATTGCCAAAAAAATCAAAAACGAGATCATAATTTTGTTTACGCATATTGTTTAAAAAGGTCAAACTCTTAAAACACTTGACATCATCGTCAAGAAACGAATATTTTTTATCAAAAGCGATAACTTTATTCAGCAGGGGATGCTCTTCCACGACTCCGGCGCAGAATTTCTCCGTTAAAAAATCTATAGTTGCATCAGGATAAGCGGATCTGAGGTTTTTTAAAACGATCGTGGACAGAACCACATCTCCGATCGCCCGCAATTTTATAATCAAAATTTTTTTACTAATATCGGGCTCCTGTTTTAAAAAAATGCCCAGCTGAAAATCAGCTGAGCACCTGCTTTCAA
>CAZMUU010000157.1:0-7856 GCA_964569215.1 uncultured Cytophagia bacterium
GTTGTAACCGTCCAGACGAATACCGATATTGACGATAATGCCCTCATATTCGACGCGGTCCTGAATGTAGGCACCTACCGACCAGGGATTGACCTCATAGTCATTGATGACGAATGGAAAATCCGCGTCATAGCTGCCGGCAGAAACGTTATGCTGCACAACATCAAACGTATTCATGCTGTATTCAAAACCGGTCTTGACCTGATGATTAAAGTTCAACTGTTTGGTATAGTTGCTCTTAATGGTCAGGTCGCTGGTTTTATAATTCTCATAGGAATACCCGGAGAGACCGAAACGAATCTGGTTGCCAAAATCGTCGACCTGATAGGTGTTATTGTTACCGGCAGCCTGGTCGAAAATTCTGGTTCCGGAATCAACGAGGTATTTTTGTGATTTGTCATAACTATCGAGAATGAGAAAATCATCCGCATAGTTATCGAACTGCAGCTTGTCATCAACCGGAGCAAAACCGTATTCGCGGTCATTGCCCAGATAACTTATTGTGGTTTCCAAAAAGCTGGAGGCATCGAACACGTGATTGTGTTTGACATAAAAAAGCGTACCCAGCTTCTGGTTGACAGGCTGTCCTTCGAGGAAAAAGGTGTGCATGTAGGTGTACTGACGGTTATACCAACCCAGCAACTTGCCACCGTCTTCGATTTTACCCATAAAGGTCAGGCGATCGGAATCGGTGACGTCATAGTTGATCTTCAAAGAGTTGGTCCATTTTCTCTGGAATTCACCAGGAAAACGGCCATTGTCGTTCAGCATCATGCTGGACAGGAAAAAATTACCCTTTTCGGTCAGCGGCCCGCCGAGATAAAACTCACCGTTCATTCGGGGATCGTCGCCGTAGGGATATTTTCCGGGTGCCCAATCCATCAAATCAGCCAAAGCACGGGTAGCTTCGGTGTCGGCGGATTTGAGGAAATCCTTATAAGCAAGATAGTGTTCAGCAGCGGTCATATCTGCAAACTCTCCCGCCGGGGGCTCTTCATCATAAATAGCCGGGCCGACATGGTCAAGACCACCGAGACTGCTGCGAACATACAATTTAGCGGACAATGCTTTACCACCGCTACGGGAAGCGACGTTGATCACACCACCTGATGCGGCGTACTCTGCATTGATGGTACCGGCGATAACGTTGACTTCCTGTACCGAGCTCTGTGCCACTTCCATGGAGGTAGAGACCATACCCGCTTTTCGGTCGCTGGTGCTGGTCATATTCTGGAACTGGCCGGTGACGTTGGAGAGCGGGGTGTCGTCGCGCTTGATCATCGAGTAGCCCTGAGCACCCAAACCAGTGGCTCCGTAGGGATCGGTGATTTCGACACCGTCGACCATGTAACCAACACCGGACTTGTTCGCACCGCGCATCGCCTGCGTGGTAACGGACGTTTGCAGAATTTCATCCAGCGAGTTGGTCGGTAAAGTATTCTCGATCATGTCCTCACTGAAGGAGACCTTGGTGGCCGTCATGGTCTTGTCCACCACAGGGGGTTCCGCCACCACGGTCACGGTTTCACCTTCAATAACGGTTTGTTTCAGCTCCACATCCAGAGGCGTCGTCACATCCATACGCGCCTGAACATTTTCTACAGTATGGGTTGCATAACCCATGTAAGTGAATTTCACATCATAACGTCCCGGAGGAACATTGATGATGTAGTACTGACCTTGCGTGTCGGTGGCAGCACCGAGATTCGTACCTGCCAGCACGACGTTAACTCCGGGCAACGGTTCACCGGTTGACGCATCCGTTACCGTACCTGAAATTTTACCCAGGGCAGCAAAGGATGAGGATGCAAACAACGCGATGAGCAGAATTGCCATCACGGAGCAAATATTAAACTTAACAGATTTCGACATAGTTGAAGTCCTCCGATTTCAAAATTGTTACCTGAAACAGAAATTTTGAAAAGAGTGATACGATTTTGAATTTGAATTCTGTGCTCGTTTTACGTGGTACTGCTTCAACCCGCTCCTCATATCACAATTACGAGCCTCTCACGTTGCGGATTGAATTCTAACTGTTCTCTTCCTCCTTCCTCCTTTCCCTTATTTTTACTGACCGTTTATGATGATAACGTTTTGGTTGCGCCTCACCTCCTTGTCGGTTTTATTCTTACCTGCTTGAACATAGCGGATGAAACATTAACAAACAAGCAAAAAAAAAGGATCAAGTTCACCGATGTGATCCCTAATCCTCTTTGTGTAAACTCCGTTTATCCACCAGATCCACTGACGGATAATTTGAGCAAAGGTATTTGAAAAATATTCAATAAAATCATGGTACAAAATTCTGTGCGTTTCCGCTTGCAATCCGGCTCGGGGCCGGCCGCTGCGTAATAAGATAACGCTGGTTGAAAATGAACGTTCTGCAGTCCTAAAGGTTGACCTACAGGAAAAACTCTTCATCTGTTAACCCATTGGTTAGTGTAACAATTCGCTTTAATCAAATCCTGTTAATGGCCCAACTCTTTATTTATCATATATTAAAAAAATTTTAATAACTATCAAGTAAAAAATGCAATTATTTCACTATTGTCTGAAACTCGACGACTATATATACGTTCTAATCCCGATATACGTTCTAATCCCGGTGGTAAATTCTTTACAGGCAGGGAAGCTTTAATCCTGATTCTGAGAGACTCCGCTAACAACCATCTTTCACTTTTCATCTTGATATAGCCCAAATTGTACAGGAAGAACATTATCAATATATTTATGGCACTGACTATCAACTTAAAAAATTTGCCAAAATTATGCAAGTAAAAAATAAAGCCGATCGTCCTCCCGCATTTACCGAATTATCTTGCTGCCCTCACTCTGTTTATAATATATAATCAATTTGTATTTTGTCAATAATTTCTTTATAATTAAAAATCAAGAAACAGCACCTCGATACATGAGACGTGTCTAACAAAAATTCGTTCTCCAACCGGATCTTGTTTTGAGAGCGTTGTTTCTATCCCTTGAAATCACTCTGAGATTTATTCGTCCAAAATGAGAAATCAATATCATCCAACACAACAAGGAAAGGAATACACCATGCTTCGGAATATCTGCTTTCCCTTTCTCCTGCTCTTTATCGGCTTCTTTGCTGTCGCTCTGCAAGCGCAGAGTAAATCGGATTACATGAAAATTATCCACCAGGCGCTCGACTATAATCTTGAACACAGTGACGAAATCATCAACCGCTGGAAATCCAATATCGAAAAAAGCGATCTCTTCGGCTATTCAACCACGAGCTATCCGGCCATTTTTGCCAACCTTCTCGGCTTTATGTATCAGGAGACCGGAGAGGATACCTATGCGCATAAAGCCGCCGACATGCTGCTTGTATACGAGGAATTAAAAGAATTGTTTCCCAGAGAATACTATAAAGACCGCATCGAATACGCCAAAGGTCTGCCGCCGATTTCCGACTTTTTCAGCATGTACACTTATCCCAAAGCCTATCTGCTCATCAAATCCTGTCAAACACTGGATGCAGACAAAAGAGAAATCATCGAACAGGGGGTCGCCGACTGTGCCAATTTTCTCCTCAACTATCCGGAATGGGGACCGATGAATCGCGCCATCCTTCGCTCCGAAACCTTTTATTACGCCTCCCTGGCTCTGCCCGAACATACCGACAGACCGACCTGGGAAAAAATGGCTGAAATTCTCAGCAGCTCAAGCTATCAGCGCTGGGAGGAAGAAGATGCCACCGGCTATCACGCCGTGTGGATGCTGTCACTGTTGCGTATGGTCGAGGCCACGGATCGTCAGGATTTTTACCACTCCGCTGTTCCGCGTTTTTATTTTGATTATTTCGCCAATCTCATCACCCCCTATGGTCTGATCGCCGATTTTGGCGATGCCGGATGGCCGACCGACTGGCACCGCTTTCTCGCCATATTCGAAAAAGGCGCCTCCGTCTACCAGGAGCCGCTCTACAAGTGGGCGGTCAAACGAATATGGTCCTGGGTGCAAAAACAAGAGTTCGACCTCAACAGTGCCTACGTCGCTCTCTCCTTCATCGACGCCTACAATTGGGCCGATGAATCCATTACCCCCCGGCCCCCGGAACCAAAAAGCAGACTGGTGATGGAAGACCTGGTCGGCAAAAAAGTGTTGTTCCGTAACGGCAGCGATCTGAACAGCACCTATCTGCTGCTCAATTATCGCGATGAAGGCGAAGCCTCGCATGCCGGACGCGAATTTTTGCGCACCACCATTACCGCTGAAGAGGAAAAAACCCATCACGGTCATTCCGATGAAAATTCCGTCGTGTCGCTTTTTTATAAAGGCTCCGTTTTGCTGCATGACGGCGGTTACCGCGATAACCTTCCCAGCGGCAAATACGGTCAGTTCCGCGCCGATTATTTTCACAACCGCCTTGTCGTGCGCAAAAACATGCGCTGGCGCCGACTTAACGGCGAACCTCCAGAGCAACAAAATCTCTGGGAGTTCCTGCGCAATTCAGGCGCCTACCGGCCGGTAGAAACCCGCCTGATCAATTTTCTCAATTTTGAACGGATCGATTACAGCCGCTCTCGCCTGATGGATGAAGAGCTGGGCTATCATTGGGACCGCGTCGTGCTTTATCATAAAACCGATGAATTCTTTGTTGTTATCGATGCCGTCAAATTGCTGCGACAGGATTTTTTCACCCTTGCCAATCTCTGGCACACACGAAAAATCCATTCAAGCGGCGAACAATGGTTTGATACCGAAATCGATTCCATCGGCAACTTTGCCGTCAATCCCGACAACAACCGCCTTTTGGTCTATTTTCCCATAAAGGAACACGCGCGCGATCATGGCCATTACGATATCGAACGGCACTGGCAGCAGGAAACAACGCTGTATGAAGCGCTTTCCGCCATGTACTATCCGCGGGATATGGAAATGTTCATTACCGTTCTCGTTCCGCATGCGAAACATATTGACCCAAAACAACTTGTAAATAAATTTAAAACCATGAGAACCGATAATTATCCCTTTGCCATCGGACTCGAATATCACAACGACTCCCGTACCGATTATATCGGCATAAAAGGCGATTTGCAAATGGATTACGTGCCGCAGCATATCCGGCCGCGTTATGATTATAAACAGGGCAAAGTCACGTATGGACCGTTTGAAAGCGACGCCAACCTCCTCTTCGCTTCAGTCAAGGGAGAAGAGCTGTATTGGGCCGCTTCAAACATGATCAAAGTCAAATACAGAGACCATCTGCTGCATCAAAGCCTTGAAATGTCCTTTGGCCTGCAACCGGATGGCGCGCCGCCGCGCGATAACCGCGCCAAATGGCGCTGCTGGGAGGAAACCACAAAACTTAAATAAAAACAGTTGCCGCCAATAAGATAAAATTTATAAAAGTAACGGAGATTTTACAATGAGACTGATTTGCATCTTGTTTATCGTTTCGTCTTTATTCGGACAGGATTATATCACCAAAGAAGATTATCTCAATCATATCAAAACCGCAGCAGAAACAGCCTGGCAAAATTATCAGCAAGCCCTGCAAAAATGGCAGCAAAGCGATAACAACCTTCGAAACGACACACCACCGAGACCGGGGCTCTATCCGGCACGACGGGACGCGCTGTTGTACAACGTTACCGGTGAACAGAAATACGCCGAACGGGCCAAAGCGATTCTGCTCGCCGCTGAAAACGGTCACGCCTACTATTCCCTCTGGATACTCGACCAAATCCGGGACGCCGGCGTTTTAACCGCAGCGGAGCTCGATACGATAGAGACTAAAACATTCGAACACGCCCGGCGCGCTCTGGACTATTGGGTCGAGTGGGGAACGATGAATCACTGCTCCAATCATATCGTCAATGCGCTGACCAATGTGATGCAGCACTATCCCGATCATCCGGATTATAAAAAGTGGCGACAAAAACGGGACATCAACCTCTCGGCAAACTGGGGGTTGTGGTCGATAGAGGATTCGCATATCTACATCCCGGTGTGGCTCAAACCTCTGATACAACACGCCGAACTGGCCGGAAGCGAGGCGGAATTTTTCAGCTTGCCCACCACCAAATACTATTTCGATTATCTGGTTCAACTGGTTACGCCGGATGGTCAGATCGCTGAATTCGGCGACGGTAAATGGGGCAAGGGCTATACCTGGGAATGGTCATTATCGCTGCTGGAAAAAGGGGCCTCGGTCTATAAAGACGGTAAAATGAAATGGGCGGCCCACCGTCTTTTTCAACGACACGTCAATGAAATCGGATTGACCGCGACCCCGGAGCTGGTGGAAGCCTATTTATGGGCAAACGATGCCATCAGGGAAGAAACACCGCAAGACCCCAGCCGCCTGGTTCTGGAAGATTATGTCGGTAAAAAAGTGGTGCTGCGCAGCGGCTGGGATGTCAATGCTTCCTATCTTTTTTTGAACTTTTTGGACGATCCTCCCTTTGGCATCGACGGCAAGGAGCATCTCATCAACACCATCAATGTGGAAGCGGAAAAGAACCATCACGGTCATGCCGATGAAAACGCCATTAACTGCCTGATGAAAAACGGTGCTGTGCTGCTGCACGATTCCGGCTACCGCGAAACCTCTTCCACCGGTCCGGACGGTCAGTATCGCGCCGACCACTTTCACAACAAGCTGGTGGCCAGAAAAGGCCTGGCGGATCCCGACTGGCGGCTGATGCCGTTTTTGCTCGACGGAGGCCGCTATAAATTCGTCAACACCAAACTGATGCACTTTCGACGCTATGAAGACGTCGATATCAGCCGCACCCGGCTCGTGGATAAGCATCTCAACTATCAATGGGATCGCCTCATCACCTTCTTCAAACCAAAGGAGTGGTTTATCCTTTTCGATATCGTCAAAGTCCTGAAAAGAGATGCCTACACCTTTGCCAATCTCTTCTATACCGATGTTATCGCCGAATCCGACACAGAACACCAGGCCTGGTATGATACCTATTACCGCACCATCGTCGGCCGGCCGATTTATCCGCCTCAGGGCGCTATGGATCCGGATACGCGATTGTTGATCTACTTTCCGCAGGCACAATTGTTCCGGCAAGGCGCTGAACAACTGCGCCGCGCCTATCAGCGCGAGACCTGCATCTATTCAGCCCTTTCCGACACCCTGGAGCAGGATACCGTGCTGGTTTTTCCCACACTGCTCATTCCGCATGAAAGCGACATTGCGGCACAATCCATTGTAAACGAGCTGCAGCAAATGAAACTATTTAGAGACCAAAACGGCATGGCGATACAGCTGCCATATGAGGATGGATTCGTACAATTCAACGCCATGCTCGACCTCGAAGCGGAATACCTCGAGGCGAACATTCGGCCGCGCTACACTTTTGAATCGGGCCGCAATCAATATGGTGATTTTATCACCGATGCGCGATACGGTTATCTGAAAAAAAACAAGAACGATTTAGAGTATGCCTTTTTTAAAGCGAGCAAGCTCATATACAACGATCAACCCCTGTTCGAAGCGCCGGGCATGATGTTCGGCCAGGATAACGGTATCTACCGCCAACACGGCGTGCCCAAGTGGGTGGCGTGGGAGGATGTTGTGCCGCTAAACTAGAACCTGTGGTTAGAATAGAGGACAATTATGAAAACCAAAATACTCCTGTCAACCCTTATAATGACATGCCTAACCATCCCCCTGTTTGCCGGCGACACGACGGTAAAGCAAGCCCTGCATCAAACCCGGTATATCCTTTATCCTCAGGACGGCTATCCCGTCGATGCAACGGTGGCAAGAGCGCTTCAAAAATACCTGGCGCCGCAGGCGCAGTTTGCGCTTATCGTGCCCAAAGAGATTCAACTTCAGGGAGAGCATGTCATCAAAATTTCAATTGCCGACG
>CAZMUU010000158.1:0-7833 GCA_964569215.1 uncultured Cytophagia bacterium
TACCATGACCGGTACGGCTGGCAATATCCTGTTCATAAGCTTCCCATAAAGCATGCTGCAGGAAATGTTCCAGACCCGGCGGACCGTAAATCTGTAAAGGCGTTTTTCGTCCGTTGTTCCATGACAACAGCATAAAATAGGGCAAATCGCAGACATGATCGAAATGAAGATGGGTTAAAAAAACCTGGCCGATCTCGTGCACCTTATAGCCAAACCGCTCAATGTTATGAACAGCACATCTTCCGCAGTCAACGAGCATGAGATTTTCTTCCGTTTGCAGCAATTGTGAAGGCCCGGCCCGATGAATATTGACCCGAACCGCGCCGCTGCCGATCATGGTAAAAATCACTTTGGACATGCAATACCTCATCGATGGTTCATACAGACATACGCGACAAAAACGAAATTATTGCCCACTAAATGGATCGATCTATTCGATCAGGTTCAGACGCGCAAAGTAGACGCTCGTCGGAATAAAACTGACCAAATCCTTGCCCGGACCGCCCCGCGTGTACATCAGTGCGGGAACACCGATGGGTTGGTGACTAAACGGCCGTTCGATGCTGGGCAACCAGGAAGGCGCCGTAGAATCGCTTCCGGAAATCCGGTATACGTCAAAGGATTCTCCCTGATCAACCGAAAACAGCAGCACAACTTCCTGACCGGGTACTCCCCAAAAATCAGTGTTGCTGCTATCCTGAACCGTTGCCGCCACATAAAGGCGGTCTTTCGCGTCGAATGTCAGGGTGGCATAAAGAATCACTTTTCCCGGCATGGTTTGATTCAGGTGCGGTAAAAGATCGATTGCGTGCCACTGGTGGTTATCGAGATAATAGAGAATATTGGTTCGTCCGCCCGCTTCCAGATGTATAACCGGAAGCCAGGGTCGTCCCCGGGAATCCAAAACCAGATTGCCGACCCGCATATTCAGGTCTTCACCCTGTTCGATAAAGCAATCCGTATCCGGTGTCGCGGGAAGGTCAACGGTATCGCCTTTGGCGGTTGTCCAGGTTGTTCCGCCATCAGCAGACTGCAGATATCCGACATAATTACCCGCAGGCGGAAATAAATCGTAGATATGAAATCCGACGTGTAAAACACCTGAAGGCGATACGGCAATGGGGTTGCCGAATTGGGTATAGGTGTCGCCGACATCGGCATAAACGAGTGCTTTCGGCGCGCTCCAGGGTTCGCCCGGTTTTTTTTGCTGGTAGATCAACCGTCTGGGCATGGGGCCGCCGCGATAGGTAAGATGCAGAACATCCTGAGAATCACAGATCAGGCCCGGATAGGTGGCAAACTGACCAAATTCCGGCTGTTGTTCCCAGCTACTGATGTCGCGGGGAAGCGCGGAACGGACAAATTGAAAAGGTCCATGATGCGGTCCGAACAAAGCGTAGATATAGCCGTCGCTATCCATGGTAAGCGCGGCACCGCTGTGATTGTCAACGCCCTTGCCGAGCATAACCGCTTCACCCCACTGGTTGGTGGCAAGATCAAGCGATTGAATCATGATATTGGAAACCGAGTCGAGCCAGGTGACATATTTTTTCTCGTCGGCAGTGATGATTTTGTTGCTCATCGAATAGGCGGTGGCGCGGGTGGAGCCATGCGACGTAAGCTCGGTTTTCAGCTCGACGTCGATCTTGACCTCCTTTTCCGATGTACAGGCGAAAAACAAAAAAACAACCAGGATAAAAAGGGCATACGGTTTCATTGAAACACCTCCAAAATAATGATTCAGGGATAAAATTCTATCTTGTCGGCGATGGTGATCGGGGCGTAATGTTCCTCAACAGCGGCCTTCATGGCGGTCTTGCCGTTGCGGCTCTTGATGACCTCTGCGAATCCTATCGGCCTCCATCCCCTTTCGCCATTAAATTGAAAAATGCGCACAACAGAGTAGGTTTTCCCCTTTACAAGATTTACTTCCCGTGGATGGTAGACAAGAAGATAATTTTTCATGATTTTTTTGATATCGAGTAAAACGAGAGGGCGGTTATTCTGCACGGTTTGCATTGCCGGCGTGGCCGCATCATCGATGAAATACTGTCCGACCTTGAAGGCCAGTTGTTCAATAGCCGATTCAAGTGCACGGGTAAAAACCTCTTTTGCAGTTTCATTCCCCATTTTGCTGCTCGATATCGCCCTGGCCGGTATCGGCTCCTTTTTTAAAAGTTGATAAGATGACCCCTTGTATACCGACATGTCAATGGAAAGCGCATAATGGGCCTTGGCGGTTGTGCCGACAAAGCCATCCTGAAAATAAAGATCCAGCTTTGCATCGTCGAATTCAAATACAATGATATAATCATACCCTTTTTTATCCGGAAAAGCGGATAATAGCTCTACGTCGCTGTATATATTCTCAATACTGCCAAGCAGAGCCCGGGAAAGAGGCGAACCAACTTTAAAAATAAAAGTATGGGCACTACCCGACCCGGCATTCAGATTTCCCTGTTCCTGACGCGTTTGCAGGGTTTTCGAAATGACCACCGCTACAGATTGATTCTTTCGCGGTTCGCTGCGGGGTAAATCGTTCAACTCGGGCTGAATGCCGACATGATAAGCGCAGCCGATGAATAAACAAAGGCAGAGAAAAAGATTCAACAATACGGGCCAGAACATCGACTGGGTTATTGATTCTCGTATCTTGTCGCCTACCATTTTAGAGAATCTCCCTTGAAAAGCGCAAGCCCGATTTGGGAAAAAGAGCTCTCCGCATAGGCGCCGTAATCCTGCTGCCGGCAAATTTCAGACTGTTCCCGGGCATAAGGCGTCGACAGACCAAGCCCGGTACCCGTGCCTTCATACCAGAGATAATAAATATTCTGCCGCTTATACAGGGTGGCGAACCACAACGCACCCTCATCCCAGCTGCCCGGTTCACCGCGGGATAAAACCGGATTTCCCGGATACCGCTGCCAGTGACGCAGGTCGCGTGAACGAGCCAAACCGATGGCAACCGGGTAATCGAAATACCGATCACAGCCGCCATAGGTCATATAGAACCACTCCTCTTCCCTCCAGAGGCGGACGGTTGAGATGCTAAAGCTGTCGAATGCACCCGCCTGTGTTGACGGTGAAAAAACCTTTTGCTGTTTCTGAAGCGGAAAAACGATACCGTCGTCGCTTTCGCACAAATAGATATCAAACACACCTTTTTGATTCAGCTTCTGCATGAGAAGATAAATTTTTCCGCCAAGTCGAACCACCTCGGGAGAAGTGCCCTGAACAAGGGGGTTTTTGTCCGATTTTTTGAATTTAAAGCCGTCACCGGAAATCGCCAAACCGGTATGAGAGGGTTTCGGTTCCGTTTTCCAGCCGGCCTGGTGAGCGGTATAATATAAATAGACATGGTCATCGATCATAATTGCGGCGGGATCAAGAATATGGGCGGAATCGAATTCGCTTTCCGGCCCGGCAACCCTGATAACGGGATTCTTTTCATAAAGATTCCAGTGTATACCGTCAAACCGCTCTACCGGCGTGGTGGCAACGCCGATTTGATCATGGCCCCGTTCATCCTGGCCGCGAAAGTAGAAAAAACAGGTATCCCCCCTGATCAATAAATCGGGATTGGCGGCGTGAACGGAAAAAAAGGTATCTGATTGATTGCGGATTACAGGGTTGTCTTTATAGCGCTGAAATTGTATTGTTTTCATCCTCTCTCTCCCTCGTTCCCCGAACGGTCAAAACCGCTGTTTCTTGTCTTTACACGAAAAATACTGCACACTGGTTTCTTATAAAACTGAACGCTCGGTCAGCGTAGCCAACAGGCGGATGTTCAGTCACCAAAGTCTAGTTCGGTTTGGAATGTTGAAAATAATAGTGGCCAAACTCCTCAATCAACCGCACCAGATCGCTCAGATGAGCGAATGTGGTCAGAGGATTTACCAAAATCGTTCGAAAATGACAACGGTTGTTGAGCTGAGCGATATTCAGGAAAGCCAGACCCTGGTTTTTGATCTCTTCCCGAATATATCGATGCATTTGATCCAGTCTTTTTTTGTCCATCCCTCTTGATCCCGGTGGTGTATATTGAAAGCAACAAACAGGCGTCACCGGCTTGTAGGGTATAGTGAAATCCGGGTGTTCATTCAGCAGTCCATAAAATTTGTCCGTGAGCTCCAGCCGGTCGTCCACCCACTTTTGCAAAGCATCTGTTCCCATGGTATGCCACCATATCCAGAGTTTAAGGCTATCGAATCTTTTGCCGCAGTAAATGGTATACCGCCCCAAATCATCGGTTGCTTCGGGAGCATTTTCTTCCTGCGGATGAAAGAGATAATGCGCATTGCTGCTAAAGGAATCCTTCAACACGGCACTATCCGGCACGAGCAGGGCCGAGCAGGTCAGGGGCACATAGAGCCATTTGTGCGCATCCCAGGTAACACTATCCACCTGATCAATATCCCTGAAATAGCGCTTGCCGCGGTCGGAAAGCGCCATGCTGCCGCCAAAAGCGGCATCGACGTGTAGATGGATATCCCGTTCTTGACACAATTCGAGAATATCGCTCACCGGGTCTATCCCCCCGGTAACGGTGATCCCGATGGTCGCGATTGCAGCAAAACAGCGACGGGACGAATCCAGCTTTTTGAGTTTTTCGGCAAAATCATCCACCAGCATTTCACCCCGGCCGTTGGTTTTAACCTTAACAATATTATCTATGCCTATACCGAGCAAATTCACAGCATTTAAAAGGGAATAGTGCGCTGCCTCGGAACACAAAACGACACCCTGTTTTTGATTTTTCAGTCCGGTCTGACTGATTCCGGGTCCCAACTTTTGATTGCGCGCCACCGTCAGAGCCAAAAGATTTGACAACGACCCGCCATTGACAAAAATCCCGGAACTTCCGGGAGCCATACCGACCACACCAGCCATCCAGCGGGCCAAATTTCTCTCGATCAGAGTGGCGACAGGCGCGGCTTCCCAGGTTGCCAGTGTCGTGTTCATCATCGATGCCAGCAGATCACCGACGACGGCCGGATAGGGCGCACCGGAAAACATCTGATTCAAAAAAAGAGGGTGCCAGGTCCGGACCGAATAATCATAAATTCGATCTTTAAAATCCTGCAAGACCGCTTGTAATGGTTTTCCCGTTTTCGGCGGTTGTTCTCTAAAAAATATATCGTGGATCTCTTGCTTGTCCAGAGTGCGATTTAACGGCTTGGTTTCCGGTTTGGTGTAACTCTCCTCAAGCAGGTTTAGTAAAAACCGGTTGATTTCTTCAAATTGCTCTCTGGAATGAAATTCCTGCACCATTACGCTCCTAAACCGGCTTTATCGTTAACGCTTTAGCTTAATCGAAAAAAGTATTGTGATGAATATCCTCAGCAAAAGCCCTGGCATGCCGGATATGTTTTTCGTTGGTTCGGTTGATAGACAATGTCGGCAGATGATCAAAATCAAAAAATTCAACAGCACTGGTTTCATGACTGGTTGTGGCCTCACCACCGATAATTTCGCAAAAATAAACAAGCTTTATTGCATGATAGAATTCCATAGGCCTGCCGCTGCGATTGGCATCATAAACCCCGACCACTCGTTTGGCAACGACTTTGAAACCGCTTTCTTCACGCACTTCCCGAATAGCGGCCTGTGAAGGAACATCGCCCACATCAGCCCAACCCCCCGGCATACACCAGCACTGATCCGATCTTTCTTTTACGAGCAATATCTTGTCATCCCGCACAATCGCCGCCCGGACATCGACTTTGGGCGTTGCATATCCGGATTGCATACAAAAATCCTTGAGAATTTCATCCTCACCGAGTTGGGTATGCAGGGAGGTTATCTCTGCGGCAATCTCCATAAGCCGCTTAAAACGTTCATTATCATATTGACCGTGACTAAACGTCAGGCCGGTTTGGGCCATCGCCTCGAGCTCGCGAGCCCATTCGAGCCACTGGTTTCTTTTTATTGTTTTTGTTTTCTTTTTCACCTGTTATTTCCCGGTTGATTCAAGATCGGGTCTCTTCCTTTTCGCAAAAAAACCGAATAAATGCTGTTTCCGAATCAAGAAGATTCAAATCCCTTATCATGACCAGTTCTTTATCATTCAATTTTTGTACCATATATTTTATCCCCTTCGGAGAATTTCGATCCTTGTTGATGAGCAAAACACCGGTCTCGGGATTAAAAGTGTACAATCCATTTAACGAAAAGGCACGGTTTTTAATCATGGCCGCACCATCCGGATAAAAGGTAAATTCCGTGGTTACTTCCAGATCGATAACCTGATCGACGATTCGCTGATCGAGTTCGACATTGCTGTCGGCATAATCCACATCAATTTCATTAACCTTCCAGGCTCCGACGAGAGGAGTACTGCTATCGCTGTTGCATGCAAGCTGAAGGGCGGCCAGCGATAACAGAATCAGACTAGTTCTCACAAACATCATCACACGTTCTCCTTGTTAAGACTATCCTATATCGACTTTTAAGATAATAAAATTTGCAATAAATCAAAAGATTATTCCCCGCGCGGTACCCATTGATGGTTACCAATAACCGACGGAATCAGGCCCAGGGTGACCACGAGCAGGACGATCATAATACTGCTGCCAAGGAGCAACGTATCATATTGGCTCATGCTGACCCCATAAATGGTCCATTGATCATTGAGTATGTTCAAATCGAGAATTTTCCCGGCGAGGATAGCAAACAGCGCCGGACCGGCATTAAACAGAATTAAATTAAATGATGTTGCCAGGGACTTGTTCTTTTTGGGCACCAGTGCCATCATTTCGCTGGTGATCGCAATACTCGATGCGGCCTGAACGAATCCAAAGGCTGCTGTCAGAATCCCCATATAGAGAACCAGCGAAACCGGCGAGAGATGTCTCAACAAAAATAAAAAAAGAATAATCCCGAATAAAAAGTGACAATAAAGAAACACAGAGCGCGTTCCCAGCCGGTCTACCATTTTCCCCCCGATATAGAATCCGAGCAGCGAACCGGCAAACAGCAAATTACCCATCAGCACGAGCTGATACTCGCCAAACTGCAAAATATCCTTTTCCAGCAAACCCAGAATCCACGGAGAAGAACCGGTAAACAACATCAGCAAAAAAGTATAGGCGCAAAACGGTAAATATCCCGGTATCTTCAGCACCATAACAAAGGCCTGCCTGAAGGTTTTCTCTTTTTCCCTGACTTTCTCAAGTTCCGGAATTTTATAATAAAACAAAACCCTGACGAGCAACAGGCCGGTGACTGCAATGAGTAATACCCGGTAGGTCGATATACCTGAATAAACCCCAAGGGCGATCGTGATCAGGATATTGAAAACAATGACCACCGATTGCCAGGATAATCGCAAACGACCAAAAAAACGACCCCGCACGTGAGGCGGGATGATGGGTTCAAGCAACGCAAACCAGCTGGAATTAAAGAAAGCAATACCAATGCCAAAAACCACAACCCCGATCCAGACCATAACATATTGCATCGCCAGTGGCGACAAACTGGTGACAACCAGCAGAAAATATCCCGCCACCGTTCCCCACAGTCCCACAACGCCAAAAAATTTTTTCCCATAGCGATCAGCCAAATAGGCAAAGGGCAGGGTTAGAAAAAAAACCAGTAAATGAGGCAGGGAGAGGAGCACCAACACATCAGCACTGGAAATGTCAATTTTCGATAGAAATGCCAGCATAAAACCGCTGATGAAAAGCTGGCGCCCCAGTACACCCGCACATTGCGCATAGATAATCGTGCGCATCTGCCTGGCGGTATTTTTATCCACCTCACGTCTCAATCCAGGGGCTCCCACTCTGCAAAGGTTTCAATTTTATCGAAAGAATTTGTGTTAAGTTTTCTAGC
>CAZMUU010000159.1:0-7799 GCA_964569215.1 uncultured Cytophagia bacterium
CTCTATGGCTTACCTCTCAAGGTGAGGTCTCTGGTGGAAATGGAATGGGGTAAAAAGGTTTCTTACTCGGAACCCGATTACAGCAAGTTTAAACGCGATTAATCCGATGCGTACTAATTAATCAGAATCGAACCAGCTTTGTAATGGCGTGCAGGCATAATGAGATTCAAGAATTTACTGCATCAACGATGCCAAAGCTCAAGTGAGGATATATTTCATGTCTACGGACAAAACCTGGAGTGGAAGATTCGATAAGAAAACCTCCTCGGTGATGGACGCGTTCAGCAGCTCTATCACCTTTGACAACAAATTACTGGAAGCGGATATTTTCGTCAACAAAGCCTGGGCGAAGGCTCTTGCGCGCATAAAAATTTATTCCGACGAGGAATTGCAAACGGTGCTTCAAGCTCTGGATCGGATTTTGATCGACTATTCAGAAGGAACCCTCAATTTTCATTCCGGCGATGAGGACATCCATTCGGCCGTCGAGCGCCGGTTGACCGAACGGGTTGGCGAGCTTGGTTCCCGCATTCATTGTGGTAAAAGCAGAAACGACCAGGTCGCAACGGATGTCAGGCTTTTTCTCAAAAAGGAGAGTTCTGATATTGTTCTCGGGTTGCGGAGAATGCAGGAATGTATTATCGAATTGGCTGAAAAACATGTCGATACGGTCATGCCGGGATATACCCACCTTCGACAGGCACAACCGATTTCGTTTGCTCATTATCTTCTCGCCTTTTGTTTTCAAATGCAGAGAGACAAGAAACGACTTTATGAGTACAGGGAACGCTGTGACGACATGCCTTTGGGATCAGGTGCATTGGCCGGTTCTGCGTTTGATATTGACCGAAAAATGCTGGCTGATGAGCTGGGATTTAAAACCTTTAGCGATAACTCGATCGATGCCACCTCTGACCGCGATATCATTACGGAATGCATTTTTATCTGTGTACAGATCATGTTGCACATGAGTCGCATAGCCGAAGATTTTATCATCTGGTCTTCAGAGCCGTACAGATTTATCGATATTGCTCAGGAATATTCTACAGGTAGCAGCATGATGCCGCAAAAACGCAATCCCGATTCTCTGGAGTTGATTCGCGGCAAGACTGCGCGCATGATTGGTAATCTAAATACACTGATGAATTTAATGAAAGGGATTCCGATTGCATACGTGCGCGATTTACAGGAAGACAAAGAACCGCTGTTCGACACGTTGCTGCACACCAGATCAAGTATTCAGATTATGTCCAGCGTTATCAAAACGTTGCAGGTTTATCCGCAGCGAATGAAAGCTGCGATAGATCCGGCTTTGTATGCAACGGATGTCGCCGATTACCTGGTAAAAAAGGGGATTGCTTTTCGCCGCGCTCATGAAATCGTCGGTAAAATCGTAACCTGGTCGGAAAAAAATAATACTCCTATACAGGAAATTTCTTTGAAAATCTGGCAGGAATTTTCTGATCAGTTTGACGACCAGGTGTATGCGCTTTTTGACCCGCAAAAATCTTTGGAAAAGCGGAATATTCCGGGCGGGACTGGTCCCGTTTCTGTCGGGCAACAGATCACCAAAGTAAAAGCGATGTTAAATTCAGATGCTTTGTTGAAGGAGTAGATGATGTCCAGACCTATGTTCGATGAATTCAAGCCCGGGATGCCCATCAAGGCGAGACATGGAACCGTCTTGCAGGGCAGGAATTGGGATACGGAAGCAGCTATTCGTATGTTGCAAAACAATCTTGATCCCGGGGTTGCAATGGACCCGGATCAGTTGATCGTTTACGGTGGCAGCGGCCGTGCAGCGAGAAACTGGAAAGCTTACCGGCAAATCATCGATATCCTGAAAAATATGGATGATCAGCACACCTTATGCGTTCAATCCGGCAAACCGGTTTATATCGCTCCTACCCATCCTCAGGCACCGCGCGTTATCATTGCCAACTCCAATATCGTCCCTCAATGGGCAACACAGGAGAATTTTGATCGTTATGATAAAATGGGATTGATCATGTATGGTCAAATGACGGCGGGAAGCTGGATTTATATCGCCACTCAAGGTATCATACAGGGAACCTACGAATCCTTTGCCGCTGCAGGCCGGCAGAGTTTTAAAACGGACTCGTTAAAGGGGAAATTCATTCTTACCGCAGGGATGGGCGGTATGTCCGGTGCTCAACCTCTGGCGGCTACCATGAACGAAGCTGTTATTCTGGATGTGGAAGTCAGAGCGGAACGCATTGAGAAGAAGGTGAAAGAGGGATATTGCGATAAAATGACACATGATCTTGATGAAGCGCTTTTATGGATTGAAAAGGCTGTAAAGGACAAGATACCTCTCTCCGTTGGATTGGTGGGGAATGCCGGTGTTATACATCCTGATCTGGTTAAAAAAGGGGTTGTTCCGGATATCGTTACGGATCAAACCAGTGCCCATAATTTGCTGGATTATGTACCTGCCGGTGATCTGAGGCAATTGGATCGGTTAAAGGGCGAAAACCCGGAGGAATATCGAAAACGGGCGCTGGAAACCATTGCAGAACATGTCCGGGCGATACTGGAGATGCAAAAACGGGGAGCTGTGGTTTTTGATTACGGCAACAACCTGCGCGCCCAGGCGGAACACGCCGGAGTGGAGATTCGCGATAAAGAGGGAAAATTCAAATATCCCGGCTTTGTTCCTGCATACGTCCGGCCGTTGTTCTGTCAGGGCAGGGGGCCGTTTCGATGGGCCGCCCTGTCGGGTGATCAGAAGGATATCTCGGAACTCGACAAGCTGGTGCTGGAGATGTTTCCGGACAACGAGAGTCTGGTTCGCTGGATTCGTTTGGCCGCTGAAAAAATACCCCAGCTCGGACTGCCGTCACGCGTCTGCTGGCTGGGCTATGGCGAACGTGCCGAGTTTGCCTTGCGCATGAACGATATGGTTCGCAAAGGTACTGTTAAAGCTCCGGTGGTTATTGGGCGTGATCATCTTGATTGCGGCTCTGTTGCATCCCCCAATCGCGAGACTGAAAACATGCTCGACGGCAGCGACGCTATTGCAGATTGGCCTTTACTCAATTTTGCTCTCAATGCAGTCAACGGCGCCAGCTGGGTAAGTTTTCACCACGGCGGTGGCGTGGGAATTGGGTATTCTTTACATGCCGGCATGGTTGTCGTCGCAGATGGTACGGCGGATCGCGATGATCGTCTGCAACGCGTCTTAACGGTTGATCCGGGCCTGGGTATCGCCCGCCATTGCGATGCAGGTTATTCAGAGGCTGAAGACATTGCGCGCCAAAAAAATATTAAAATGAATCACTTTTAATCTCATATGCAGAGTCCGTTATGCTCTTGTTACAAAACCCTTTAAAGATTTTCGGACGAAAAACGCTTGCCGGCCATTCCATTTTGATTCATGATGATCAAATTATTGATATCAACACGGCAGCAGTTCTTGAACATACACACCATCTGGATCAACAACCGGAGCTGGAGCGAATCGATTGTTCGGGGCAAATCGTTTTGCCCGGTTATATCGATTGTCATACGCATCTGCTTTTCTGCGGCAGCCGGGAAGATGAACTCTATATGCGGGCGGGTGGTCTGGATTATCTGCAGATTCTGCAAAAAGGCGGTGGTATTCACAATACTGTCTCTGCCGTGCAAAAAGCTTCCGAATCTCAACTATTGCAAAATGGCCTTAAATTTCTCGATAAAGCGATAGAGCTCGGCATCACCACTGTGGAGATCAAGACGGGGTATGGCCTCGATCTTGAAAATGAGCTAAAAATGCTCAGGGTCATTCATCGCCTCAAGGAATTGCATCCGGTTGATGTGGTTCCGACTTTACTGTTACATACAATTCCAAAAAAGATGGAAAGAAAATCCTACCTTCGCTGTGTCACTGACGAGATGCTGCCTGAGTGTCGGCGCTATAGCGACTGGTTTGATATTTTTCTCGAGAAAGGGGCGTTTACCTTTGAAGAAGCTGATTTTCTCCTTTCCCGGGCCGGTCAGCTCGGATACCATCTGGGCATGCACAGCAATCAGATAAATGATCTGGGCGGAGTAGAGCTGGCGATGCGGCACAATGTTCGCCATATCGATCATCTTGAAGTCCTGAATGATAAAGATGCGAATAAAATAAAACAGGCGGGCCAACTTTATGCCGTTTTTTTACCTTCCGCGGAATATTTTTGTTTTTCTGATCAGGTCGGCCAAATTCAACGCCTTGGCGATATACCCGAACGCCTGATTTTATCCAGTGATTTTAACCCCGGCTCCTCGCCCGTCCTCGATCCGCATTTGGTGATGAGTCTGGCTGTTTTAAGATATCGTATCGATGATCCTGCCTTGCTTTTAAATGCTTATACAAAAAACCCTGCAGATATGCTTATGCTTGAGGATCGTGGACGTATTGAAAAAGGACTCCTGGCGGATCTGCTCTGCATTGATATGGAAGAATTCGGACAAATCCCTTATATGGGAACCCTGCCGATGATTCGATATGTTATTAAACGCGGTAAGGTTTTAAAAAATCCTGAAAGAACTTTGTTTTGAATACCGGATTATTCTTGAGTTGAAAATATAAAGTGGAGGAGCTATGGTTGAAGCGATAACGAACCTGGACAAATTATGTATCCATACCATCACAACAAAACCCTGGAATATCGAGACCGCGATTTCCAAATACAGCAAGGCCGGCGTTAAAGGAATAACCGTTTGGCGTCAATGGCTGGAAAACCGCGATATTAAAACGGTTCACCGGCAGATTATGGAGGCGGGTCTGCAGACTGTTTCCATTTGCAGGGGTGGTTTTTTCCCCAATATCGACAAAAAAGCAAGAGAGCAGGCAATCGAGGATAATATCCGTAGTTTGGAGGAAGCGGCAGCTCTGGATGCCCCCCATGTCGTTCTGGTATGTGGCGCGGACCCAAAGCAATCTCTGGAAACAACGCGTCAACAGATTTTCGACGGCATTCTCGCCGTTCTCGATACCGCCAGGGATTTGGGCGTAAAACTTGCTATTGAACCGCTGCATCCCATGTATGCTGATACGCGTTCTGCTGTCAACACCATGGAACAGGCCAATGATCTCTGCGATAAAATAGACGACCCGTTCGTCGGCATTGCTGTCGATGTATACCATGTCTGGTGGGATCCTGATTTGGAGAAACAAATTCGCCGTTGTGGTACAAAGAAGCGAATTTTTGCCTTTCATATCTGTGACTGGCTCAGTCCGACGAAGGATTTGCTGAATGACCGGGGTCTGATGGGAGATGGTTGCATCCCCATCCCACATATAAGAGAGCTTGTTGAATCATCCGGTTTTAAGGGGTTTAATGAAGTGGAGATTTTTTCCAACCACTGGTGGCAGCAGGATCAGGACGCTTTTCTCAATAAAATAATCGAGAGGTATAAGCGTTTTGGTTAGCGTTATTTCCCGGTTATTTTTTCATCTATACTCTCAAGGACACTTGAATAGGACTGATAAAAGGCTTTTACACCCTCTTTTTGCAAACGTGTATAGACGTCGAGTTCCTTCTCTCTGCTCGTCTGTTGCACGATTTTTCGCGCCTCCTGGTCATCCTTATTGAGAACATGATCTATACTGCCGTGATCGAGGAATTTTTCAAGCGTTTCCGGCGGCAGGGTGTTGACGGTGTTGCGTCCGACAAGGTTATTGACATAATAAGTATCGGGGTATTCCGGATTTTTGGTGCTCGTGCTGGCCCATAAGGGACGCTGCACGGCTGCACCTTTTTTAGAAAGCGACTGCCACTGCGGTTGGCTGATAAGATAATGGAACTCAGCATAAGCGGCTCTTGCATTGGCAATAGCAATCTTGCCCACCAGCTTTTTCTCACCTTTTTTGATCAGCAGGGGATCGATCGCTTTATCGATACGACTGATAAAAAAGGATGCCACAGAGGCAATTTTACCGATATTTTCTCCGCTATAGGTTGTAAGACCCCGCATATAAGCTTCGGCGACACGACGATAGGTGGTCAGGTCAAATATCAGCGTAACATTAACATTCACGCCGGCGGCAATGGTTTTTTCGATGGCAGGAATGCCGGCCGCGGTTGCAGGTATTTTAATCATCAAGTTTTTTCTGTCTATTTTTTTATATAGCCGTAAAGCCTCCTGGTGTGTCTCTTCGCTTTTATGTGCGAGCGCAGGATTGACTTCAAGACTGACATAGCCATCTTTTCCATCGCTTTGTTCATAGACCGGAAGAAAAAGATCCGCTGCATCCCGAATATCTGTAACCGCGAGTTCCTCGAAAATTTTTTCGGCTGTATGGCCGCTATCTTTCAGCCTTTCAATGTCTTTGTCATATACATGGCCTTTTTCAATTGCTTTTTGAAATATCGTGGGATTCGATGTCAGGCCTGTTACCCCTTTTTCAATAAGCGATTGTAACTCGCCATTGCGCACAAAATCTCTCTCGATATAATCTATCCAGACGGATTGCCCGGCTTCTACAAGCTCAACCAGTCTATTCATGCTGTTTCCTTTCTACTAAATAAAACGCGCATCACTGTGAAAATATTTCTGTTATCTACAACATACAAATAATATCAGAGTAAAAAAAGTTGTAAATTTAATTAACTTTTGTTATCATAATTCAGGTAGGTCAATCAGAAGGGTAGGAACGTATGAACGAAAAAAAGATATCCCTCGAGACATCCATTAAAATGGCAATTGATCTCGAAAAAAGGGGACAACAATTTTATCGTAAAGCTGCCGAAAAAACAGACAACGAATCGGGGAAACGTATTTTTAAAATGCTGGCAAGAGAAGAAGCGCTTCATCTGGATACTTTTCAAAAGATGCTGGAAGAGCTGGACGCTGTCCACGATTGGCAGTATTATGTAAAAGGATATCCTCCACAACGCCGGGTTCCTCTCTTTGATGAAGATCAGACCAGGAAAACCAAGCAGGATCAAAGCCATACCGACGAGCTGGCGGCGTTACGAACCGCCATGGATCATGAGCGCAAGGCCATCGC
Organism: uncultured Cytophagia bacterium; assembly: GCA_964569215.1. Taxonomy (GTDB): domain Bacteria; phylum Zhuqueibacterota; class Zhuqueibacteria; order Residuimicrobiales; family Oceaniaggregativiventaceae; genus Oceaniaggregativivens_A. The sequence continues at coordinate 6,998 of CAZMUU010000159.1, forward strand.
ATTTTTCGACTCTTTATTGAGCAAATCAGAGGATGCGATCAGCCGCCAGGTGATCGAGTTTATCAAGGAACAGGAGGTTTTTCACTATGATCTCCTGCAAGCTGAAATCGATAATATAACAAATACCGGATTTTGGTTCGATGAAGCTGAATTTCGTATGGATGGAAAATTTTAAACGACAATATCCCAAAACCCGATACAAAAGACCGGGAAGATCATTCTTTTTGATCATTGCACTCTTGCTTGTGTTTTGCGGCAAGTCGACGATTTTTGCTGCTTCGATCGATTTCAAGCCCTATCCTCATGATGTGCAACAAATTCTCAATATGGTGCATCTGGATTCCCTTACCGCCTTTGTTCGTCAGTTGTCCGGTGAGGAAACTGTGATTATAGATGGGGCGCAAAGAGTAATTCAGGATCGCAATGCCGGTAACCGCGGTTCAGTTGCTGCAACCTATCTGAAAAAACGACTCGGTCAATACGGTCTGTTGGTTTTTGAACAATTTTTTAACGATGACGGCGTTAATATCTATGCTGAGCAACCCGGATATCTCTATCCGAATCAAAAATATATGATATGTGCACATTATGACAACCGCCCCTGGGATGGCATAGAAGCTCCCGGAGCTGATGACAATGCCAGTGGCTGTGCTGCTGTAATGGAAGCTGCACGGATTTTAAGCGATTTTTCTTTTCCATTCACGATTATCTATGCTTTTTGGGATTACGAGGAGTATGGGCTCTATTTCAGTCAATACTATGCTCAGCAGGCAAAAGCTGAGGCGGATTCGATTTTGGCTGT
>CAZMUU010000160.1:0-601 GCA_964569215.1 uncultured Cytophagia bacterium
CTGCATAGTAGTTCAAATAATAGTGATAGTTGGTCGGATAGACAAAATAAAAATCTTCTTTGGCGATCAGATAATTGGTGTTGACACCCCGCACCGGGAGTTTATATTTTTGCGGGTCTTTGATATACATGGCGTATTTCTTATCGGCCTTGATGTTTTTTCCATATTTATAACGCAAGCTGGTCGATGTTTCCCGATCACCGATCACTTTGGCTCCGTGCAGGCCGCGAATACTGCCATGATCGGAAGTAATGATGAGGGTCGATCCGCTGCCGGCGAGTTCGCGAATGGCTTTTAATATATGCGAATGTTCAAACCAGGATCGCGTCATGGCCCGGAAAGCGGATTCATTGGGGATCATCTCCTTCAAAAGGTCGGATGAACTGCGCGAGTGGGCCAACAGGTCGACAAAATTAATTACAATCGCTGATAAAGGAACCTGGGTAAATTCCTGTATGCGCCGTACCAGGTTTTTGGATTCCTGTATGTCGAGAATTTTAGCATATTTGGGCTCACTTTTTAGTTTGATTCCCAGCCGCTTAACCTGGTCGGTCAGCAATTCGTGTTCCGTGCCCTGACCGACCGTCCTTCGTCCTCGGTC
>CAZMUU010000160.1:611-7771 GCA_964569215.1 uncultured Cytophagia bacterium
GTGTCATTGCTCTCATCATTACCACGCCAAAGATCAGGATAGTATTTTTCGATTTCAAGAGGATACAAACCGCTGAAAATGGCATTGCGCGAATAAGGCGTTGCTGTCGGCAAAATCGAATAGTAATAATCGCGTTTGATGCGAAACAGGTTTCGCAGGATCGGTTCCAGGATGAGCCATTGATCGACCCGTAGATTATCGATGACGATGAGAATCGTATTTTTATTTTCCTTTATATGAGGAATAACTGTTTTTTCGACAACATCGGTGGAAAGCATCGGACCATCATCGTTTGAAATCCAGTCGAGATAATGCTTTTCGACAAATCGTCCGAATTCGGCATTGCAATCCCGTTTTTGATCATACAGGGTTTGCCGCAGTCCGAGATCGGGATGCTGATCGAGTTCGATATCCCATTCGGATAATTTGACATGAATATCAACCCAGTCCGGCCAGTCCATGGGGCCCATGATGCGACTCATGATCCGGGAAAATTCTGTTGTATAATCGCGCGACAGGCGTTGGCCGGTGATCGACTTGCGCTCGATAATTTTTTTGCAAACCAGTAAAATTTGGCTCGGATTCACCGGTTTGGTTAAATAATCATCTATTTTGCCGCCGATAGCTTGGTCCATGATCTGTTCTTCTTCACTTTTGGTGATCATGATAACCGGAAGTCCGGGATTGATCGCTTTGAACTCGTTGAGAGCGCTGAGTCCGTCCATCCCCGGCATCATTTCGTCGAGCAAAACCAGTTGATAATCGTTATTTTTGGCCAGGGCAATCGCATCTTCTGCATTGGTGACCGGCGTTACCAGATAACCTTTTTCCTCTAAAAACATGATGTGAGGTTTCAAGAGTTCAATTTCATCATCCACCCATAATATTTTACCTTTATTTTCAGCCACAACACCTCCGAATAAAATGAAAAACAAGTTAGTAATTTTTTCTCAACCTGTCAATCCTTTTTGATTTTCCGTTTGCAATGCTTAAAATATGAATTACCTTTGGGATAGAGCGGGAACATACAAGATGAATTGAGCGTAAAGGAGACGAATTTAAAATATTTACTTGATATTTTAAAAAAAAATTGTTACTTGGAAGATTAAAAAAACACCCTATAAAAAAATAGAGAACAATGCCGGAAGAACACATTTTACATGAATTGAAGCATAATGGTATCGTCATCATCGATCCTCCGGAATACAAGGGATTGACCATTACCATACGCGGACGTAAGCACAAGCTGACGCCAAAACAGGAAGAGATGGCTTTTGCATGGTGCAAAAAGATCGGAACCGAATATGTTGAAGATCCTGTTTTTCAACGCAATTTTTTGCGTGATTTTAGCGCTGAATTGGATATTCATCCGCCACTGAAAATTGATGATATTGATTTTTCGCCAGTACTCGCTTTGGTTGAAGCCGAACGGGAATATAAAGCCAATTTGAGTAAGGAAGAGCGCAAGGCACAAGCTGCAGAACGCAAAGCCAAACGTGAAGAACTGAAAGAAAAGTATGGTTATGCCGTGGTGGACGGCGAACAAATAGAGCTCGCCAATTATATGAATGAACCGAGCAGTATTTTTATGGGCCGGGGAAAGCATCCGCTGCGCGGTCGTTGGAAAGAAGCTGCCGGACAAGAGGATGTGGTTTTGAATCTAAGTCCCAATGCTCCGCCGATCCCGGGAAAATGGAAGGAGATTGTCTGGCAGCCGGATTCGATGTGGGTGGCTCGCTGGACCGACCGTCTTACCGGCAAGAATAAATACATCTGGCTCCATGACACCGCCCCGATCAAGCAGGCCCGGGAAGCACAAAAGTTTGATAAAGCGATAGAGCTTTCCGGGGAAATGGATCGCGTCCGCAACGCCATCTTAAAAAACCTGCGTTCTGATAATTCCCGACGGCGAAAAATCGCCACAGCCTGTTATCTTATCGACAGGTTGTGTCTTCGCGTTGGCGATGAAAAGGATCCCGAAGAAGCGGATACTGTCGGTGCCACCACTTTGCGTCCCGAACATGTGAAATTTCACGATCACAACATGACCGAATTTCGTTTTCTGGGCAAAGATTCCGTGCTCTGGCATAAAAAAATCAAACTGCCCGATATTGTCATACAGAACTTGCGCGAACTCTCTGCAAGTGCACGGCCATCCAAAAATGGTAATCGTAAGACAGCCGCAGGTAACAAGCCACAGCTTTTTCCGGACATCAGCAGCCGCAATGTCAATGCCTTCCTGAGCGAGCTCATGCCGGGACTCACCGCCAAGGTGTTTCGTACGCATCATGCCACTCGTGTGGTGAAACAGGAGCTCGACGATTCCGAGGTCACGGCCGATGATCCGCAATACAAAAAATGGGAAGCCGCTGTCTATGCCAATCGTGAGGCTGCCATTTTATGTAATCATACCAAAAAAGCGCCTCCCACCTGGAAAAAACGAAAAGAGCGCTATAAAGAACGGGAAAAGCGGGCACGGGAACGCATAAAGAAAATCCGGAATCAACTCTCTGATTATCGCAAAAAATTACCGGATATCAAAAAACAAAAAAAGGAACAGATCGCCAAGGCAAAAAACACGGAAAGTAAAGGCAAAACACGGGAACGCTATAACAAGCGAATCGAAAGACAAACAGAACGCATCGAAAAAACCATAATACGCCTTGAAAAAGCGGAAAAATCCCTGGGAAAATTAAAGGTTCAAAAACAGCTGGCCGGCAAGAACCTGACCTGGAATCTGGGGACTTCACAAAAATCCTATATCGATCCGCGTGTGTTTTACAACTGGGGCAAAAAAGTGGATTACGACGTTTTGGAAAATTATTATTCCAAGACGTTGCGGCGCAAGTTTATGTGGGTGAAGATGATGGATCCGGACTATAAAGAAGAACAACCACAAGAGTAATCGTTTTGCCGCACCGCCGTTCTTGCTTTTTCATACCGATTCAACAGAGATGATATCAGAAAGGCATTGATTGTTTCTATGATGCTTTGTACTTTGTATTATTGCGTCCCGATAATGCCCGGTTACACGCGGCAAAAACAGACAGAAAAATAGTAATTGCTGCCGGAGATATAAAGCAGGAGGTTTAGTATGCCCTTACTTGATACCCGAATGATCGAAAACCTCAAAGTCCGGGTCTATGACGATCCGGTTGAAATGGGAAAAGCCGCCGGCGCTCATGTAGCGCTTTCTCTCAAAGATGCTGTCCTGCATCGATCGGAGGCGAATCTTATTCTCGCCACCGGCGCTTCACAATTTACCTTTCTGGATGCTTTGAAAAAAGACCCCTCCGTTGAATGGAACAAAATTACCGTCTTTCACCTCGATGAGTACCTGAATATTTCCGATCAGCATCCTGCGAGCTTTCGCAAATATTTGAAAGAACGCATCCTCGATGAGGTTAAACCAAAGCAGGTTTATTATCTGAACGGTGATGCAGAGGAGATTGATACCGAAATCGAAAGGTATGAGGAGCTGCTGAAACAGAATCCGGTCGATGTTGCCTGTATAGGCATTGGTGAGAACGGCCATATCGCTTTTAATGATCCTCCGGTTGCGGATTTTGACGATCCCAAATGGCTCAAGGTCGTGGAACTGGACAGAGCCTGCCGGGAGCAGCAATTGGGCGAAGGCTGGTTCGATAGTCTCGATGACGTGCCGACCCGTGCCCTAAGCCTGACCATACCCGCTATTCTGAACAGCAAGCGAATCAGTTGCGTCGTTCCGGATGAACGCAAGGCCGATGCTGTACAGAAGACATTGTTTGGCCCGGTCACCACCGATTGTCCGGCATCTGTGCTGCGTCGGCATGAGAATACGGTGCTTTTTCTGGATCAAAACGCGGCACTCAAAATGGACTCTTCCCGTTAAACAATTCTGTAGAAACGCTGCATTTGAGGACCGGAGATGCAAAACACTTTCACGCCACTGGATACGATTGTTCTTGCTTTTTATTTTATCGGTATTACAATTTTTGGGTTATGGCTGACGCGCCGTATCAAATCGAGTGATAGCTATTTCCGCGGTGACCGGAAATTTAAATGGTGGATTATGATGGGCCAGGCATTCGGCACCGGTACACATGCGGAAAATTTTGTTGCCCAAACCGGGGCCACCTTTTCCGGCGGATTTTCCACCATCTGGTACCAATGGAAGAATATGCTTGTTACGCCTTTTTACTGGCTTTTGGCACCATGGTACCGCCGCAGCGAACGCACCACCATCGGTGAAATGGTTGGGGATCGCTACGGGCGTTCCATGGCGTTCTTTTATACTCTTTTTGCCATCGCCTTTTTTGTCTTTTCGCAGGGGGTCATGCTTCAGGGGGCTGCAAAGGTGATCGCCGTGGCCACCGGTCATGCCATTTCACCTACGGGTGTTGTTTTGGCCATGACCGCTACTTTTATACTCTACAGTTTTTTCGGCGGTCTGGTCGCTGCCGCTTATGCCGATTCCATTCAGGCCGTTATGATTATTGTTCTTTCCATGATGTTGATTCCCTTTGGGTTGCACGAAATTGGCGGATTCAGCGAAATGCGGCAACATTTGCCTGCCGATTATTTTCAACTCTTTAGCAATAAAAGCGGTATGGGCGCGTTTATGATTTCCATGCTAGCCGTTAATGGTATTGTCGGGATTACAGCCCAGCCACATATGCTCTCCATGTGTGCAACGGGTTCCAATGAACGCGCCGGTCGTATTGGTATGGTTTATGGTACGTTTGTCAAACGGCTCTGTACCATCGGTTGGGCGCTGACCGGTATTATTGTTGCCGCTTTGATTGTGCAAAGGGGCATTATGCTGCCCGATCCGGAGCATGCCTTTGGCTATGCCAGCCGGGAACTGTTGTTTCCAGGATTAACCGGACTTTTGGTCGCCTGCGTTCTCGCCGCCAACATGTCCTCCTGTTCTACCTTTATGGTTAATACCGGTGCATTGTTTACCCGCAATCTCTATCTCGATTTTATTCGCCCTGGTGCCGACGACCGGCAATTGTTGTGGATCGGTCGATTTTCAGGATTCGGTTTGACTATCCTGGGAGTGCTCTTTGCCCTGACAGTGAAAAATGTATTGCACGGCTTTTTGTTTACTGAAACCATTTCCGCCTTTATGGGAATCGCCATTTTAGGAGGAATCTTGTGGAAAAGAGCCAACCGTTATGGTGCCTGGATGGCGGTTATCTCGGCTTTTGTTGTCTATTATATGTCAAATTTTTTGCATAGCGGCGAGTTGATGCTGGTTTATACCTGGCGCCCACAACCGTTTGCCATTTCGATGCTGTCCGGTTTTGTTGTCCTGGTGGTGGTCAGCCTGTTGACCCCGCCGGAAGATCGGCAGCGTATTGATACTTTTTTCGATCAGATGAAACGCCTGTCCGATCATACCGAGCAAGACGGCCATAAACCGCTCGCAAAAAAATATGGAAAAGACTTGCTCTTTCTCGATATCAGCGGCTGGCTTGGCCGCAAGCGCTGGAAAGGGTTTTTCAGGCGCTATCGCGAGGATATCGTCGGGTTTGTTATCGCCTGGGGCATGGTCGGTGTTTTGGCCTTGATCGCCTGGAGCATCATGCAGATCGGATCCTGATTTTGGGGCAAAAATTTATCACCAGAGTATAAGGAGAACACTTTGTCGCGGGAAATAGGTCTTCAGGCCATGAACTTAAAGATGACACCTCGCGTGCCACGGGTTGAATTCGATGCCGAAGTGCATTGGAATCTGGTAAATGAGGTCTTGGGGCTGGAAATAAACGAACAAAGCAGTGAAGAACAGCGACGGCACGCCAGTCTTGCTTTTATGCAGGCATGGAATTATGATTTGCGCCTGGAACCTCTTATCAGCCATGAAACTGTGGCGAAAAAATCCACCAATATGGGACACGCGGAATACGCCTGGGGTGGCTCTGATTTTGACCGGGATATTCACTGTCCTTTTGCAACGGTTGAGGAGGTGTTGCAATTCGATCCCATGAAATGCTATGGAGAAATCGACAAGAAAGAGACAACCGAACGCTTTAACCGTGCCTACCGTGAAAACTGCCGAAAATATCCGGATGTGGTTAATTCTACAGGAACTTATATTACGCTTTTTTCGGGATTTATTGCAATTTTCGGCTGGGAGATGCTGCTGACGGCAGGCGGCGTTGCCCCCCAGGGGTTCGGGGAGGTGGCCAACCGCTATGCCGGCTGGATGCAGCAATATTACGATGCCCTTGCCGAGTGCGAGGCAGAGGTTATTTACAGCCATGATGATATCGTTTGGACCTCAGGCGCCGTTTTTCACCCGCAATGGTACCGCACCTATATCTTTCCCAATTATAAAAAATATTATGCCCCTCTTCTCGAGGCGGGTAAAAAAATTATTTTTCTTTCCGATGGCAATTATACCGAGTTTATCGATGATATCGCAGCCACCGGCGTTCATGGCTTTTTTATAGAACCGCTGACCGATTTGGGTTATCTCACTGAAAGATATGGTCAGAGTCACGTCATCATCGGCAATGCTGATACGCGAATTTTGCTCAACGGCAGCCGGGAGGATATTCGAAATGAGGTCAAACGCTGTATGGATTTGGGGAAAAGATGTCCCGGTTATTTTATGGGCGTCAGCAACATGATTCCACCGAACACGCCGGTGGAGAGTGCGCTCTATTATAACGAGGTTTATCAGATGTTATGCAAAAGATAATGTGACCAAGTGCGGTTTTGGGTTTTCCAATATTGAACAGCAGAACGCGAAGGAACGCGAAGAAAAAATTTCAAGAATGCATAGCAGAGTGCTGTCTGCTTGTGAACTCGGGATGTCAAAAAAAGTCTTTTGTTTGATCCATATTTTATCAGCAAAAACCTGACCTGAATTATTCGATGTGGTACGCCATCCAGTCAATGTTGTGGAGATATCGTAACTCTTGGTTACCAGGCGAGATAACGATCTATCCTGGATTACAACCCTGGTTTTTTGGCTTTTTTTGTCACTGACTTTGGTGATGTTGACGTGAAATAGATGTAATCGTACACTAAACTTGTATCTTTTTATATCACCTTATCCTGTCATTATTTACATCGAAAAGCCTGACGACCGGCGTTATTCTCCGACTATTGAATCAAAAGCATTTTTCCGGTTTCGGTTTCCTCTTGACCGCTCAATCGGTAAAAAT
>CAZMUU010000161.1:0-7670 GCA_964569215.1 uncultured Cytophagia bacterium
GCACGCCGCCGGAATCGGTTAAAATTTTTTTTGCGTTTTTTTCCAGTTGAATCATTTCCAGATAGCCAACCGGATCGATGAGGTGTATATTTTTCGCTCTTTCAATCGAGTCCGCCAGACGATAGCGTTGAATAAAATCGACACTTCTCGGATGTACGGGAAAGACGATTTCTTCCCTGCTCTCGATCATCGCCTCGATGATCTGTGTAAATGCCTGACGGTCATCCGTGTTTTGCGGACGGTGGCATGTGGCAAGGACATAGGATTTTGCTTCGAGGCCGAGAGTTTGCAGAATATTACCTTTTTGTTCAGCCAAATTCGAAAAATGCAGAGCCGCATCGAACATGACATCACCCGTCAGGTAAACACCTTCGGTAATCCCCTCTTTTTGTAAATGCTCAACAGCGGTTTGGGTCGGACAAAAAAGCTTGTCGGCGAGCCGATCTGCCAGGAGTCGGTTAATTTCCTCCGGCATACGCCGGTTAAAACTGCGCAACCCGGCTTCTACGTGAGCCACGGGTATATTCAATTTTCCGGCGACAATGGCACCGGCCAGGGTGGAATTGGTATCGCCGTAAATTAAAACCATATCCGGCCGCACGTCGAGCACCACCTTTTCCAAACCGATCAGCATATTGGCGGTCTGTTCTCCGTGTGGACCCGAGCCGATGTTGAGATTGAGATCCGGCCGTGGTATGTTCATTTCATCAAAAAAAAGCTGGGACATATTGTGATCATAGTGCTGACCGGTGTGCACCAGATATTCATCGCAGCGCTGCCGCAAGATCGCGGATACAACAGAAGCCTTGACAAACTGGGGTCGTGCGCCAACGATTGTTAAAATGGTCATATCCATTAATCCCATCCCTGATTTTCCAGCAACTGTTCTTCCGGTACCGGCTTGTACACCTTTGCCGGCGCCCCCATAACAATCATCCCCGGCGGCACATCTCGGGTTACCACAGAGCCTGCCGCGACCACGGCATCCGCTCCCACTTGCTTGCCCGGTAGAATGACAGCGTGACCTCCGATACGGCCGCCGCGCCTGATGATAACCCCTTTAAAATGATTAAACCGTTCTTCTGTGCGGCCGAGAAAATTATCGTTCGTGGTATGAACACCGGGCGCGATAAAACAATAATCCTCAACGATCGAATAAGCGGTAATGTAGCAGTTGGTCTCCAGTTTGCATTTTTTACCGATTGTGGTCAGGTTTTCAACCGTGGCGTTACGACCAATGATCGTGTACTCACCGATCGATACCTTTTCGCGAACAGCGGCCCCATCGGCCACCAGTACGCCCCGACCGATCTTGCTACCGCCGTAAATCACCACTTGAGCCCCGATCAGACAGTCGTCACCGATTTGCGCCGCAGGTAACGACTGTTCATCCTTGAATATGGAGCGCTTTGATCGCATCGGCTGTTTTCCCACCACGGTGTGATCATCAATTCGAACATGATCACCGATTTCCGTGCCGGTATGAATTATAACAGAGTGCCCGATTATACAATGATCACCGATCTTGACGCCGTCTTCGACAACAACATAATGACCGATTTTACACTGTGTTCCTATCTGAGCCTTTTCTGAAATCATGGAATGCATTTTCGCCTCGGATTTTAAATTGAAAACCACTTTATTTTATACGAAAAAACAGATTTTTGGTTTTTTGACGGAAGGTCGTGATATCGGAATGCAGAGCGGTGATAATCTTGTTCCAGCGCTGCTTTTCCTCCGGACGTTTTTCCAGAGATTGCCGGTAATGCAGCACGAATGCCCACATAATACAAAGGATGAAGCTCAACAGGGTAAAAACGATAACAATCGCTTTTTTCCGGGGAGAGCTGGGGATCACCGGCGCCGTCGCAGCATCCAGGACCTGGACCGTGGGCGTATCCCTGGCTTCCTGAATTTTGGTCTGATAATATTGCTGATTCAACAGTTGCCATACGGTTTCCTGAATCTTGACTTTGCGCATCAATTCAGCCAGTTCCGTGCCGAGCCCCGGAACCTGGTTCAGTAACGGAATCACTTCATTGCTGTCGACAATGGCCCCGTTGCCGCTTTGCAATTGCTGATATTGCTGTCTCAATTCATCCAGTTGCCGTTGTGCCCGAATCACCAGGGGATTTTGGCGCTTCATCGTTTGCAGCATCACACCGATCTGAACCTCTTTGGCGAGAATCTCTCCTTTGAGCTCACCCGCCTGTAAAATCGATGCTTTGGTCTGTTCTTCCAGTGAAACCGCCTTGTGCTTCCTCTGAAATTCAGCCAACGCTTTGGTGGCCTGATCGAGTTTTTGATCGGTCTGCCGCAACTGAGACTCGATGTAAAGACGTGAATTCTTGGCACGGGAAACGCTTTTTTCCTGATTGACGCGATCCAGTTCTTCTACAAATGCGTTGGCAACATCAGCGGCCAGGCCCGCATCTCTCAGGGTTACCGATATTTTGATTATGCCCTCATTGGTAACGATAAACCGGGTTATCTGTGGTATATAGAGCAAGGCTTGATTTTTGTTTTCAAAATCGAGTATCCGATACAGCGGCAGAGAATCACTGCGGCTGAAAAAACGGCGCTGTAAAACCCGAATGTTAACGGAACGGCTTTTAAGTATTTCAGCCATGATTTCAGAGTAAGATGCCGGAGTGGGTAGAGAAATACCGGGCACGGATAAATCCGACAATGCCTGGCTCATGGACATCTTTTCCTGCTCCTGGGGCGGCATCAGCGTTGCTGTTGCCGTATATTTTTTCGGCAGCAAAAAGGCGACAATGACGGCGATAACCGCAACCAGAAGCGTATTGCGGATAATCATCCAGCGGTGCTGAACCAGCAAATCGACATATTCCAGCAAATGTATTTCCTTGTTTTCAGAACTCATTCTCTTGCCGTTTTTATGATCAGGTAGACAGTTGCAAGCTGGGCGGCCATCTCCACCACCTGACGAAAGGTCTGCCAAAAATCGGTATCCTTTTTCCTTGGAACCCAAATCCGGTCTCCGGGTTCGAGATTCCTGACCTCTTCGTCATCCTTGATGGCACCCGTTGCCTTGATGATTTTGGTTCGACGGGAGGCCGCATCCCAGCTATAGCCGCCCGCTTTATCGATGTAATGCTCAAGCGGAGCTCCTGCCTGATAAAGCACTCCGCCGGGATTCGACACCCGCCCGGTTACCAGCACCATATCGGTTTTTTGGGGAACAACAATGCTGTCGCCGTTGACCAGAATGACATTTTGCTCCGGCTGTTGTTCCTGCATCAGGCGGCGAAAATCAACCACCACCTGGTTGAGCTCACGGCTGTTTTGCTTCATAACAAAATATTCGTATTCCGTATCGCTCATTTCCTCGCGTCGCATATTCTGCAGGCGTTGATATTCTTTGTCTGTCAGGGCAAAAGAATGACGCCGAATCAGTTTGGCTTCACGCACCAGAGCATCCCGGGTAAATCCTCCGGCCTGTAAAAGAATCTGTTTTAACCTGGTACTGTCCTTGATAATCGGATAGAGGCCGGGAAACATCACTTCGCCTTCTACGGCAACAACCGGCCCGACAAGCCACTCCGGAACACGCCGGATAAAAACACGGTCATCGGCTTCCAAAAGCAGGTCCTCTTCGCTCTGGTCATTATTGAGCACGGCTTGTAAATCGATTTTACGAATTTGAACAGAAGATTTCGGATCTATCTTGGCCACTTCCGCTTCCAGTTTGTAGGCACTGCGCCTGAGGTTGCCGGCCATTAAGATCAAATCGCTTACCTGCATATTTTTTTCATAGGGATATTCCCCGGGCCGCTTGACTTCTCCGTGAATATAGACACTCTGCTCCGCCACCTGATCGGTGATGGAATAAACATTAATCCGGTCATTATGAAAAATTTGCGCAAAGACACCGGAATCCGCTTTGGCCATATCGCCGTAATAAATATTGCGTACGCCATCCGCCTCAAGTCTGCTCAATTGAATTTTTTTCGTAAAAGCAAGCTGGGTCAAGCCTCCCGCCAACTCGAGAACATCTCGCAGAGATTCGTTTTTGCGCACACACAGTTCATAAACAGCCGGCCGAAAAACCTGCCCCTCTACCTCTACCTGGGCCCGGCGGACAGGCACATAGATCCGGTCTCCGGCGTGCAACCACACAAACGTATGCTTTTGATCAGGTTTGATCAAAAATTCATACAGATCTACCTGATAGACCAAACTATCATTGCGATGGATCTGCAGGTTACGCAGCGACCCCAAATCTGTCGGCCCCTGGGCCATGAGCAAGGCGTCTATTACCGACGCGAATGCACTCATCGAATAATTGCCGGGATTGTTCACCTCGCCGCTTACGGACACCTGGATTTTTTTTGGCGAAACAAGAAGCACATGGAGATCATACCGGCTGTAAAACTTTTTAATACGACTCTCGAGCTCTCTTCTGAACTGCTTCATGGTTTTGCCGTTGACCTGGAACACCCCTACAGTCGGCACATATACCTGTCCATCGACACTGACATAAATATTAAACTGCTGATCGGCTTCCCCGCCAAGATATATCCCCAGTTGATCACCGGCTCCGAGTTGGTAACTCTCCGAAAACGTGATACTCTGCAATCTTTCCGGAGCCGTTATTTCCTGATCGAAAATATGGAACCCAAAAACGTTGGGAGATTCCGCCTGTGCCGGTTCATTAAGAGGCGCCGTGATCTGTGGTATCTCCCGGGTTTGAGCCTGTTGGCGTGACGTCTGTGCCGCTGCTCCGGCAAAGATGCATAACCCAATGATTACAATGGTGCTTTTCAATCGGCTTTTCACGATGATAGATTCCTGATTTATCTCCTTACGAAAGAACGGATAAATATAGTCATTCCCTCGTTTACTGTCAATACTACTCTGGCAGCAATGTTATTTTTTGATTCAGAGTGCGATCATTCGTTTGCAAGCGACAGTAATAGACCCCTGCGGCAACCCGGTTCCCCCTTTCATCACGACCATCCCACATCACCGTATATACACCGGCCTCAAGACGGGCCTGTTGGATATTTCTGATCTTGCGGCCGCGAACATTATAAATACTGATATCCACCTGCCGGTTATCATCCAGTCGGAAATCGATGAACGTGTGAGGACGAAACGGGTTTGGATAGTTCGGCAGCAATACCATTTCATCAGGTATGACCGGAGAGTCTCCCACCACTCCCCTGACTTGTCGGGAATAGGCACTTTCATTGCCCCAGTAATCCAGAGCCGTAACAACGAAATAGTATTGCTCACCCATGCTCAATCCGGATAAAACAAACTCGGTTTCTTTTCCCATATCCTTTTGCCATGAATAGACGCCCGATATTTTCCCCCAATACACTCTGTATCCCAGCAGATCAGCTTCTTGCACCGCATCCCATTTCAGACGCAAGGATTGATTTTGCGCCAAAAGGGCGGTCGTCATCATCATCCCCAGCAACAACATCCCGCAAAATTTCAAGTACATTTCCCTTTCTCTGAATCGTCATTCATACCATTCCTGTCAAAAAGCGTTGCGCCGCCAACCCGGATGCGTTATCTTGTGCTGATTGATTTTATAATTTAGTGCCCTCGGTGAGATGCCCAACAAATCTGCCGCCTCTTTTTGCACCCAATTCGTTTTCTGTAATGCCAAAACAATCGCTTGCCGTTCCAGCGTTTCCAGCTTGAGCGTCGGCAATTCGGAATTCATAATATCCTCGCGGCGACGATTGCGGCCACCGGCAGCAAAGTAATCCTTACCGGTCATGGCCAAATGCTTGGGTGCAATGGGTTGATTTTCTCCGACGATTAGTACCGCCCGCTCGATAATATTTCTCATTTCCCGGATATTACCGGGCCACGAATGATTGATCATCAGGCGCGTGGTTTCCTGGGTAAAATCTCCGGGACTCTTTTTAAGCTCTTGTGCAAATTTTTTGCGAAAATACTGCGCCAAAAGCGCAATATCCTCCTTGCGCTCGCGCAAGGGCGGAATATGAATGGAAACAACATTTAAACGATAAAATAAATCGGCCCGAAAATTTCCGAGCTCGATTTCCTGCCATAAATCCCGGTTGGTGGCAGCCATTACCCGCACGTCAACATGAATGGTTTTGTTGCCGCCGACGCGATTGAACGTCTGCTCCTGTAAAACACGCAGGATTTTAGCCTGAGTGGAAGCATGCATATCCGCAATCTCGTCCAAAAAAAGCGTGCCGCCATCAGCCTGTTCAAATTTGCCGATATGCGTGTTGATGGCACCGGTAAATGCTCCCTTTTCATGGCCAAACAATTCACTCTCCAGCAAATGCTCGTGTAATGCCGCACAATTTACCGTAATATAGGGTTGATTGCGCCGTAAACTCATCGCCTGAATGGCACCCGCAATCAACTCCTTGCCCGTTCCGGTTTCACCCTGAATCAATACCGACGCATTGCTCTGAGCAACCTTGTTGATGAGGTTGTATACCTTGCGTATCTCCGGATTCCGGCTCACCTTTGGATAGTAAAGCTCAAATCCGGATATACGCTCCTGATCATTACCAGACGAGAGCAATTGGTCAATTAGCTCATCGTTGGCCCCGTCAAATTCAACTTTATTCATAAAATCTATGTCCGTCATAATGATTCTATACCCACGTTATGTCATAAAAATTATACAACATTTACTCGTATGCAAAAAACCTGCCACGAATTGAAATCATCAAACTTTATCAAAAAAAACAACAATTCTTCCAGTACACTGTTTTTCAATAGATTATCTCTCCAAAACAATATAAGCATTTTTTTTCATGATTTCAATTTCGAAATCAATTTTTTTCTAAATTACACTTTTGAATAACAAAAATGTAATTACAGCTTTTTTTGTTTCAGGTTGAGATTGGAGAGTTTATTGTGAAACTCTTCCCAATGGGTGGTATGCAGCAATTCAGCAGGCAGGCGGGATTGATAGTGCAGAAGGGCCCGGCGAAATTCAGATTGCTCCAGAGAGGCGCGTTCCATAACTGCATTATTTTTAAACAATTCATCAACCGTATCATCAAATATCAGTTTCCCGTTGATCAAAACAAGAACGCGCCGGGCAACAGCGGAAATAAAATCCATATGATGGGAAATGATCATGCAGGTGTGTCCCTTTTGCAGCAATTGTTTGATCAATACTTCCATACGACCGACACCCTTTGGATCCATACCGGCTGTCGGCTCATCGAAGACGATCAATTCGGGATTCATGGCGAGTACTCCGGCAATCGCAACCCGGCGTTTCTCACCCGCGCTCAATGAAAACGGAGATCTGGCGGCAAATTGATCATAAGGCAAGCCAACAGCTGTCAATGCATCTCTTACCCGTTTGCTGATTTCTGATTGCGCAAGACCGAGATTTGACGGGGCAAAAGCAACATCTTTTTCCACACTTTCTTCGAACAACTGCCCTTCGGGAAATTGAAAAACCAGGCCAATTCGCCGGCGCAGATTGACAAAGTCATATTTACGGCTCCAGATATTCTGACCATCGACTCTGACTTGTCCGCGATCGGGTTTGAGCAGACCGGTAAAATGCTGTATCAACGTCGTTTTTCCGCAACCGCTCGGCCCCACCAAAGCAACGCACTCTCCGGGACGAATTTCAAAAGAAATATCCCGCAATATATAGTCCTGCGATGCGGCAATACCCCGAT
>CAZMUU010000162.1:0-7657 GCA_964569215.1 uncultured Cytophagia bacterium
ATTACGAATATCTTGGGTTTTCCCTCATCGGTATGACCGGCTTTTTTGAACCTAAAAATTTGTTTTTCAAACACACGGATATGCGTTTCTTTCTCGCCTATCGGAACGGTGAGCCGGTGGGGCGTTGTAATGCTTTTGTCAATCATAATCATAACCGGCACTGGAAGGATAAAGTCGGATTTTTCGGTCAATTTGAAACCATTGAGGCGCAAGCGGTAACCGATGCATTGATCGCGGCTGCAAGCGAGTGGTTGAAGCGGCAGGGTATGCGCTATATCCGCGGGCCGCAGAATTTACCGGTAAATGAAGCCACTCCGGGCGTATTAACGCATGGCTTTGATACGCGACCGGTTATTTACTATCACTATAATAAACCCTATTATGCCGATATGATCGAAAAGGCCGGGTTTGAAAAGATTAAACGCGTCAAATCGTGGGAATTTAAAGTCGGAACCGAGTGGGGCGAGAAAGCGTATCGGGTAGCGGATAAGGTCATCAAGCGCTACGGGGTTACAATTGAAACCTGGGATCAGCGATCCACCGAAGAACGCACGCGCGAGATGTTTGAGATTTACAACGACGCCTGGACCAATAACTGGGGATTTGTCCCGTTTACCCGTGAAGAGTTTGAAACCAATATTAAAGATATGCAACTCATATTGAAATCCGGTCTTTTTCTTTTCCTTTATGTAAAAGGTGAGCCCGCCGCTTTTTTTGGCGCTGTGCCCAATATTTTTGAGGTCATGAAACCGCTCTCCTGGTGTCGTCGCTGCGAATTCTTGCGCGCAGCAAAAATGCTGTTGCTGAAAAACCGGGTCAAAGGCTACCGATTCGGCTATATGGGGGTAAAACGAAAGTTTCAACGATTGGGCCTGGACAGCATCATGCTGGTAAAACAAAAAAAGTATACCGAAGATGAAAAATACGAGTATGCCGATATCGGCTGGGTACTGGAAGATAATGTATTGGTGACGCGGGTGCTGGATTGGGCCGGTGCCGATCTTTCCAAAATTTATACCATTTATCAAATGCCGGTCGATTGATTTTTTGAATGTATTTAAGCACTATGAGCGTCTTTACTCATTTACATGTACATTCCCATTTTAGTTTTTGCCGTGGAACCGCGTCGATTAAGCAGCTTTGTGAAAAGGCTGCGGAAATGGGTATGACACATTTGGCTATCACCGACCGCAACGGGATTTATGGCTTGGGGTGGTTTTTGCAGGAAGCCCGGCGAACCGGGATAAAGCCGCTCATCGGTGCTGAACTGGTTACAACAAGAAATCGCTGCGTGATGCTGGCAAAAAATCACAGCGGCTATGCTCACCTCTGTACTATTCTGCGACGATTGCACAACGAGAAGAATCTGGACCTGAAAACAGAGGTTGCGTTATCAGGCAATGTGGTGGTGATCAGCGACGACACCGAGCTATTAACCGCCCTTGCCGGGCGTCGCGGAACATCGGACCTCTACGTAGAGGTGGTGCCGTTTCGTCGGAGCGAGCATCTGCTGCAGTTTTCCCGACAGCACGGTTTACCGGTTGTCGCTACGGCTGATGCGTATCTCTTGTCGCCCCGGGACTGGTTTCTGCACAAGCTACTGCGGGCTATTGATCTGAACACTACCCTGCAACGCCTTCCCGCCACGGAGGTCTGTCATCCCCGCGCCTGGTTTTGTGATACATCGACTATAAAAAGCGCCCTGCCCTATGCGAAGGAAGCAATTGCCAACAGTCGCAAAATCGCTCTTGACTGCAGCTTTAATTTTGGCTTTGGTCATTTTGTTTTTGCCTCCTATCCCAGGCAGAACGGAAAGGATGCCCAGTCCGTTTTATGTCAACGCGTCGAAGAAGGGGCACAATGGCGATACGGTCATATCAGCGATACCGTCCGTAGCCGAATCAATTATGAGTTGAAATTAATTCATCAAAAAGGGTTTGCGCCCTATTTTTTAGTGGTTGCAGATATTGTTGCCAAAGCGCCTCGAACCTGTGGGCGTGGTTCCGCGGCTGCCAGTATTGTTAGCTATAGCCTTGGTATTACTCATGTTGATCCGATTGCGCATGATCTTTTTTTCGATCGTTTTCTGAACCCGGGACGAATAGATCCGCCTGATATTGATGTGGATTTTCCCTGGGATGAAAGAGATGATGTTCTTGATTTTATTTTTTCAAAATACGGTTCCCGGGGTGTAGCGATGATTTCCAATCACAACGGTTTCAAGGCTCGTTCTGCTGTACGCGAAGTGGCCAAGGTCTATGGAATACCGGAAACGGAAATCAACAACATATCCAAACGGATCGCCGGTTATTTTCAACCCGGACGTCTCTTCGATTATATCAGCGTTCACCCTGTGTTCAAGCACATCGATTTGACCGACCCCTGGCCTGAGATTTTACAGTATGCTGAACGAATTCGCGGTTTTCCGCGCTATCTTTCCGTTCACTGCGGCGGCGTGGTTATCGCACCGGATGGAATGGACAATTATGTTCCCGTTCAACCGGCAAAAAAAAGACTCAATCCAACCGGAAGTATTGAGAAGAGAGAGGATTTTCCCCGATCATCGAACGGAATCATTCCGGTTATACAATGGGAAAAAGAGCAGGCCGAAGAGATGGGCTTGATCAAGATCGATATACTCGGGAATCGGTCTTTGGCCGTCATTCGCGATACCTTGATTGCCGTACAAAAAAATACAAATACCAGGATCGATTATGCCGGCTGGAATCCATTAGAGGATAAAAAGAGTCGTGCAATCCTGGCAAAGGGCGAAACGATCGGGGTTTTTTACGTCGAATCGCCGGCTATGCGCCAGCTACAGCGAAAAACGGGCTGCGGTGATTTTGAGCATCTGGTTATTCACAGCTCCATTATTCGTCCGGCGGCCAACGACTATATCAACGAATATGTGCGCAGACTCAAAGGCGGCGCTTACAAACCCCTTCATCCCGTACTTGAAGCGCTTTTAAAAGAGACATATGGTATCATGGTTTATCAGGAAGATATTTCCCGGGCTGCTATGGCTCTCGCCGGTTTTTCTTCTGCTGATGCCGATCATTTGCGAAAAATCATATCAAAGAAAAACAAGGAAGAAAAGATTCAGCACTATAAAGATCGTTTTTACGCCGGCGCCACAAAGAAGGGGGTGGAAAGACAAACGATTGAAAAAATATGGCATATGATTGAAAGCTTTTCCGGCTATAGTTTTTGCAAACCTCATTCAGCGTCTTATGCTTTGGTTTCATTTAAATCCGCTTATTTACGGGCCCATTTTCCGGCGGAATTTATGGCCGCAGTTATCTCCAACCGCGGTGGCTATTACTCCACTTTTGCCTATATCTCAGAGGCACGGCGTATGGGGATTAAGGTATTGATGCCGGATATTAATAAAAGTGAGATGCCCTACACCGGCAAGAATCGGGAAATACGTGTGGGGTTGATGCAATTGCAAAATTTGTCGCACCGCTCGGTTAAAGCCTTGCTCAATGCGCGCCGGTGCGGCGGAGACTTTACAGGGTTTGATGATTTTATGAGACGGGTCAAAATACAGCCTTCCGATGTAACCATATTGATCAAAGCCGGATGTTTCGATAGCCTCGATCGCAACCGGCCCAAACTGCTATGGCGGTTAAAATGGTATCAGTCGGAACGAAAGATGGATTCCGGTTCCACACTTACTCTTTTCGACCAGGAAAGCGAGACCGCAGCAACGCTTCCATCTCCGCCGCCTTGTAGCGAAAAAGAGTTGATCAGATTCGAACTGGAAACGTTGGGATTTTTGATCTCCCGGCATCCATTATGGCTTTACAAAGACAAAACACTCGATGTTGTTCGAGGGAAGGATCTGGACAAATTTACCGGTAAGCGGGTTCGGCTCCTTGGATGGCTGGTAACCAGGAAATTGGTGAGCACCAAAAATCAACAGATGATGGAGTTTATGAGTTTTGAAGATACCTCTGCAATCTATGAAACCGTTTTTTTCCCTCAAGCCTACCAAAAATTCGTACACATGATTTCATATACGCGCCCCTATTTACTCGAAGGCAGAGTTGATGAAAGTTACGGAGCGGTGAGTGTCAACGTGGAGCGAATAGGTTTTCTCTAGGGCGTTTTTCAGAAAAGACTTGTTTTTCATGAAATAATTCATAGTTTTATCTATACGGATAGTACCATGAAGATGAATCCAGAGGATATACGGTATTGTTTGTATTTCTTTTAACATTCATCAGGAGAATGCCAAAAGCAGAGCTTCATCTTCACCTGGAGGGGACCATTCGTCCAGAGACGGCGCTTGAGCTGATGCGCCGTAATAATTCACCATCGCTTCCCGAGCAACCGGATCAGATCAAAAATCTCTATCGTTTCCGCAATCTGGCCGAATTTGTAAACAGCATGCGAAGTGTCACCAACAATATTCGCTTTCTCGAAGATTTGCAAAAGATTACCCTTGAGATGCTCACCTCTCTTTCGATTCAAAATGTTAAATATGTTGAATTTGACTGTGCCGTTCAGAAATATATCGATCTGGGGTACACTCTGAAGGAAATTGTTGAATCGATCTATCAGACGGTGGTTGAATTTCAAACCGACCATGATATTGCTGTAAAGATGGTGGTCAATATTCAGCGTCTTTATGGTGGTAAGGAAGCGATTCAATTAATCGAAAAGATCGCATTGCTCAATCATCCCTTTATCGTCGGAATCGGATTATCAGGCGATGAGGCAAAATATCCCCCTGATCTTTTTACCGAAGCGTTTTTGTTGGCGCAACAGCTCGATTTGCACCGCACGGCGCACGCCGGTGAAGCGGTCGGGGCCACAAGCGTTTGGAACGCATTAAAGTGTTTAAATGTCGAACGAATCGACCACGGAACACGGGCTATTGAAGACCCCGACCTGGTAGAGTACCTGAGCCGTCATAAAATACCGCTAACCCAGTGTCTGACGTCAAACCTGCGTTTGAATGTGGTAAAGAAAATTAATGACCATCCCTTTTATACGTTTTATAAAAAAGGAATTCCGGTCTCTTTGAATACCGACGATCCCCAGATTTTCAACACCGAACTCACACAGGAATATATTCTGGCGGCTGAAATTTATCAATTAGACAAAAAGGACATGGAAAATTTGGTCATGAATGGGCTCCGGGCCGCTTTTCTTGCGGATGAGGAGAAAAGTCAAATTATAACCCACGTTCGGTCTGAATTTCAAACACTATATAACGATGAAGGAGATCATCATGAATAATCGATTTTTTTTAATTGTACTGATTATCACTGCCCTGAGCAGCAGTTCATTTGCTATCTCTTTTTTCGGCCTCGGTCCACGGGCGGGATTATCGAAAAGCGGTGACAGCGATGCAAAATTTATGATTGGTGCTTCTGCACGATTGAAATTGGGCGGACTTGGAGTGGAAGGCGCCATCGATTATCGTTCGGATAAATACCTGGACGATCAGTTAACCGTAAGACAATGGCCGGTCTCTGCTTCACTGATGCTCTATCCATTGCCCTTTGTCTATGGTCTGGCCGGAGCCGGCTGGTATAACAGCACATGGGAATATGATTTGCCCAATATGCCGGGCCTGGAAGATAAAACAGAACAACAAATGGGATATCATATCGGCGCTGGAGTTGAGCTACCTATCATTAAACCGACCATTGCCGCCGATATTCGCTATGTCTTTTTGGATTATGATTTGTCGGATTTGCCGGCCGGTACGGATGTTGAAGCCAATTACTACACTATTACGGTTTCTCTTTTCTGGGGCTTTTAGCCGGCATCACGGTAACGTCAGGATCCTCCAGGTTTTTCGGGATTTTCGGCCGGGAGGATCCTTTCTGACGTTATTATCCTACAGCATGGATTTTCAGCCGATAAATTTTTTCGGGTGCGCTGAAAACGTTGCTTATACCTCACAACATTGCTGAATTGGATGCGCGCACTTTTTGATTTCGCCTCAGAGTCGCAACCATTGTGAAAACCTTTCCTCAATATGTCACAATTCGATATCATTTTCGGGAAATTTTGACATTTTTTCGTGATGCAAAAATAATACCTGTAGCTCTAGAAGATGCCGGCGAAATGATCTTTTTCTGCCAGTTTGAGGGTCTCGGGCGTGCCGATATCGCGCCAATAGGTCCCATCCATTCGGTAAGCTTTAACGGCATGACTCATAGCGCCGGCTTGGAGATAGACGTCGATACTCGAAAATACGGTATGATCGTACATTTTGAATAGAGCGGGATCCGCGGCCTGAATTCCGTTAAACGCCAGAGGATACATTTTTTGCCCGGCTGGACGAACAAGTTCTTTTTTATCGTTTTTGATTCGGCCGCAGAGAGTGTTCTCTGCATCGAAAAGAAGATATCGTTTGCTGTGTCGTTCCTCGACTGCCAGAGTGGCCATGGCTGCGGATTGCTGATGATGAAGAAAAAATCGATCGAGTGCCAGAGTAGACACCACATCGACATTGTGAATCAACAGGGGAGCGTTAAGGTTGTACTGTTCTACAATGCGTTTGATGCCGCCACCGGTATCGAGTATATTTTCTTCAACTGAAAAATAAACATCGAGGGGAGGGTTGAGACGTTTAACAAATTCAATGACCTGGTCGGCGCGATAATGGACGTTGACAAAAACGGTCTGAAACCCCTGCCGCTTGAGTTTCTCAAGACACCATTGCAGCAGCGGTTTTTCACCGATTTTAACCAGAGCCTTGGGGGTGTCGCTGGTCAGGGGCAATAGCCGGGTGCCATAGCCGGCTGCCAGAATAATGGCTTTCGGTTTGCTCAGCATAGGCGCCCTTTGTTATCCATGAATGAGCGATTTGTCGAGGTCAACATGAGTCAGAGTGATGGAAAATCCCTTGCGGCGCAAACAGGTGGCAATATATTCAGCGCAATATACGGAGCGGTGTTGCCCACCCGTGCAACCAAAACTGACCATCAAATGTTTATAGTGTCGCTGCTGATAATGTTTTGCTGCAGCAATGATAAGGTCACAGGTTGAATTGAGAAAAGGCGCTATGCCCGGAACCTTTTGTAGATAATTGATGACCTCATCATCCAGGCCGGTTTTATCCTGAAAATAGAGCTCGCGACCCGGATTTTTGAGAAAACGGCAATCAAATACAAATCCGCCACCGTGTCCGTTTGGATCCTGCGGTATGCCGGATTTGTGGTAACCAAAACTATAGATGGAGATGTGAAGGTTCTCTTTTTGCATCAGAATTGCCTCAAGTTTTTATCCAGTGTAAGGTCTGTGAAAATTTTCCGAAGGGTCGGTAAGCGTTGCAGAATAGTTTGTTTTTGCAACAGTCGTTCAATATTTTCTATGGCAAAAGGAACCGACCGTAAAAAATGTCCCTTGCCTTTTATCGTTGCCAGATATCCATAGGCTCCAAAGGCCTGCATAATGCGGATGAAGACAAAGCCATAAAAGTAGGTCAAAAATTGTTCTCTATCAATGTCGATATCTTGTTCCAGGCAATCGAGATAAAAAGTCAACAATTCCTGCCGAACCTGATCAGGGATATCCGCCTTGGCATCATAAAGCAGTGAGGCGATATCATACTGCAAAGCCCCGCGCCGGCCTGATTGATAGTCGATAAACCAGGTTTCATTATTTCGGATCATAATATTTCGCGATTGAAAGT
>CAZMUU010000163.1:0-2872 GCA_964569215.1 uncultured Cytophagia bacterium
ATGTACGGTTACCGAAACGCTATTTGAAAAGGATTTGCTATGGCTGCTATCCATGGCGCTGATTTTAAATAAATGGTTTCCCGCAGCCAGGTTTTCGGGTTGATAGGTTATAATAAAATCCGTGATAGTGGCCTTGGTCGTTACATTTTCACCATTGAGATAAATATTTATGGTGGAATAATCGATCAGGGCCGTATCCTGCAGGGACACGCCGAAGACCAACTGGTCGCTTTGTGTTTCTTCAAAGGGTTCGGGAGACAAAATAAGGAAAACCGATTCCCGGCTTTGCGGGCGGTTTTTCGCCGCGCTGCTGTCGGTTTTGGATTGTTGCAATGGTTGATCCTTTTCAGGTGGCGGCTGCATCTCTTTGGTCGGTACCGATTTTTCTTTGCCGGTCCCTGGTGGCAAAGGTTTTGGCGCGGTCTTGACCGTATCTTTTGACGTCGTTTTCCGGCTATTCGGCTGAGCTTTTGAGAGCACAATTCGTGCAGGTTGTTTGTAGGGATTTAATTGCGGAAAGGTCACTACGGTTTGATTATTCAAAAGGGCGGTTATAAAATATTGCAAAAGCGTACCCTGCGTATACTCGGCCGGTATATTGCCGGACCACAGATCCGCCTGGCGGCGCATATCGATGTGTTGGTAGGATGATTCATCCGGTGTCTTGAAATACACCTGCATCATAACAGCACGGTTTTGACCTCCTGCAACGCGGGCCTTGATAGCGATATCCGAGTTCTGCTCTGCAGAGTATATCGGCTCATGTACGAGGTTGGGCTGCGAATGTGTTAGCGTAACACAGAAAAAGAGCAGGACCAATGTGATTTTGGACATACGCCCTCACCTATTGATGCTCATTTTTGACTGCTATTTATATTGTAGTTTCAGGCTTTTCTTTTCACCATTTTCGTTTTCGAATTCGATTTCCAGTTCATTGAGCGTACCGGAATCGTTTCCCCAATCTATTGGTTCTCTGGTTTTTTCAACAACCGGTATGCTCTTTTTACCGGCCTTTCCGGTTTGAGATGGGCCGACCTGCACACGCCCCAGGGAGTTGAACAATTCAACAATGCCTGAAATACCAATAATGGTTGTATTGCCGAGCTCATCTACCACGCTGTAGAATTCCGTCCCCTTGACGGCTGCAATGCCACTGGGTGTTTCGATCTGCAATTGCGTTTCCTGATTGGTCACTTTGAACCAAAGCTGCCCCAGTTGCTGTCCGATTTTTTTTAGGATTTTTTTCTCTTCCCGTTTGCCGTGTAAAATGAGTTGTGATTCTTCGCGAATTTTCATCAAGGATTTGTCATCAATGAAAACAATGGTGACCAGAGCACCCCTTCCGGTTTTGATTTCATCGCCATCTTCAAGTCTTTTTCCTATGCTGAGTTTGTTCCAGTTCTGGTCCGACTGTCTATATTGAGCGTTTCCATCGCATTTTATGACCAACGCAATTTCATCCCGGCTTTGTGCGGTTGACAGACAGGATATACATACCAAAAAAACAAGCGCACAATATTTCATTGTGAACTCCTATATTACTGACAAATGATATTCTCAATGTGATATCTTCCCGACTGGAATTCTCCCAGTAATTGAATCATTTCATCAATCGTCACAGCTCTGCCGTTAACAAGCATGCGTCCGCTGGGAAGATATCCTTCGAGGGGCCCTCCCGGGCCCAGGAGAGCGGCGAGTTTGTCGATGGGTAAAGAGAGCAACAGGTTGTACAGAGTTTGTAGATTTGCATCACTCAGTGCTTGATCGGGGTCGGCGATGGTAAAAGCCCAAATCTCGCCGGGGAACTCGATTGTCCTGCTTGATGTGGCGGGCAATCCATAAAGCTGCCAGTAATAGGTCTTGCCGGGTTCCAATGGAGGCGCTCCGGCAAAGGGATACTGGTAATAGGTGGAAGGAATCCTGATTTCAGTACCATTCGAAAAGCTGCTATTTAACGTCGGATCGACCTTTAGCGTCACATCGTAGACAATTTTGCTCTGGATGATTTCTTCAGGGGAAACATCGTCGTGAAGCACCGGTACTTTTTCCGCAATCATCAGCCGAAAAGTTTCCATATTGGATTCCCAGCGAAAAAGGGGATAGGTGGTATAGATCGTTTCGCCTGCTGATTCAACCGCATTATTGCCCGGAGCGATCAAATCCAGTGTTGACGGATTTGAAAGGGTAAACGTGAGCAGCTCGGTGGTTTCAAACCCGGTTTCCGTTCTCAGCTTGAATCCCAGTGAATAGGTTCCGGATGGCAGCTTGCCCAATGCGAGAATCTTTCGTTTCAGCTCATCAGCTGCCGCCTCAATGGTATAATGGCTTAGTGAAAAAAGTTGTGAGGTGGTAAAGAGATTCCGGTTCGTAATCCGTAGAGGCGGGTTTATCTGGAGTTCAAAGGGGTTGGTTTCTCCGTATGCCAACTGCCCGTACTCTTCGGAGCGAATGTTCAGACTCAGAAAACAGGTCAGCACCTGGTTTGTTCTGTTCTCAATAGTGAGAAAAAAGATATCCCGAGTCGGTATCGAATTGCCGGTAAAATTAAAATCGTTGAGAAAATAGACCTGAAGGTTCTGATCGACGAGTTGCGCATCCAGGATAACCGGATCACCGAACTGGGCGAAAAGGGGCGAACCCGCCACCACCAGGCTCAGAAGTAAGACGAGGGCACGAAGCATACTCTCCTCCTTTGTTTAACATAGTGTATCAAAATTAATGCCAACAAATAAGGGAAGAGAAGACGAAAAAACAATAACTTGTATTCATTTTAAAAGGTAGAGTCTTCATCCTCTTGTATTTTTGTGAATCTCTGTTTCAGTCTAAAACAGATTTTGAAAAATCCGTTTTCATTCTAAAAATAATACCAAAT
>CAZMUU010000163.1:2882-7648 GCA_964569215.1 uncultured Cytophagia bacterium
GGTTGATATCTTCGCCCCGTTTTTCCAACTCCCGTAAATAATCCAGAATGGGAACGTCTTTGTCGATGTAGGTTTTGGTCAGGGAGAGATATTTTTCCCATGGATGATATTCGTAAACACGGCTTCCATCGGCCAAAATGGTCAAAAGAGTGTGGTGTTGTTCCGCACGAACGTAATTTTTTCCCAGCCTGGGAACATTATACACCGGCTCATCCGTTCGAATCATTCCCGGCATCAGGCGGGCCTCTTCTTTAACTTCCTGCTGTAATCTGGACATCGGTACACGATAGTTTTTGGTTTCCTCTTTGCCTTTGGTATTGAATGAATAATAGGGATCAACTCCGATGAGTCTCAAAAAGCGTCGCAGAGCTACC
Organism: uncultured Cytophagia bacterium; assembly: GCA_964569215.1. GTDB lineage: Bacteria > Zhuqueibacterota > Zhuqueibacteria > Residuimicrobiales > Oceaniaggregativiventaceae > Oceaniaggregativivens_A. The sequence goes on from CAZMUU010000163.1 coordinate 3,257, forward strand.
AATTCGAATCTTCTGCTGTTCTCAACCGTAAAGACAGCCTGGTTATAGACGCTGATACCGAGTTTGCGAAATTTTTGTACCGCATTCATGGATTCAGGCGTGATTTCATAAGGATGTTCAAAATGAGTGACCAGACAAATTTCGCGTTTGCCGGGAAGATGAAATTCACCGATGAGTTTAATAAGATCATCCGTGATACGCATCGGCAAGACGACAGGTGTCCGCGACCCGATTCTGATGCGCTCACCGTGATCGACCTTTGCAATTTCCGACAAGACGAAATGGATTCTGCTATCCTGCATAACCAGCGGATCGCCACCGGTTACAAGAACCTCTGTGATTTCAGGATGATTTTTAACCCAATCCAGAGCTTCCATTATCTTGTCTTTTGATGCCAATGCATTTGGCATCAGTACATCGTCGATTTCCCAGTTTCGCTGGCAATAGACACAGATTTGACTGCACGTATTATAGGGTTTGAGAATGAGGATTTGCGGGTAACGGCGTGTAATCAAATCCACCGGTGAGGTATCGTGTTCATGCATAAAGTCAAAAGAATAGGAGCGATTTTCCCGGTGTTCGAGGATCTTTTTGACATAATGCAGGGGAGGAATAACCTGTGCGCGGACCGCATGATCATATTTTCGATGCGGTTCCTGATCCATGAGCGAAACATAATATGGTGTAATTCCAAAGGGAAGTTGATTCTCCTTGGCCAGGTCTATGGCTTCTTTTTCCTCATCATTCAAATCTACGAGTCTTTGTAATTGATCTCTGTTTCTGATCACGTTCCGTATTTGCCATAGATGGGAATTCCAGTCATCCTCATTCCCCTGAAGCTGATCGAGTATATGGCTGCGATTGCGTTTGCGTTTTTCTATCACATCCCGGTCCAAACCGGACGGGTATTTTTTTATCGATTCAATCGTTTCCAACGCGATGTGGTCGAGATCTTTTGAACGTTCAACGGCTGCTTCCCGCCCCTGCAGTTTCATAAATTCAGGATAATCCTGGCCCTCATATACATCGCTTTTGCCCAGGGCACCTTTCAGGATATTGGACATATCTTCAAAAAAAGCCTCTGAGAGGTCGGGCGGTAGATTTTCATCCTCCCGGGCCAGCTTCCACAACAGTTCTATCAGGTTAAAGTCTGCTATTTTTTCACTTCGCAGAGATATAATTTCCCGCAGTGTATTAATACAGTTCATTTGCAGCAGCCATTCGAGGCTTTTCATTTCATGTTTCTTGTCATGAAGAGCATTGGCGAGTTTATCCAGATATTGGCTGAATTTTTTTCTGGCGTCTGCCGGATTGGATGATTTCTTCAAGAGGTCATGGAGATCGGTATCGATGGAAAAGAGATGGGATATATTTTCAGCTTTATACAAAACAGTCCTCCTTTGATGATCTATGATATGTCTGTTTTTATCCTCCTGTCTTGTGTGGTCTTGAGATATAACGCTTAAAATTGTATTTAGCTCCCGTCCATTTCGGGTCTTTCTCATGACATAACATAGAATATTAAAAATATTGCAGAAATGCAATAATTAAAAACATTACAACCACTTGTAATACAGCATTGATTTTCAGATATTATATTAATATATTTTTATAGCGATCGATACAAGGTTTTTGTGCTATTTCTGCCCGCCATCTATGCGGTATTTGTCCGAGGGTATTGTATGATTATTATCCATCCAAGGGAAGGAATCTCCGGTTCTCCTGCCGGTTAACGGAATGATGACTATTGAAAACAAAATCGTTTTGATCACAGGTGCTTCGTCCGGCATCGGCCGCGAGCTGGCACGACAACTGGCTGAGAAGAATAACCAGCTCATACTCATCGCCAGGCGCAGACAGCGGCTCGAAGAGCTCTTAACGAAACTCCCCACACCGGATGCTCAACGACAACATTTGATCTATCGCTGTGACGTTTCTGATGAGCAACAGGTGAAATCCAGCTGTGACGATCTCATTGAAAAAAAACTGATTCCCCATGTCCTGATTCTCAACGCCGGTGTCGGCTCTTCCTACAATATAAACCATATGGACTTGAATGCGTTTAAAGCGACCTTTGATGTTAATTTCTGGGGTGTTTTGTATTTTATCGATTATTTTTATCCCTATTTTCGCCACCGAAACGAACCTTCGATGATAGCAGCTACCGCCAGCCTTGCAGGGTATCGCGGTATGCCCGGCTCCGCCCCTTATTCCTCCAGCAAAGCGGCACTGATTAACCTCATGGAATCGCTCTATATCGATTTATTCAAGATCAACATTCAGATAACGACAATTTCTCCGGGATTTGTAAAATCTGAAATGACGGACAACAATGCGTTTTATATGCCGTTTTTTATGTCAACGGATAAAGCGGTACGATGCATCGTCAAAGGACTGGAAAAAGGCAAGGCGGAAATTCATTTTCCCTACAGACTCTCGGTAGCTGCCAAATTGTCCCGATTTTTGCCTCTTCGCTGGTATGCCAAATTAATGTATAATAAACGCTAAGGATAGTTAATGAAAAAAATGTGGATCATCATCCCTGTACTGTTTTTCGCCTGTCAGAATCTGCCCGAGCAAAATCCGGTCAAGCTGACTGTCGCTGCCAGTATTTTGCCTTTAGCGGACTTTTGTCGTCATGTGGGAGGGGACCGCGTCGAGGTTCTCACTGTTGTGCCGCCGGGAGCAGACCCGCACACTTTTTCGCTGACACCGCAAAAAGTACGTTTGCTTTCCCAAATAGATGTGTTGGTTGTCAATGGGCTTGGATTCGAATTTTGGACTCGAAAGTTACTCGATAATATGACAAAGCCTGTTATCGTCGTCAATACCTCAGACGGCATATTGGATTCGCTACGGTCGGGGCATCATCTCGACCTTATCAGAGGAAGAGGACATGGCGGGGATCATCACGGTCATGAAACCTATAATCCGCATATTTGGCTGGACCCTTGTCTTGCTATCGGACAGGTGAGAAATATTTGCGACGGACTGATCAAGGCGGATTCATCCTATCAGCAGCAGTACCAGCGAAACGCACAACTTTATATTGAAGAACTGGAGAATCTGAACGATTTTATTCAACATCGCGTTGAGACCTGGCGATATAAAAAATTCATTTCCTATCATGCCGCCTGGGTCTATTTCGCCCGGCGCTATGGTCTTGATATTGCTGCCGTCATACACAAAGCACCCGGTGTGGATCCTTCACCCCGGGACCTTGCGGATATTCTCGAAATCGCCAAACAAGCGGAAAGCAGGGTCATTATTGCAGAACCGCAAATGTCTCCGGAGACGGTCAATCTCATCGCAAACGAAACGGGCATTTCAGTGATCATGCTCGATCCCCTGGGCGACGAGAAAAATCAGCGTTACATCGAGCTCATGAAAAAAAATGTAAATGCAATGTCTTTTGCATTCAAGTGAAAGAAGAGAACATGAATAATACCGTCATTGATATTAACGACTTGTGGGTGGCGTTTCAGAATAACGTGGTGCTGGAATCCGTCAACTTAGAGGTGCATGAAGGAGAGTTGTGTGGTGTTCTCGGGCCAAACGGTTCCGGGAAAACGACGCTGTTGAAAACGATTCTTGGCCTGATCAAACCCGTCGCCGGCTCGGTACGTGTCTTTGGTGCGGATCAGAAAAATATCAGGAGCGTTATTGATAACATCGGCTATGTGCCACAACACCATCATTTCGAGGTTAATTTTCCGATTAAGGTCAGGCAGGTTGTTCTTCTGGGCAGAAGTCACAAGATCGGCATGGCGAAACCGGCAACCGAGGAAGACTGGCAGCAGGTTTACTCTGCATTGGATATGGTGGAGATGACCGATCACGCGGAAACCCAGTTTGGCAGACTATCCGGCGGCCAGCAACAGCGCGTTTTGATCGCACGGGCATTGACCATCGAGCCAAAACTGCTGCTCCTGGATGAGCCAACGGCGGCCCTTGATGTTCGCACTGCGGAAAGCATATATCACTGGTTGCATGAAATGCACGCAAAACTTTCACTTACTACTCTGCTTGTTTCCCAGGATGTTGGTGTAATTTCGCGGTATGTCGACTCTATTGCCTGTCTTAATCGCCGTTTGGTGGCGCACGGAAAACCGGAAACCGTGCTTTCCCGGGATAATATGGCTGAAATGTATGGCTGTGACGCCCTCTTTTTTCATCATGGAAAGGTTCCTCACATGGTGGTTCCGTATGATGATTCCAGGCAAAAGGAGCAGAACGATGATTGAGTTGTTACAGTATGGATTTATGCAAAGGGCTATTATCTCTGCCACCCTGATTGGGGCCGTTTGCGCCTTAATCGGCGTCTATATCATACTGAGAGGACTGTCGTTTATAGGGGCGGGCATTGCCCATGCTTCCTTTGGTGGTGTGGCT
>CAZMUU010000164.1:0-2062 GCA_964569215.1 uncultured Cytophagia bacterium
TTCCCACGTTCAAACGTTTCCTTGTTCCCACGTTTCCACGTTTTTAAATCCCGGGCCCTGCCATGCCATCCCTAAAGGCAATCTGTCATCGTTTTTACTGCGTTGCTATTAATATATCACCCCTGATGGGGCTTGGGAATAGATCAGTCGTGAAAAAAATGCTGTCTTGTCGCCTTGTTTTATTTCCGCCCGTAAATTGATCTTGACACTTTATTAAATAATTACTAATTTTAATCTTACAGCCAATTTATCGGAACAATAACGAGGTGATTTTGCAGATCAAAAAGACCGCGCTTTACGAGCAACATCAACACCTTGGTGCCAAAATCGTCGAATTTGCCGGTTATTACATGCCGGTTCAATATAGCGGTATTATCAATGAACATCAGCGCGTGCGCAAGAGCGTTGGTATGTTTGATGTCAGTCATATGGGTGAATTCGTCATCAGTGGCGACAAGGCTTTTGAATTTTTACAATATATTACCATAAATGATGTTTCCAGGCTGGTGATCAACCGGGCCCAATATACGGCGATGTGCAAAGAAGACGGCGGCATGATCGATGACCTCATTCTCTATCGCCGCGAGAATGATTACCTGATGATCGTCAATGCCTCAAATATCGACAAGGACTGGCAATGGGTCTATGATCACCGTATCGACGGCGTAGAGCTGCATAATCGCAGCGACGAATTGAGCCTGATCGCTGTACAGGGACCCAAAGCGGAAGCAACCCTTAAAAAGCTGACCGATGAAGACCTTTCCGCTATCGACTTTTACTGGTCGACCATCGGACGTCTGGCGGATGTCGAGATGACCATCGCCCGTACCGGCTATACGGGTGAACCCGGGTTTGAGCTTCTCATTCCCAATCCCGACGCCGAAGCGGTTTGGAAGGCGATCTTGGATGCCGGTGCTGAATTCGATATCGCTGCAGCCGGTCTCGGTGCCCGCGATACCCTGCGCCTGGAGATGGGCTATTGCCTCTATGGCAACGACATGGATGAGACCACCCATCCCCTTGAAGCCGGCCTCGGGTGGATCACCAAACTCAAAAAAGGCGACTTTATCGGTCGTCAGGCTATTGCCGATGCCAAAGAAAAAGGGCTTGAACGCAAACTGGTCGGTTTTGAGGTCAAAGAAAAAAGCGTGCCCAGACATGGATTTCGTATTTTGCACAGCGGTGTCGCCATCGGCTATGTGACCAGCGGTTCCTATTCCCCCATGCTCGAACACAATATCGGCATGGGATACGTCGATATCGATCACAAAGAAGAAGGTACCCCCATCGATATCGAAATCCGCAACCGGTCTGTTGCCGCAACCGTGGTCAAACCGCCATTTTACAAACCGCAAAAGTAGGCTATTGCACCTATATAAAAATATGATTGTATATCATACACCAGCTGATATGGATCCAGAATTGCCGTCTTCGGGCTGCGTGGTGGTTATAGACGTCTTGAGAGCAACTTCGACAATCGTAACAGCTTTGCATCACGGATGCCGGGAAATTATTCCGGTCAGCGAAATCAGTCAGGCATGGGCAATGGCAAAAGAGAAAAAATCAGGTTCTTTTCTTCTGGCCGGCGAAAGAAAAGGCAGGATTATAAAAGATTTTGATCTCGGGAACTCACCATCTGATTTTTTAGTAGAAAAGGTAAAGAACAAAAGCATTGTTCTTACCACCAGTAACGGTACTCGTGCACTGAAACGATGTGACCATGCCAAATCCGTTTTGATCTGTTCGCTATTGAATGTAGAGGCGGTTTCGGAATGCCTGAAATTTCAGGATCCCGAAAATACGATTATACTTTGCGCCGGCAGTGACCATCAACCTTCACTTGAGGATTCGGTTTGTGCCGGTCTGTTGATAAAAAATCTGGCCTCCCTGCGCACTGTGCCGCTGGGTGAGGGGTGTGAACAGGCGCTCTCCGTCGCCAGGCGATACGGCGGCGATGTCAAAGCTATGCTTCATGCCGCGCCACATGGCCGTTTTTTACAATCGATCGGATTCGGCCGCGATCTCGATGATTGCGCCCGTTTAAACAGTTTGAAACTCTGAC
>CAZMUU010000164.1:2072-7640 GCA_964569215.1 uncultured Cytophagia bacterium
CTATATGAACAGAGTGATAAAAGCTATGCCTTGTATTGATGACTCAAGTTGGATGAACTGATGTCCAAGCGGAAAAGCAGAACTCAGGTTAAAAACAAATCAAAGCTCTTCGATCCGTCCCGTAAACAGGATGAATTGCTCGGCAGTATGCTGATCCTTTTCGGTGTCCTCATCCTGATGGGACTCTTTACCTACGATCCTTCCGAGTTGCCGCAAACGGCAAAGATCGGCCAGGTAAAGAACGCCCTCGGTATCGTCGGTGTCTATATTTCACATTATCTCATCCGCTGGACCATCGGTTATCCGGTTCTGTTTTTTCCCTTTGTTCTTGTTGCATGGGGATTTAACCGCTTTTTCGGCAAAGATGTCACCCAGCTGATCAAGTGGTCCGTATTCGTCACGCTGATCTCTTTTTTCGTATCGGTAAGCGGTGCATTGCTCAATCTGATTTCCGCCAACCAGACCACAACCGGATTCCATTTTTCCGGATTTATCGGTACCTGGACGGCGCGTATCTTGACCACCATTTTCAGTACCTATGGCGCCGTGGTTATTCTCATCGGATTGATGGCCATCACCCTGATGGCGTTTACGGCTCTGAGTTTTGCCGAATGCATCCAGTTGGTCTCTTCATATATAATGCGGCTGCTGCTGGCGATCAGCCGCTGGTTTCGCCGTTTTAAACCCTCTATAATGGATCAGCGCTCCATCGATCGATGGGAAAAGGAAACCAGCCATGAACCCGAGCTCGTTTACGAGCAACCCCGGCCGCGTCCTTCGCCGTCACCCGAAGCCGAACCGAATCAGCAGGCTGCCGCCGGCGGCGGCCGCACCCTGCACCTCAATCTTGAAGCGCCGCAACAAAAGAGAACAGAATCATCGACCAAATCCGAATCACCACCCTCCCCGGCAACAGAAGCGGCAGCAAAAACCTATACGTTTCCGGAACTCGACTATCTGCAGCCACCGCAGGAGGTGGAAACGGATATCGATGAGAAAACCCTGAAACAAAATGCCGATCTGTTGGAAGAAAAGCTCGCCGACTTTGATATCCGCGCCCGCGTTATCGAAATTTATCCCGGGCCGGTTATCACCCGTTACGAGCTGGAACTGGCCCCCGGTATCAAGGTAAGCCGCATCACCTCGCTCGCAGATGATCTTGCCATGGCCATGCGCGCCAAGCGAATCCGTATCGTTGCGCCGATCCCCGGTAAAGCCGCTATTGGTATCGAAATTCCCAATGCGCATCCCGCCGTGGTCTATCTGCGCGAAATTATCGAGTCCAAAGAATTTCAGCAGAGCGATACACCTCTGACCCTCGCGCTCGGAAAGACCGCTTCCGGTAAACCGTTTGTCACTGATTTACAAAAAATGCCGCACCTGCTTGTGGCCGGCTCGACCGGATCGGGAAAAAGCGTCTGTCTCAATTGTATTATCGCTTCAATTTTATACAAGAGCAAACCCGAAGATGTACAGTTTATCATGATCGATCCCAAACGGCTCGAGCTCTCTACCTATAATGTGCTCTACCGTCACCACCTGCAATATGTCGACGACTTGAACGAGCGCGTTGCCACCTCGCCGAAATCGGCTATCGCCGTCCTCAAGGCGACGGAACAGGAGATGGAACGGCGCTATGAGCTCATGGCCAAAGCCGGTGTACGCAACATCGAAGAGTTTAACGTGCGCGCCCGCCAGGGCCGCATCCCTGTTGACGGGGAAGAACCTATAAAACCGATATGTTATCTCGTTCTCATCATCGACGAGCTGGCCGACCTGATGATGACCAGCAGCGCTTCCCGCGATGTCGAAGAACCGATCGCACGGCTGACGCAAATGTCCCGCGCCGTCGGCATTCACCTTATTCTGGCAACGCAACGGCCCTCTGTCGATGTCATTACCGGCGTCATTAAAGCCAATTTTCCGGCGCGTATCGCTTTTCAGGTCGCCTCCAAAGTCGATTCGCGTACCATTCTCGATATGAACGGTGCTGAAAAACTATTGGGACGCGGTGATATGCTCTTTTTACCCCCGGCCAGTCCGGAGCCCTATCGCCTGCATAACGCTTTTATCAGTCTCGAAGAAACCGAAACCATTCTCGATCATATCGCCCATCAACCCCCTTATGAAAAGAAACCGCTTCCCGGTTATAGCGAAGAACAGGCAGCCGTCCGTAACGGCGGTCGCAGCAATGAACGCGATGCCCTTTTCAACGAAGCTCTGCGCATTGTTGTCTACAGTCAGCAGGGATCGGTTTCCATCATTCAGCGTAAACTCAAGGTCGGCTACTCCCGTGCCGCCCGGTTGATCGATGAACTGGAAGCCGCGGGCATTGTCGGTCCCTTTGAGGGCAGCAAGGCCCGGGAGGTGCTGGTGACACCTGAAGAGCTCGAGGATATGGGATATGGCCAATACATAGACGAGGAATAAGAACTACTGTCTGGAGCAAGGTATTTCACATCAACACAACATTATTTTGGAGAAAAATGAAAACAATTTTATATATTCTCGTTTTTTTCACCGCAGCTTCGCTGCCGGCGCAATCCGCTGATGAGATTCTGAAAAAAGTCGAACAGGCCTATCTCTCCATCGACCGGATGTGTGCAGACTATGAGCAAACTTTTATCTGGACTTTGGCGGATGAAACCAATACATTCGATGGCAGAATTTGTACCGCCGGCGGTACAAAGTTTCGCATCGAGAATCAGGATCAGATCATCGTTACCAACGGCACAACGCTGTGGACGCTGAACAAGCGCAACCAGCAAGTCATGATCGACACCGCAGACAAAAGCGATAAAGAGCCGCCCTTTTTGCGCTCGTTCGTGGAAAAATACCGCCGCGATTACAACGCCGCTTATGCCGGCGAAGAGATGCTGAACGGTGAAAAACACGACAAGCTGATTCTCACCGCCAAAACCGAAGATCAGTTTGAAACCGAAATCCGCCTGTGGGTTCGCCGTGACGACCATCTCGTCACCAAAATCGTACAGGTCGATATCAATGAAAATATTAATCAATATCTGATGCAGAATATCAACACCGTGGTAGATCTGCCCGCTTTTTATTTTGTTCTCGAGATTCCGGAGGGCTACCAGGTTGTTGATCTTCGTCAGTGATACAGTGACCATTACCAAAGAATCAATAAGAGTTGATCAGTCAAGGAAACGGACAACACATCTATGGTCAAGCATTCTATAATCGTTATTTTGCTCCTGGCTGCCGCATTGCAGGCACAAACATTTACGGAGCAGAGCTCCGCGGCCCAGTACATCCTGGGACGCGAGGATCAGGTCCTCATGGCGGTAAATATCTGGGGGTTTGTTGCCAAACCCGGTCAGTATATGGTGCCCTATGATACCGATCTGATATCACTGCTCTCCTATGCCGGCGGCCCCCGTGAAGAAGCCAAAATCAAAAACATCAAACTGGTCCGCGCCACCACTGAAGAGAACAAGGGTGAGGTATTCGAAATCGATGTCAAATCCTTTATCGAAAGCGGCGATACTTCGATTATTCCACAGCTGCGACCCGGTGATACGGTGATCGTGGCAGGAACCAGTTACCACTTTTTTTCGAAATTTTTCGAATTTGTCTGGCGTATTGCAACCATTGCCCAGGCCTATGCCTTTATTGTCTATTGGGCCGGACGTGATTAAACTCTTTGAAAGGATATGCTGACAGTATGAATTTGTCGAAACCGCATCATGAAAACGGCAACGGACAATTCGAGGGTAACGGCTATGCGGAAGAACCACAGATCACCCTGAGAGATTATATCCGCGTTCTTTACCGCAGCCGCTTTATTATACTCATCTCCTTTATTGTCATTTTGGGCATAACCCTTTTTATCACCTTTAGGACCGAACCGGTCTATCAGGCCACCGCCAAGATTATGGTCGAAGAGCAGGGCGGGGTGGGAGAATCCCTTTTTGATGTCACCAGCATGATGAAAAAAGAGACCATGATCAACAACCAGGTCGAGATTCTCTCCAGCCGTACCCTTGCCGAACAGGTCATCCGCGAATTGCAGGTATCGGATCAAGCGCCCGGATTGCGCATGATTCAGTCGGAAACCGGGAAATCCGGTTCAGGCGGCGGTATTCTGGGTTGGTTCAAGGGCAGTGATGAAAAAGCTGAAACCGATGTTGCCTCGGAGTTTGATCAATATGTCGAGAGACTTCGCAATTCGATCAAAGTCAATCCCATCCGCAATACCGATATGGTTGAGATCAGCATCAATGCGTTTTCCGCCTTTGAGGCCGCTTTTATCGCCAATACGGTGACCCGGGTGTATCAGAACATGAACCGCCAGCAGAGCCAGGAAGAGGTGCGCCAGGTCAAGAATTTTCTCGAGGAACAGCTCGATATGTACCAGAGCGAGCTGGCCAATTCCGAGGAAACGCTGAAAAACTATCAGGAGCGCTCCAAAATTTTCGCTCTCGATCAGGAGACCGAGGAGCTGGTACAGAATCTTTCCGAATTCGAGACCCTCTACAATGAGGCCAAAACCGAATATGAAGCCAATCGCCAGCGGCTTGCCTATATCAATGAACAGCTGGATGACAAGAATATCAATATCGATGTCGATGCCATTTCATCGCAGCCCTATCTGGAGGAGTTGCGCAAGCAGATTGCCGAAAAAGAGGCCGAGCTGACCAAATATATGGCCTCCCTGGTCGAGATTGGTACCTATTCGCAAGCGAAAAACCAGGTGCAGCTGCTGGAACGGCAGATTTCGGCTTTGAAGGAAAAATTCAAGCAAGAGGTTACCAAAGCGGCGGCGTCGCAGTTTATCGATCCGGCACAGATTTCAGGCTCTCTGGTAAGGAGCAAGATCGAGGTGGAGACTCAGCTGCAGTCTCTGGAACCCAAGATCAAGGCGCTCGGCGACATTGTTACGCAATACAATGCCGAACTGGAAGCCCTGCCCGGTAAAAGTCTTAAACTGGCGCGCCTGATGCGCAAACGCCAGTCGGATGAAAAGATCTATATCATGCTGCAGGAAAAATACCAGGAATCGCGCATCACCGAAGTCGGACAACTCGGCATCATTCGCATCATCGATCCGGCTATGCCGCCCAAATATCCGGTCAAACCGCGCAAAAAGCTCAATATTCTTTTGGGTATGCTGGTCGGTCTCGGCATGGGCGTGGCCATCGCCTTTGTCCTCGAATATCTGGACAACTCGGTGCGCAGCATCGAGGACCTGGAGCGCATGTCGTTGCCGATGATGTCCACCATACCCTATATACGTCCGGAAGAGACCAACGGGGTGCTCAAAACCCCGATAGCCAGCGACCCGGAAGTCCAGGCAATCAGCGACAGGCTGGTGACGCATCTGCAACCCAAATCGCCTATTTCCGAAGCCTACCGCACCCTGCGGACCAATATTATCTTCTCCAGTCCGGACGAACAGCGCCGTGTTTTTCTCGTCACCAGCAGCGGTCCCAAGGAGGGAAAATCGACCTCTGTCGCCCAACTTGCCATCACCTTTGCCCAGATGGGCACCAAAACCGAGCATATCGATGCCGATCTGAGACGCCCGATCCTGCACAAGCTCTTCGG
>CAZMUU010000165.1:0-7633 GCA_964569215.1 uncultured Cytophagia bacterium
TCGCTCCGCCAAAACCAGAGCTTGAGGTAGAACTGATGCAAGAAGAGTTCCCAATAGGTGAAGATCGCTATGAACCCCGCTTTCGTTTGGGATTCATTCTGAGAACAGCGGAAACCTTGGAATACTTTGTTTGTGATTTAAAGGTCGGTTCAACGCCCGGCGCCAAAGACCTGGGGCATGGTCCCTTTTTGTTCGGCCCCGAGTACAGGTTTAAAATAGAAAACATTCAAAGACTACCCAAACAGATCGGCTATGATGATACCGTTTATGTTAGCGCCAAATCGATCACCCGGGATCTGAACAGCAAACGATATTCCTCTGATTCGGTGATGGTGTCATTGATTACGCCCGCCCCGCCGATGTTTAGCCAGGTGCATCAGAATGAAGAGGGCTATCTCATGATTCCCATAGAGCATGAGGCTTTTAACGGCCATCAAAAAGCGATCTACCAGTATCAGATTCGGAACGCATCCTCGGGGCCCGGTGCGTTGATCCGAGCCTTTCCGGCATCGGAGCAGGCTGATTTCAGCATGGAAGAGGTCAGTGCCGGAGACACCCTGATCCTGCCGGTTCATATCGATCAGTGTACCGGATGGATCGAGGTGGGATTGCGCGCCTTTGGAGCAGATCAGACAATCCAAACCAATTATGCGCGATATAAAATCGTTCCTGAGGTTCCCCAGCCGAGTGCTCATATTGAATATGTAAAATCACTCTCCGAGTACCGGCTGCATTATCAAACCGATATATTCAATAAAACCTATATGAACGGCCCAGCTTCTGTTGCCCTGATGGTTGGCAGCGAACCGGGAAAAGACGATATCAAACAGCAGTTTATGTATTATAGAGGCTACCAGAATTTTGTTACCTTACCGTTCGAGGTCAGTCGTTATTCATCCGTTTATTTAACCGCCTGGACACGCACCCTGACCGGTAATACGTCGCAAAAAGACACCATTGCAGTCGAGGTTCCGGTTCCGCCGATTTTTAAAACCGTTGTGGTGGATAACCAGGGCTATCTGAACCTGAAAATTTTGACAAGCGGTTTTTCCGGCGACAAAACGCCTGCCGGTTATCAATATGCGATTTTTGAAAACACCGATCCGCCGACACCGGTTCGTCCCTGGACACAAAGCGGCTATGATTTTGGACCGGAATCCGTGATTCCCGGCGACTTTCTCAGGCTGGAAACCCATGTTGACGAGTTAACCTTGAGGCATTTGCATCTGGTCTGGCTGAGAGGATTTTCATCCGAAGGTGATACCAGTACGACCATGCAGGGCTATATGTCCTTACCCACGATTCCTCTCAACGCCCGTATTGTGCAAAACGGTGCCGGATATAGCCTCAGATTTAAAGGCCATTATGAGAAGGCATACAGATTCGGCAACAACCTGACCATGCAGATCAGACTGGGAACCGAAACGGATGGAGACGATATTCTCAGCGAATCATTTACCATTCCCGCAGATGGCCGCTATCTGGTCGATTATGATCTCGGCAATTCGGTGCGGGTGGGACAGAATTACTATCTTATGGCCTATTATGAGCTCGACGATGAACGTTCCGGCATCTTTCGCGACCTACTCACAGCCCCCGCATTGCCCATGTTCACCCGCATCAATCAAGCCGATGAAGAGACGGTGCAATTGCCCATTCTGAGGGGGGGATTCAACAATTCCACTGATGTGGCGGGATATCAATACGCGGTGGGCAGCGATTCGGGCCTTTATGACATTCGTCCATTTCCACAGGCGGGAACGTTCGATCTCACCGCTGCTGAAGTACAGGGCGGTACCACGGTTGAGTTGCCGGTCGCCACGCGTGGATTACCGCAGGTAACCTGGATTGCGCTTAAAGCGATCAACAATAACGGCGTTGAATCGATTACCCGGGAATCCTTTTATCCGGTACCACCGACACCGACGTCGGATTTGATTGAAATTGTCCAATCAGATTCCAGGTACAACTTTCACCTCAAGTTCGATATTAAACACGAATCCGTCGATGCCAAAGTCGGCCATATCTGGATCGAGGTGTTTGGCGCCACCGGAGCAAAAAATAGCATTATCAGAACCGGCCGCTATGGATATCCGACGTGGTGGTTTAGCTATTATTATTCGACACCTCCTCAAGACAGAACATTTAATTGTCCTGTCAACAGATATATGATAATCGATCACTGGTACGCAGTCCAGATCTGGTCCAAGGATCTGTGGAATGATGTATCGTCTCTGAATAAATTTAAAATCTGGTTCAAGATAGACGAGAATTATAATCTCACCATATCCAAACAGCCGCCCTATGGTGGAGGTGACTAGAGTGAAAACAAAATCAAACCAGTGATGCAGCAACCGAAGAGATACTGTGTATAAAAATTAAAAATTCGTCGACAAAAAGGAATCATAGCATGAGAGCATGGCTTTTATTTTTATTCCTGGTTCAAATCGGAATGGCTCAGGAAACACCGACTATTGTACATACGGTAAAATCGGATTCGCTATATCTCTTTTTACTGGACAATCCCCGCGTCGGCACCGGCTTTCATGTCGAACGTAAAGGTCCTAAGGATGAGGATTTTGTTCGTTTGACCGCCGAGCCGGTTGAAGCGCAAATGAACCCGGTAAATGCCCGTTATATACTCGGTTCCGATTTTGCCATTTTAAAACAAGCGCTGAAAGTTAATACGCCTGAACAGATGCTGGTCAAACTCCGGGCCGATCGTTTTTCCAGTACGGTTTATACCATGTTGTACCATAACGTCGGCAAGCTACTGGGTCGTTTTTACCGTAGTGACGGACATGTTGCCGGGGAAACCTATCTCTACCGGATTGTCTTTGTCTCTCTGGATAACGGCGACGAGATCGATCGGATCGAAAAAACGATTCGCATTGTTGAACAACCGCCGCCCCCCCCACAAGAAATCACATGTGAACAAACCATTGATGGTGTCGAGATCAAATGGAGCTACCCGCGCTGGCGGCCGGGAACAAATGATTTGGCGGTTCAATTCAGAGTATACCGGCAGGAAAAATCACAAGCTCCGGTTAAAATAAACGACAAAATATTGCTGCGACTGGATGGCTCGGCCTATCAACTCATCGATGAAAATATCAACATCGGCCATACTTATACCTATACCATGACGGCTCTGGATCCGGCCGAAGTCGAAAGCGAATTCAGCATACCTGTCTCGGTGACGATAGATGATATCATCGCACCAGCACCACCGGCAGGGTTGACTGCCTATAAAGAGGGAAAAGCGATTGCGCTGGTCTGGAACATGAGTCCTGAACTGGATGTGGAGTTTTACAACCTCTATCGCTGGAGCGGTCTGGAAGCGGATTCTGTTCGTCTGAACAGCACTCCCATCCCTTACACGGAAACCCATTATATTGATTCCACCGTGACCTTTGGAGAGCAGTATTTTTATGCCGTCAGTGCTGTAGATACGGCAAAAAATTCCAGTAAACACAGTATCCGGGTCAGTATTTTTCCCACTGACATCACGCCACCGGAAAAGATTCAAAATCTGCGCTTAACACAAAAAAACCACAGCGTCATTCTCGACTGGGAAGCGCCGGCGAGCCGGGAACCTATCGGTTACAAAGTGGGCCGACGCGTTACAGAGGGATCGTTTGCATTTATCACGCCCGAACCGATATTTGAGACCCGGTACATCGACAACAATGATGAGCGTGGTCTGGAAGCGGGGCGGCACTATGTTTATCAGGTGGTGGCGGTTGATTCGATGATGTTGCAGAGCGAACCGGTGGAAATTGAGGTCACGATTCCGGATGACGAGTCTCCCACCCCGCCCGGCATGGCATCGGTACAAAATATTGCCGGCAGGGAGCTGCAGATCGTATGGAATCCAAGCTCGGCGCTGGACGCGGCTTATTATCACATCAGCCGTATTTCCGCCGCGGATACAATTGTATTCGAGCCCATTGCTCATCCGCAAACAGAGCTTGTCGATGCAAAAGTGAAAAAGGGCACGGTATACCGCTATACCATCGCCGCCGAAGATACGGCAGGTAACCGCAGCAAGGCGGTTTCTACCAATTCAATCACCATGCGCGACTATACCGCGCCGCCACGGGTTCGTTTTGTCAGCGCCAATAAAGAGACAAACAGGATAAAAATTCAATGGGAACCGGTGGTGGATTTTGATCTGGCAGGGTATTACGTCTATCGCTCCAGCCTGCCCACCGGTCGCTATGAACGGTTGAACGACGAGCCGGTGACGAATACAACCTATATGTATAGCGCGAAAGAGGAAGAGAGTTGGTACACGGTACGCGCTGTCGATACCTCCGGCAATGAAAGCAAATCCTCTGAGCCGGTTCATGCGGCGCGGTAAAAAAAAGCTGTCAGTTTATGAATAAAAGATAAAGAATCAAATAGTCCATAACGAAAAAGCAGAAAAATCGGTCCATGTACTTTATGCAAAAGACATTCTTGTTATCAATAGTTATCGTTATTTCGTTAAACGCTGTGCTTTATACGCAGCAAAATCAAGTGTTCGTCGGGAGCTTGAACGATGTGGGAAATCCGATGCCCCCAAATCAGTTTCTCACAGATACCGTTTTGCCGCTGATTCGCAGCGGATTTGCTGATTCGGCTCAGCATCTGGTACGGAACAACACCCTGAACGACCAGGATAAAATCGCTCTGGCGGATGCGTTTTATCGCAACGGATACTATGACCATGCGGCACACTGGCTGCAAACGCTCTACAAGCGCTATCCTACCCGGGAGCTGCGAAACAGTCTGGTTATTTGTTTACAAAAAGCCGCTGTGAAGCGATTTGAAGAGGGTCAATTTAAAACAGCCTGTGAAACCTTTCAACAGGCGATCTCACTGCAGCCCAATGATCCCGGCCTCTACCATGCCGCGGCATTGTCCCGGCTGCGAAACGGTGAATGGCAGGGCGTAGAAACCTGGATCGAAAAAGGTCTGGCCATCGATCCCGGTCACGAAGGATTGCTGCAACTGCAAAAAATAGCATTTCTTAACAAAGGTGATTACGAATCGCTGGAAAAGCAGCTCTTGCAACGGCTAAAAGAACATCCACGGGATGTCAATACGGTGGTGGAACTGGCAAAACTCTATTTTGACAGCGGCCGTACATCGGAGGCGATCAAACAGCTGACCGATTTTGAAGCAACTTATCCGGGGCATGAACCGGTTTATCAGACCCTGGCTATATTCTATAAAAAAAGCGGAGAGCCGTCTGAGGAACGTCAAGTCTATAAAAAATGGCTGGCCATGAAACCCGCAGCGGACAGCCTGATGCTCAAAATCGCAGAGACGTGGGAACGGGAAAAAGAATGGGCGCAGGCGCGCAACGTCTACAGCGATTATTGGAGCCGGCATCCTGACAATGAGGAGACAGCACTGCGCATCGCCTCACTCCTGGGACGTGAATCGAAAATCGACTCTGCGCTGGCGTTTTACGAAAAACGTTTACCCGCCTTCTCAGAACCTGCTGTCATTTTCGCCCGTGCCGGCAAGCTGGCGTTTGGTAATAAACGATATGATAAAGCCCTGGATTATTATCAAAGATGGCATCATCTAGATCCACAGTCAGCCGAACCGCTCGTAGAGCAGGGGAAAATATATGAAGAGAAGCAAAACAGAGATCAAGCCCTTCAGAGTTATGAGAAAGCGGAACGTTGTGGCGGAAGCCTCTATTCCGCTTACCGGCTCTGGATCTTATATCAGCAGCAGGAAACATCAGAGCAAGCCAATGCTTTGCGCGCTGTTATTCTAAGACGTTCGCTGCAGGCACTCAGCGATATCGAAGCGCAGGCGCAACAGATGACCCTGACCCCTGCAGCTTCACCGATGATTATGACCGGGCGCCAAATCACTTTTCAGATCAAAGCGGATTCGTTGAAATCCATTCTACGGAGCGTCGTGAATGAGTGGATTAACAAAGATCCGGACGATCTTAAAAAAGAGCTCGCGACACTACCTGAAGAATTTCAAGACGGGCCAATTTTGTATGAGCTTTACGGTGACATTGAGCGGGCCCGGCATCATCACACTGCGGCAATAGAACATTATAGCAAAGCCCTGGAGCGAGAACCCGGTTCTATTGATATTCAGGAAAAATTGGCCCACCAATTGACTCTGAATGGTGAACCGAACAAAGCCTTTAGATTGTATCTGGCTGCTGCGGACCGCAATCCTCAAAAGTCATCGATTCTGTCGGCATGCCGGGAATTGGCAGAGAAACTCGATCAACTCGCCTTTCTGGCCGGGCGTTGGGAGTGGTATTTACGGGCGCATCCGGATCAGGATGTATTGAGAACCCATTTAATCTCGGTCTGGAATTTATTAGGCCGTAACGACAAAGTGATGGCCTTGCGAAATCGGGAAAAAAATCAAAAAACGAAAGACAACAATGATGAAACGATTAAATAAAACTTGTTCACCATTATTGCGATCTGTTCTTGTGATCGGCTTGTTTGAGCTGATCCTTACGATGCCTGCAGCGGCACAGCTGGACAGAGTCCGGTCTTTTATATTCGACAATGCACAGCTCACCGGACAGGCCAGTTTATACGGTGAACTCTATAACGTCGATGGTATCAACCGCAGACGCCCACCGTCAACCGGACGTTTTTTGTTTACGCCGACCCTTTCTCTCTCCCGCTATGCTTCCATTTCCGCTGATGTGATGCTTTCCACAGAAGGTTCCTATGCGCGACAGGATATGAATATCATGGGGCTGCATCCGACGTGGAGATGGGGAAAAGCACATCTGGGGGATTATGTCGATGCGTTTTCCCTTTATACCTATAACGGTATTCGCGTAAAAGGCGCTGAAATCGATCTTTTTCCCAAAAAACTTCGGTTTACCGCCGGCGGCGGACAAACCAAACGCGCCGTGGACGGCAACGTGGTGGTGCAGAGCTATGCCCAGCACATGATGGCGGGACGACTGGGTTACGGTGAGGAACAGGGATCCTATTTTGACCTCATATTTGTCAAAGTAAAGGATGATCCCGCTTCTCTGACCAAGCGCGATTCGATCGAATATGATTATGTCATTGTCGACACGCTGGAAACCGAGCTGGACACCCTGTGGGTGGAACCGCCGTATAATCCCTATGCGGTAACACCACAGGAAAACGTCATTGCCGGCATCGCCACACGCCTCAGTTTGTTCGAAGAGAAGGTAAACCTGCTCATCGAAGCAAGCGGCAGCGGCTATACCAAAAACCTCAACAACGCACCGGTCTCGCCGGACAGTCTGGATATGCCGGACCTTTTTCGAGGCGTGGTTGATCGCATCTATACCCCCAGGCGCAGCTCAAACGTCGATTTTGCCGTCAATTCGCGCCTGCAGTTTTCGGTGCAAAAATGGCGTTCCGAATTGATTTACCGCTATATCGGACCGGGCTATATTTCCCTGGCCACGCCCAGTACCATCAATGACCGCCAGGAACTCGGCATGAGCACCAGCGGCCGTATCGGCAACCACAGACTCCGGTTGAACTGGAGCCGCTATGCCGACAACCTTCTCGATCAAAAAGATGAAACCAATGTGCGCAACCAGATTCGCACCTCCTGGGCCATGACGACAAAAAAATGGCGTTCAACGGTTAATATGAGTTACCTG
>CAZMUU010000166.1:0-7625 GCA_964569215.1 uncultured Cytophagia bacterium
AAATATTTTATGCTCGCCATTATCCCAAGAGAAAAAAAAGGAACCGGGGCCAATGTTTACGGAGAAAAAATACCCATCACTGAAAAGCGGGAAGAATGGAAAAAATTTAATATTCAGCTGGTCATGCCTTATCTCAACAATCGTCTGGAACAACAACAATTCACGGTATATTTCGGACCTCTGGATGTAGATGTTCTGGAAGCCTATCAGGTCAATCTGGAAAAAGCGATGGATTTCGGAGCTAAAATTATACAGCCCTTTAGCCATGCCATTCTCTGGACATTCAAGTTTATTCATAATTATATTCCAAACTATGGTATTGTCATTATACTTTTTTCCTTTTTAATCAAGATTCTGGTTTATCCCCTGACCCACAAAAGCTATGCCTCCATGAAAAAGATGCAATCGCTTTCCCCCAAGCTCAATGAATTGCGTGAAAAATATGGCAAAGATCCTCAGCGAATGAACAAAGAAACGATGAAATTATATAAAGAACAGGGCGTAAACCCGCTCGGCGGCTGTTTGCCGATGCTGTTACAAATGCCCCTGTTATGGGGATTGTTTATTGTTTTTCGTTCCACCATTGAACTTCGCGGAGAGGGATTTTTGCTCTGGATTAACGATTTGTCTGCGCCGGACACGATTGCCACACTGCCTTTCAGTATTCCGTTGTATGGGGATATGGTTAATATTCTCCCCCTGATAATGGGGGTAACCATGCTATTGCAACAAAAAATGACCACAACAGACCCCAAACAAAAAGCGATGGTTTATCTCATGCCGATTTTTCTCACTCTTCTCTTTAACCGTTTTCCATCAGGATTGAATATGTACTATGCTCTATTCAATATTCTGTCGATTCTGCAACAAAAGTATTTAATTAAAGATCCCGGCAAGGAAGAGAAAGAGGTTAAGAAAAAGCGATTATAGCTCGACTGAATATGCGCCCGGCTTTACCAGCAGGGCGTTTCTTTTTTATGGATATACTATGTCGTTCGATCATAACATTGTTGCCATCGCCACCCCGCCCGGACGGGGTGCAATTGGGATTGTCAGAATTAGTGGCAACAACTCTTATTTGCTGGCTGAAAAACTGGTCGTACAAAAGAAAAAGTGGCGGCAAATCGACACGCAATCGCTACAGCTCTTTTCAGTTATCGATGCTGAGGGGAAACCGGTCGACGATGTTTTGATGGTAAAATTTAAATCACCGCACTCTTTTAGCGGAGATGATATTGTTGAAATCCATTGTCATGGTAGTTTTTATATTCTTCATAAAATCTTAGACCTTTTACTTGATCACGGAGCACGGCTTGCCGAACCGGGGGAGTTTACAAAACGCGCTTTTTTGAACGGTAAAATAGATCTGGTGCAGGCAGAGTCGCTCGATGATCTTATTGCTTCCAGGTCGCAGTCGGCCGCACAACTTTCGCTGGAAAACCTGCATGGACATTTATCCAAAAAGCTGTTGCAGATACGAACCTATCTAAAGGAACAATGTGCGCTGCTCGAGCTTGAGCTGGACTTTGCAGAAGAAGATGTCGAGTTTGTTTCCCGCAATGAATTTATTAATAAAACCACTAATATATTAGGTGAAATACGGAGTTTGCTCTCTTCTTTTCAAATGGGCCGTATTTTACAGGAGGGTGTTTATACCGCCCTTATCGGCCGTCCCAATGTTGGGAAATCCAGTTTATTAAATTGTCTATTAAAAGCCGATCGTGCTATCGTAACGGAAGAGCCCGGCACCACGCGTGATACCTTGCAGGAACAAATCGACATTCGGGGCATTTTATTTAATTTAATCGATACCGCAGGCTTGCGGCCGACACAATCTCAAATTGAAGCGCTTGGTATTTCCAGAGCGCAAAACGCCATCGGCCGATCCGATATTTTGGTTTTTATTTTTGACGCCCATGAAACATTACAGCCGGAGGATAAAAGACTTTTACAGGAATCCGCATCCTGGAGGGTTCCCAAAATATTTGTTCTTAACAAGGTTGATCTGCAGCAGAACATCGAATCAGATGAATTGAACGCTTTTTCACCGGATGCCCTGGTCTCACTTTCTGCTAAAAGCGGAAAGGGGATCGAAAAGCTTGAAGAGATTCTTTACCATCTTATTTATCAAAAACAGTCGGCAGCGGGACAGACTTTTTTTATCACCCGAAAGCGCCATCAACAGGAATTGCTGCAAGCGCAGAAAGAACTGGAAAATGCTCTGGTTTCCCTGAAACAGAACTTTTCTTCAGAATTTGTTGCCGCCGACCTGTATCGCGCTCTTGATCATATCGGTGCGATAACCGGACATGTTGCACGAGAAGATATTTTGAATGATATTTTCACATCTTTTTGTATTGGCAAGTAAATGGTTTCACGTGAAACAAAACAACATTTTTCTACAATTGAATCAGAGGATTATCACTTTGATGTCATTGTTGTCGGAGGAGGACATGCCGGCTGTGAAGCCGCTCTGGTAGCCGCGCGCATGAACGCCCGAACCCTGCTTTTGAGCATGAATCTTTTTTCCATCGCCCAGATGTCCTGTAATCCGGCCATCGGCGGGCTGGCCAAAGGACACCTGGTCAAGGAAATTGATGCCCTGGGAGGTCAAATGGGCGAGGTGGCGGATGACAGCGGTATTCAGTTTCGCATGCTAAACACTTCCAAGGGTCCTTCTGTATGGTCTCCGCGTTCTCAAAATGATCGAATTGATTATTCTATGCGCATGAAAGAAATTCTGGAAAATCAGAACCACCTCAGCTTACGCCAATGTCAGGTTGTCGATCTGATTATTGAAAATGGAAAAATTAAAGGGGTCGTGACGGATATCGGTACGGCGATTTTCGCTAAAGCGGTTATTCTTGCTTCCGGAACGTTTTTAAATGGAACGCTCTTTGTCGGATTAACATCCTTATCCGGCGGACGCGCCGGTGAACCCGCGTCTCACGGCCTTTCCGAGCGCCTGGAAAAAGCCGGCTTTACCGTTGGTCGCCTGAAAACAGGAACGCCTCCTCGTATTGACGGCAAGAGCATCGATTTTTCGTCAACTGAAAAACAGTCCGGTGATCCGGTGCCTGTGCCCTATTCCCATAAACATGAATCTATCGATGTTGACCAAAGCCCCTGCTACCTGACACAGACAAACAGCAAAACACATGATATATTGCGATCGGGTCTTGACCGCTCTCCCCTGTTTGGCGGAATGATCAAAGGCATCGGACCGCGCTACTGTCCATCGATTGAAGATAAAATTCATCGTTTTGCCGACAAGCCAAAACATCAGATTTTTCTCGAGCCGGAAGGACGGCAAACCAGGGAATATTACGTCAACGGATTTTCCTCCAGCCTTCCGGAAGATATACAAATCAAAGCATTGCATACCATTCCGGGGTTGGAAAAAGCGCGCATCACCCGGCTGGCATATGCTATCGAATATGATTATTTTCCACCATCACAATTAAAATCCACCCTGGAAACCAAGTATATTGAGCATCTGTATTTTGCCGGACAAATCAACGGCACGTCCGGATATGAGGAGGCCGCGGCCCAGGGATTAATGGCCGGGATCAATGCCGTTCTGAAACTTCGGTCCCAACCACCGTTTGTTCTCGATCGTTCTGAAGCCTATATTGGAATACTAATCGATGATTTGGTCACCAAAGAATTAACCGAACCCTATCGCATGTTTACTTCACTTGCAGAACACCGTCTGTTATTGCGACAGGACAATGCCGATTTGCGGCTTTTTAAATATGGATACGCTTATGGGTTGATCGGGGATCAATATTATCGCGATTTACAGGAACGTCAGAAAAGCATCAAAGAAATGACCGACTGGTTGAAAGAATATAGAATTTATCCGAATGATATCAATTCAATTTTGCAAGAGCGGCAAACCACGCCTATCTCGGAAGCAGAATCGGTCATCACCCTTTTACGACGTCCCCAGGTAAAGCTGATGGACTTTGAAAGCGTGATTGATCATCCCCTTTTCAGCGGTTCTTGCTGTTTTTGGCAAAGGGTTCGAGAGCAAATTGAAATCGAAATCAAATATGAAGGCTTTTTGCAACGCCAGCGACGACAAATCGAGAAAATGAAGGATATGGAAATCCTCACCATTCCTCCTCAATTTGATTATGAAAACATACACTCGCTATCCACGGAAGGAAAAGAAAAGCTGATCAGAATACAACCCCGAACCCTGGGGCAGGCATCACGGATTTTAGGTGTATCACAATCTGATTTGATGCTGGTGATGATGCACATACAACAGAAATCAAAATAATGTTTCACGTGAAACGTAAAAAATGTTATCGCAAAACAAATTCGATCTTGACTTGTTTTTTCAAAAGCGTTCTTTTACACCTCTACAGCAGGGTCAATTTACCCGATATGTCGAATTGATTGAACGGTGGCAGGGTAAGGTGCATTTGGTTTCCAAGGCGGATATTTATCGATTGGTATCAAAACATATCCAGGAATCTTTGTGGTTTGTCGATCACGATCTCATTTCACAACAGGATCATGTGTTGGATTTGGGCTCTGGAGCCGGTTTTCCGGGAATACCGATTAAAATTATGTGTCCCGAAATCCATATAACGCTGGTGGAATCGAAAAGACGAAAGGCCCTTTTTCTGCAACAGGTGTGCGAGGAGTTGAATATTTGCAAAGCGGATATTTTTATGCAACGGATGGAAACGCTCTCTTTGTCCGATCTCGCTTCGCCGGCGGATGTTGTGGTCGCCCGCGCTGTGACCGGACTGGAGACATTATGGTCCTGGAGCGTTCCTGTTCTTGCCGGCAAAGGATGTCTGATGACGATTAAAGGAAAAGAGTTTACAGAACAAATTGACGGGCTGCAGCGTTCATTTCCCAGTGCGCGTTGCCAATCCATTCCCTTGCAGGATGAAGAAAGGTATTTAATTGTGGTGCAATCCCCGGCTGTTGAATAATTATGAGGAGGAAAAATCGTGTCGAGAACAATATTTGATGAAATAAAGAATCTGGTAACAGAAAAACAGAATGAAGCGACAAAGGATATCGATAAAAAATCGGTTAGAGAGATTCTGGAAATGATCAATGATCAGGATAAAAAGGTTCCTTTAGCAGTGGAAAAAGAGATCCCTTATATCGAAAAAGCGGTTCATGTCGTCGTGCATGCTTTTAAAAATAACGGTCGTTTGTTTTATGCCGGCGCCGGGACCAGCGGCAGATTGGGCGTTCTGGATGCTTCCGAATGCCCTCCCACTTTTGGCGTCTCCCCGGAATTGGTTCAGGGAATTATTGCCGGTGGCAACAAAGCACTGATTCGGGCCCAGGAAGGCGCAGAGGATCTCCGCGAAAAAGGCGCAGAAGATCTGCTTGAGAGGGGATTTACAAAAAACGATGTTCTCTGCGGTATTGCCGCCAGTCGCAGAACGCCATATGTTATCGGTGCGATAGACCAGGCCCGCAAGCTCGGGAGCAAAACACTTTATGTGACGTGTACACCGAGAAGCGAAATGAATATTACTGTCGACGTTGCCATTTGTCCTGTGGTCGGCCCTGAAGTGATTATGGGCTCGACACGACTTAAAGCCGGGACAGCAACAAAGCTCGTATTAAATATGATTACCACAACCAGCATGATCCGGCTCGGAAAGGTGTATGGTAATATGATGGTCGATTTGCAAATGACCTCAATCAAACTTCAGGAACGGTCGAAACGAATTGTAATGATGGTTAGCGGTCTGAACTATAATGAGGCAAGTGAATATCTCGAAAAAGCCGGCGGCCACGTAAAAACCGCACTGGTTATGATTTTGGCTCAGGTGGATGAAAAAAGCGCAAAAGAACGATTAAAGAACGCTGATGGGTTTATTTATAAAGCGATAAAGGACTAGATTTTTTTTATGAATGCGCTCTCATTATTAGATAGCATTAAACAACGCTTTCAAAAAAACGCCTCCTACCGCACTATTTTGCATCAAATTGCATCAGGGCGACAAATCAGCATTACCGGGGCACTGGGGTCTGCTCCGGCTTTTCTGATTTCATTGTTTTCTGAAGAGGTTCGCTCCCCGCTGGTTTGTATTCAGCAAGAGGACGATGCGGCAAGATCCCTTGCGGATGAACTCAAATCAATTACAACGGCTCCGGTGCTCTATTTTCCGGCACTTTCAAAACACAGGTGGAATGAAATAGGTCCGCCGGCTTCGGTCATCGGTCGCCGGTTGTCAACCATGAAAGCAATAAAAGCCGGCAATCATCCGCTTGTCATTACCAGCGCTGAGGCATGCCTGGAAAAAATTGCTTCTGCTGCTCAAATTCAGGAACACACGCTGACGTTAACCACAAAAGAAGAATTTTATTTTGATCTGCTGGTAGAGTATTTGGTCGATGCCGGATATAGCCGGGAAGAACGCGTTGATCAGCCTGGAGACATGAGCGTCCGCGGTGGAATCGTTGATATCTATATGTATGATGCTCTATATCCGGTTCGAATAGAATTCTTTGGCGATATTATCGATTCGATACGGCAATTCAACGTGGAGACGCAACAATCCATACAGACCCTGCAACAGATTTCCTTTATCCCCTTGAGCGCTTCCGGACGTCCCGGACCGATGGATGAAGAAAGAATCAATGAACTCGACCTGCAGAGCAGCATTCTGGATTTTTTTTCATCACCCGCCAAGGTCTTTGCTTTTGATTATCAACTTTTAAAGTCAACGCTGCAGGCTTTTCAAAAAGCCACTTTACAACAAATCGAAAAATACCAGTTTGAAAAAAAATACGCGATAGATTTTCATGCCTATTTCATGGACACTTTACAGGTGCTTGAAAAACTGGACAAATCAATTGCGGTTGAATTTAGTACGGTTCTGCCACAATTCGATGAAACCCATCATCTGTCTATGCAGGTTTCAGAACATTATTCTGCAAAGTTGAAACAATTTAAAAAAGATATCGAAACGAAATCTCGAGCCAATGCCCTGATAGCGATTGTTTGTGACTCTGAATCCCAGACAAAACGGATGCAAACCATTGCCGCGGATGAGAACTTTTTATCACATGTGCGGATAGATACAATTGATCTGGCAGAAGGATTTTTATGGCCCGAAGAACATCTCTATATCTATACCAATCAGGAAATATTTGACCGAAAGCGTCTTTCAAAACTCGATTCTCTTGAAACCCGTTCGGTTTCTTTTCGTGAGCTATTGGAATATAGACCCGGTGATTTTGTTGTCCATACCGATTATGGTATCGGCATCTATCGTGGCCTGAAACATATTCATGCCTATAACCGCGAACGGGAATGTCTAATTATCGAATATAAAGATAACGATGTTTTATACGTTCCCCTCGAAAAAATGGATTGTGTGCAGAAATATTCTTCCCGGGACAGCACCCTCCCGAGTCTGAGTAAGCTCGGCGGCAATGCATGGCAACGCCTGAAAACCCGGGCAAAGAAAAATGTCAAAGAAATCGCCGAACAACTTGTAAAATTATATGCCATTCGGCGCGTGGAAAAAGGATATGCCTTTGCCGAAGATACGGTTTGGCAAAGTGAACTGGAAGCCTCATTCCAATACGATGAAACGCCGGATCAGCTTGAAGCGGTTCAGTCGATTAAACGG
>CAZMUU010000167.1:0-7603 GCA_964569215.1 uncultured Cytophagia bacterium
CCATTTCTTTTACAGGTGTAATTTTATTTTTTTTCTTCAATTTGTTTTTGGAGACGATTGATCTCCTTTTCGAGCTGTTCTTTGCGCTCCTGTTCTTCCAGCACAGACTCTTGATAGCGCTCTTCACGAATGGTTTTGATCGCCTCCTTTCGATCTTTGGCCAGGCCGATCCGGGAGAACCAAAAGGTCCCGAGTATGGTTCCGGCAGCCGTTCCTCCATAAATAACGGCATCGTGATCGTCATCTCCCTGACTTCGGGAAACCATGCTGGAGAGGAAAAAACTCGTGCCCATCGACAAAAGTCCACCGCTGATCGAAAACAAAAGCATATTTTTACGATGCCTTGCCGCTTTGATCTGAAGCTCAGGAATAACATGACCGGATAAATCATAAACCGGCTCCGGCCCCGTTGCCGAAACAATCCTGTTTTTGGGCGCTTTCCAGGCTTGTCCCTTGTTATCCCTGATAACAAAATCAGTTTCGGTTGATTTGATGATTACGCCGGTAACCCGCTCTCCCGAACTCATTCGCAGGGCAACCGTCTGACCCTTTTTTAAATTATTTTTCTGTAACACTTTACTATTGCTGCAGTGCATAACAAAAGTTGCCAAACCCAAACAAAGTATCAAAAATGCTTTAAAACAAGGTTTGGAGTGTTTTTGCATAAATAGTTCCTTTACTATCACTGTTTGAATAAGAGTCGTTACAAATATAAATAACTAGACATCGAACTGATCGGACAATTTATCTTCATCTTCTTCGTAATCGTCCCCACCCTCTTCAGGTTCATCCTGCTCTTCAGCTCTTGCAGAGTCGCTCCCGCGTACGATTCTGGGTTCGCGTCTCTGTCGTCTGTTAAATTCTTCTTCCTCAACATCGCGCGCCTGATTTGCAGTTGGTTTCTGTTTGCGTTTAAAGTCTCCCTCTTCTAAAACCTCGAGCAATTCAATTTGAGATTCCAGAAGGTGATGCAGGCGTTTGGCAAAGGACTCTTTTTGCATTTCGAGCATTTCGATTTCATGTCCGAGTTCGCGTAATTGCTCCTTCGCTTCCTTGAGGATATGTTCAGCCTGGAGTTCAGCCTCATGAATAATAATCTCTGCTTCGCGCCTGGAATTGGCACGAGACTCCTCAACCGTATTCTGCGCTTTAATCAGTGTTTCCCGCAGAGATTGCTCCACATCCTGGTAATCCTTTAATTGAGTGCGTAATTTGATGGTCTCATCATTGAGCTGATTCTTTTCCCGGACAAGCAACTCCAGCTCGTCCGAGACCATACTCATAAACGCATCCACTTCATCCGGATCATATCCGCGCATGGATTTTTTGAAATCATGTTTGCGAATATCTAAAGGGGTCAATTTCACAACTTTTTCTCCAAATTTTAATACATTGACAATTGATGAAGTGTACCAACAAGAAATCGATCCAGAAACATTAGTGCAAAAATCAAGATAACCGGTGAAAGGTCTAATCCTGCCAGCGGTGGTATATAACCTCTTATGCGCATCAACAGCGGCTCTGTGGCCCGATAGATAAACCGTACAACAGGATTATAAGGATTCAGCTGTATCCAGGAAATAACGACCCTGGCAATCACAATCCAAATATAAAGCGTAAAAATCAAATGCAAAACGTTTGCCAATGCAGCAAAAAAGTGTCCTATAAACATATTCTTCCTAAAATCCGATTTTTTTATTCTCTGGGTCCAAAAATTGCCTGCCCGATCCGAACGTGTGTCGCACCTTCTTCGACTGCGACCGGATAGTCATTGCTCATTCCCATGGATAAATTTTTTATCATCAAACCATCCACATGATGACTATTGATCCGGTCACGCAACTCCCGCAAGAGCCTGAAAGAAGGTCTAACCTGTTCCGCATCCTCAACAAATGCAGCAACCGTCATCAGACCGGTTACCTGTATATTGGGTAACCGGGCCATCTCAACAACATCATCAACAACCTTCTCGGGCGACAGGCCGAATTTGCTCATCTCCCCGGAAGTGTTAACCTCCACAAAAACATCGATGGTGCGATCCATTGCACCTGCCCGGCGGCTGATCTCTTGTGCCAACCGCATTGAGTCTACCGATTCTATCAGATCAGCAAACTGCAGGCATCGTTTTACCTTGTTGGTTTGCAAATGACCAACAAAATGCCATTCAACCCGGTTTCCGAGTTGTTTATACTTTTTATAGGCCTCATTGACGCGATTTTCACCAATAATGCGAATCCCCGCCTCTATGCCTTCTCGCATCCGGTCAATATCAATCCGTTTGCTTACGGCCACCAGCTGAATCTCATCCGGTGATCGTCCGACCCGCCCGCAGGCAGAGCCTATTGTTTCGAGTACTTTATGTAGACGCTCTCTAATATCCATAAAATTTCTATATTAAAAATTAATATAATTTTTTAAGCCCTAAAATGCAATGATAATCTTGTTGCCCCTTTGAGCGCTGGTATCAAAACATCCGGTTAGGATTTATATTATCCAACCCATAAATTGGACTTGATAAATCAAAAGAGTTTTACTATGTTTTGTTTTAATAAAATTCGCCCATTATGTGAGGAATGATCATGGAACCCTACGTCCCAGCTGAAAAACATCTCAAGGATTTCACGTTACGCGCTATTCTTGCCGGCATTCTTTTCGGTATTATTTTTGGATCCGCAAATGCTTATCTCGGATTAAGGGTTGGATTAACCATAAGTACAGCCATCCCGCTGGCAATCGTTGCCGTCGCGTTCTTCCGCCTCCTCAAACCCCTTTTGGGAGAGTCGACTATTCTGGAACACAATATCGCCCAAACCACAGGCTCTGCAAGCTCTTCGCTTGCCTCCGGCATCATCTTTACCATACCCGCCCTCTTTTTATGGGGGTTTGACCCGGCCCTGCTGCAAATCGGGGTATTGGCAATGCTGGGTGGCATTCTTGGCGTCCTGTTCATGATTCCCCTGCGCCGTTTTTTAATCGTAAAAGAGCACCACACATTACCCTACCCGGAAGGTACCGCCGCAGCACAGGTCCTCATTGCAGCCGATGCCGGTGGGGCGAGGGCTAAAAATGTCTTTCTCGGCCTGGGAGTGGGAGCGTTATACAAGTTGTGCACGAGTTTTTTCAAACTCTGGCCGGAAGACCTTTCGATTAAACTGCCGGTTTTGCGCAAAGCCCAAATCGGTCTGGAAGCCGGGCCCGCCTTGTTGGGGGTGGGATACATACTCGGTTATCGCATCTCCGCCATTATGGTCGCCGGCGGCCTGCTGTCATGGGTGGCAATTATTCCTATTATCGATATTTTCGGTCATAATTTGGCTGCTCCTCTCTACCCCGAAAGCGAAATGTTGATCAAAGATATGACTGCTTATGAAATCTGGACCCGATATATTCGATATATGGGAGCGGGAGCCGTTGCGTTTGCCGGTATTATAACGGTTATTAAATCATTACCGACGATGTACGGATCCCTTAAAATCGGCCTCAGCGAACTGACAAAACAATCCAGCCAAAACATGGCAAAACCGATTCGAACCGATCACGACCTGCCTATGATCGTCGTCGTTTTCGGCACGTTGATCGTCGCAACCGTTATCATTTCCACACAACAGGTACTCGGCGAAGGGTCAACACTGATCACCAGAATTGTTGCGGCTATCTGTATCGCTGCATTCGCTTTTATGTTTGTAACCGTCTCCTCGCGTATCGTCGGATTGGTCGGGGTCTCCTCAAACCCAACCTCCGGCATGACCATCGTCACACTGCTCGGAACCAGCCTTGTTTTTTATGCGATGGGATGGACCGACGCCGTCGGCAAAGCGACCGCCCTCACTGTTGGTACCGTGGTTTGTGTCGCGTCTTCAATTGCAGGAGACATCTCCCAGGATTTAAAGGCGGGATATATAATCGGTGCCACCCCCCGCAAACAACAAATTGCAGAATTGATTGGAGCAGTAACGTCAGCGTTTTTTATCGCGGCAGCCGTTTGGCTGCTCGGTAAGGCTTATACCTTTGGTTCCGCAGACCTCGCCGCCCCGCAGGCGACATTGATGAAAACGGTGATCGAAGGAGTGTTACAGGCCGATCTGCCATGGGGACTGGTGCTTACCGGTGCCGCCATTGCCGGAATGTCTGAACTGCTCGGTGTACCTTCGCTGCCCTTTGCAGTGGGTATTTATCTGCCCCTCTCCACGATGACCCCCGTCTTTGTAGGAGGGTGTATCCGGTATTTTGTCGATAAAAAATGGAAATCAAAACAAGAACAAGACACACAAAAGGAACAGGGCATTCTGCTCGGCTCAGGACTCATTGCCGGTGAGGGAATCATTGGTGTCCTGATTGCAGCCTATGCAGTTATCGCAGGACGCCCACAAGGCCTGGGTATTCAATGGCCACACCCTGTCGGTGATTTTATCGCCCTCGGTGTATTTATATTACTCGGTTTCTATTTGTTCAAAAAAGCTCAGTTGGCACGTCAATAACATGAAAAAAACAGTTATAGGGTGTCTTTGTTTCTGGATTTTCAACACCAGTTATGCAAATTATGACCCCTGGCAAACGTTTCAAACGTTTAAGGCTTTAGGTATTCCCGATTACTCGGGGCAAAGCGACGCTTCCGGGTCTCGTCGATTTTATGCGGCAAACTATGCCTGGTTTGAGCGTGATCACCTCAATGCTCTGTTGGACGCCTATCTTCTGTCAGGAAAGGCCATCTATATCAACACGGCCATTACCCGCATGCAAAGAATGCTTTCCAAACTGGATTCTCATCAAAACGTACGCAGCTATTTGGCGGCTAAAAACAGTCCCTGGTCATCGGTAAACATCGATACCGGCAAAGCCTACCCGATATGGCGCAACATACATAAATTCAGCGTCACCGACACCATCCAGGGTCATGTTCTTTCCGCCTATATCATGAATCCCATGGCAAGGTTGTGTTATCTGGCTGGCCGATATACGCTGACGGATGAATACCATCCCTTTATTGCCGGACTGGCAGACTCGCTGCATATCATCATGTCACATCTGGACCAGTGGGCCTATAAAGAAAACAACCGTTTTGCCTATTATATCGATTATCCCCCTGACTTGATTACGGCCTGGAATTATATGACCCAGGCTGCGCTGGTTCATTTTTATCTGGCACAGTCAGGATTTCTTTCGGCCCGGGATTCAACCTCGCACTATCAGAAAGCCGAAAAACTGGCGCGGTATTTTAAATCCCAACTGATCAATGTCGACGAGCATTATATCTGGAAATACTATCCCAATGAACGACAAATCAAAGAATTTCCCGGTGAACCCTTCTGGTTTGAAGATGTCAGCCACAGCACCTCGGATATTGAAATGGTCGGGGTTTTTTATGCGCATAATCTGGTCTTCGATGAAACCGATATAGAGAGATTCAATCATACCCTTGCTGACTATATTCTTACAAAAAACAACAGCGTTAATGCCTATGTGACAGGCTATGAAGGATACCACTTGGAAAATGGCAAAAAAAGATTCTGGCGACAATTTAAAGCAAATACCAGAAAAAACATCAACGCCCTGGGGAACTGGACATTAATTGCACGCCAAAACGATGACAAAATGGGTACCTGTGAAAGAATATATAAAGCAGGCGAGATGGTGTCAAAAATAAAATACCCGGGAACTGCGGATCTTCATTTTATGGCAAAAGTCGCTCTGATGCTGTTTCCCAAAAATTTCAATTTTAATATTAAAAACAAGGCGGACAAGATGCCCGCCTTTTGGAACCCGGTCGGGAAAGAACAACTGTTTCCCGACTCGATGCAGAATCCGGATTTAACCGTCTTGCAAAAAAAAGTAAAGACCGCTTATGCCGGACTGACGCAGACCATACCGGGGTTGTCCGGAATCCGCTATCGCTTAACCCTTCATGCACACCCGATGCCGGATGCTGAATCGTCCTCTACAGCCTTCTACCTCGGCATCGAAGAGAAAAAGGGAGAAATTGAACCGGTCTATAAAAAAATAACCCCGCCTAAAAACAAAACAAACCTACTCTGGCATACCGCCGCAAGCCATTCCATAAATATTGCCCTTTTTTGCCGACCCGGATTTTCCGGCCAGGCACATCTGCACAAACTTGATGTTATTTTATCACCTAAAAAGGAGGATATCATCCAATGACCACCGGTAAACGATTGTCATTTTTGCTGATAGTCCTGGTCATCGCTTGTGAAACCAGATTTGAGACTATAAATAATCCTGGAATCGAGACGGAATTTAAATAGAAGGATTATCGTATCTATGACCTGCCGTTCAATGACAAGCCCTATGCCTGGTGGATTCCGGCTAAGCTGGATGATTACACCACAGACAGTGATGGAATTATCGTTTTCGAGCTCAACGGCAATCACTATTATCATCCTGTCCAAATTGCGCAAAAAATGTTACATTTCATTGCCAGCTATCATCGCACCGATGACGATAACTATATTATTGAAACAGAGCGCTTTGCACAAAAGCTGGTCGACAATGCTTTGACATACAACGGCGCTCTCTATTTTCCCTATGAATTTGACTGGAATCTGGGCGGTTTTGGGATTAAAATGAAAGCTCCCTGGTATTCCGGCATGGCCCAGGGGCAAGTCCTCTCTGCAATGGCCAGACTGTATCAAGTGACACAAGAACCCCGGCACCTGGAAATATGCAGTCAAATTTTTAAAAGTTTTACCCTCTTCAAAGGTTTGTCTGATCCGTGGATCGCGTATGTTGATAATGACCAATATTACTGGATCGAGGAATACCCTGAACTCGATCCCAATCATGTGCTCAATGGATTTATTTTTGCTCTTTTTGGTCTTTATGATTACTATTTAATCGACAACAGAGAGGACGTAAAAACCTATCTGCAAGCCGGGCTTACCACCATGGCAGACCATCTGTCCCTTTACAGACGAGTTGGCGGTTATAGCCTCTATAGTCTCAAGTACAATGTCACTTATCCGGATTATCATCTTGTACATACGGATCAAATCAAGTATCTCTATGAAATAACCAAAGATCCCCATTTCATCAATCTTTATATTGATTATTATGGGGACTATCACGAATAAACAAAGGGCATCGGACGGACTTGTGAAGATATTGATCATCACAAAATATTTTCCCCCGGTAAATACAATCGCTTCACACCGGCTATACAGCTTTGCAAAATATTTACCCCAATACGGTATCGATGTTGAAATTGTTACCCCGCAATGGCAAGGCAACCTTGATTTGCATATCGGGGATATGATTGTCCACCATACGCACCGGGAAACTGAAAAACTGCAATTTCGCAAATCCAATCACGTCTGGAAGAATATCCTCAAGCAGTCGGGGGTTCGCGCATTGCGGCATTATTTGAACAGTCCCTTTTACAAGGCGGGGAAGGCCCTGCCCGATTCGATTTTCAAAAAGCAACACGCTATTCTGGCCTCCTATGGTCCGGAAGACGCTCTGCATCTTGCAAGCCATCTTTGCCGCAAGCACAATTTGTCCTTAATCGTCGATTATCGCGATCTCTGGCTTGACAATCCCTTTCAGGACTGGACTGCGATGGACAAAGCGATTATTTACAGGCTGGAAAAAC
>CAZMUU010000168.1:0-7574 GCA_964569215.1 uncultured Cytophagia bacterium
CGAATCAAAAAGAATTTTATTGTTCACAAAAGTTTGTTTTGTTATATTTTTTTAGCACTCATTTCGTCCACAAAACATGCAAGGTATTGATATCATTGCAGACAAGCTCTACATTGTTTAAAGAAAATGATCAAAAAAATAGTCAAATGATTCGATTCAGGTTAACCGATGAGGTATGAGGATGAAAAAATACAGGGTTTATCTTGGCAGGTGTACTGAATACACTGCGGACAAAGTCGCTGCGCTGATCTCCGATGCATATGAAAAGGGGGTTTTTACCACAAAGCCATTCGGCAAAGTCGTTATCAAACCCAACTTGGTCATGGCACATCCCAAAGTGGCCACTGAATCCTTTACCCGAAAAGAGGTTATAGAGGGAATCCTCAACTTTGTCAGTCGTCATAATGAGGTTGAAAAAATCTCCATTTGTGAAAAGTCTGGTCTCGGTGTTACCACCTCAACGATGTTTCGATATGCGGGGTATTACCGGCTACAAAAAAAATATCCCGTAAAATGCTGCGCCATGGAAGAAAGAAAAAAAGCCCGGGTTGTTCTGAGCAGAGGCAAGATTCACAATCATCTGACCATATCGAGAGAAATGGCGGAACGCGATTTTCTCATTTTCGCTCCAAAACTAAAATCCAATGTTCTTTCCCATGCCATTTCAGGAGCACTCAAGCTCAATAT
This sequence comes from uncultured Cytophagia bacterium, assembly GCA_964569215.1. Classification (GTDB taxonomy): domain Bacteria; phylum Zhuqueibacterota; class Zhuqueibacteria; order Residuimicrobiales; family Oceaniaggregativiventaceae; genus Oceaniaggregativivens_A. Next base: position 688 of record CAZMUU010000168.1, read on the forward strand.
CGGTACCATTGACGGTCGAGAGAGAATGCATCATCATCACCGCGATCTGCCGGATAAAATTGTCGATATACTCGAAATCGCGAATCCGGATCTTATCATAACAGATGGTATCAGAATGGCGTTTGGAGGCAATCAAATGACGCAAGGAGGCACGGAATTGGGTGTAATCATCATCGCGGATAATGCGGTTGCCCACGATATGGTTTGTGCCCGCCTGCTCAATCTGGATCCCTTTGCCGTTTCTCACATCAATAAAGCCATTGAACGGGGTTACGGCCCGGAAGCAATCGAAGATATCGACATCATTGGGGATTTTGATTTCGAAAACGGTAAAACGATAACATCCCGACTAGACCTGGGGTTTATACCGGTTGAAACCTATAAAAGTAATTTGAAAATTCAATCGGGTACTCCGCGCTGCATCGGCGGCTGTCAGGGTATATTTCTGGACTGGTTACACATGATCAGGGACAGAAAACCAAAACTACTGAAAAAATTGCCTGTGCTGACTGTTCTTATCGGCAGAATCGATGAAAAAATTTCAGATAAAAAAATTCTCCTGGTTGGTGATTGCGCCTGTGCATCAAACATTGGCAGCTATAAAAAAATTATCCGTATCCGGGGCTGTCCTCCGAGCCATAAGCGCATCGTATGGGATATGCTGGTAAACTTTTTTATCCTGAATCCCCTGGTACGTCCATCGCTGATTATCGACGGATTTGTTCTTTATCCGCTTAAAAAGTTCAAGGGATGGGTGGTAAATGTACGCTTTAAACCGCTATGGAAAAATCAACCGAACATGAAATAAAAACAGGACAACCATAAACATGCAACCATCTTCGACCAAACTATTGACCACGATCAATCCCGCCACTGGTGAAACGCTTGCATCTGTTCCCGTGACACCGACTGAAAAAATTTTTGACATCGTCACGGCCACCAACGGAGCCTGGCGAAAATGGCGATCGCTGGGATTGAAACGCCGCGCTCAAATTCTAAACCGGGCCAAGCGCCTGCTTTTTCAGCAGAGCCATTCCTTCGCAGAGCTTATCAGCATGGAAATGGGAAAACCCTATATTGAATCTCTGGCAATGGAAGTGGAGGCCACTATTGATCTTTTCGGTTATTATACCGGTAAAGGTTGTAAATTACTGTCAGATCGCCCCTTGTCCCTGAATAATATCTTTTTTAAACGTAGAACCTGCTATATTCACCATCAACCCCTCGGTACATTGGCGATCATCTCACCCTGGAATTGGCCCCTCCTGATTCCTATGGGAAGCATTATCCCGGCATTACTGGCCGGTAATGCTGTTATTTTTAAACACTCGGAACACACGCCTCTCATCGCGCAACGCATCGAAGCCCTGCTATGGCAGGCCGGTGTTCCCAGGGATGTTTATCAAACCGTTTACGGACAGGGAGAAGCAGGAGAAGCGCTGGTTTCTTCAGACGTTGCTAAAATCTTCTTTACCGGTAGTACTGATGTCGGCCAAAAAGTCATGCAGCAGGCAGCCAAATCATTGAAAAAGGCTGTACTTGAACTGGGAGGCAACGATCCGGCTCTGATTTGCGCCGATGCGGATATTGAAAATTCCTCCAGCGGTATACTCTGGGGCGCTTTTAACAATTGTGGTCAAAACTGCAACAGTGTCGAACGAGTCTATGTAAACAAAACCATCGCAGATCGTTTTATCGAACGGTTGCTGTATAAAACCAAATTACTACGACTTGGTGAAGGAACAAACCACAACACGGATTTGGGGCCGCTGGCATTCAGGCAACAGCTCAACAAAATCAGCAACATCGTCGAACAAGCCAAAGAGCAAGGAGATCAACTCCTCTGCGGCGGCGAACCCCTCGCTTCGATGAAAGGCTGTTTTTATCAACCCACCATCTTTCTCAGGAAGGCATCCGTTATGCATCCCCCCGATCAGGAAATATTCGGACCGGTTCTCTTTATAACGCCCGTTGATGACGACGAACACGCCCTTAAGCTGGCCAACACCTCTAACTTTGGCTTGTCCGCATCGGTATGGACGGAAAACATCAAACGGGGGCAACACCTCGCCTATGATCTGGCCTGCGGTAACGTGATGATCAACGATTGCATTGTTTCCTTTGGCATGGCGGAAATAAGCTGGACCGGAGTGAAACAGAGTGGCATCGGCTGGGTTCATGGCGAAAAAGGACTGGATGAAATGGTTAATATTCAGTATATTACCATAGACAAGCAATCGCGTATACAGAAATTCTGGTGGTTTCCCTATACTGAAAAGATGGTTCAGGCTATGAGGGCGGGACTGGAATTTCTCTTTGCCGCATCCTGGAGAAAAAAAACTAAAGCCCTCCCATCCGTTCTGACGCACTTTACAGCTTATTTTGTAAAAAACAGCAAAAGAACCGACAAGCTCTGATTTCGATTATGCAAAAAACACTCATCTATATCGGTATTCTGATGATCACCGCCGCCCTTTTATGGCCCTGGCTCAGCAAATTGCCGCTGGGTAGACTCCCGGGAGATATTTATATCGATCGCGGAAACGTCAAGCTCTTCATCCCCATAACCACGATGTTGCTGTTCAGCGTATTGCTGTCTCTTATCATTTGGTTCATAAGACATAAATAAAACAAAAAGGACAAGAATGGATTTTTTGCAAGTCATTGAACAGAGATTTAGTGTCAGAAGTTACAAACCGGATGAAATTGAAAAGGAAAAACTCGAGCAAGTATTGGAGGCTGCGCGTCTTGCGCCCACTGCAGTAAATAAACAGCCTTTTCAATTCATCGTTATTCGGAGCAAATACCGGCAACAAGATCTTGAAAAAATCTACGACAAAGCATGGTTTTACCAGGCTCCGGTTGTCATTGCGGCTTGTGCACTTTATGACAAAGCCTGGAATCGACGTGACGGGATGAATTATGCCGTTGTGGATACGACCATTGCAATGGATCATCTTATTCTGGCGGCAACAAACCTGGGATTGGGCACCTGCTGGATTGGCGCATTTGATCCTGAAGCGGTCACAAAGATATTGAATTTGCCTGACCATGCACAAGTCATCGCCTTAACCCCTCTCGGATATCCGGCGGATTCGGCAAAACCCAAAAAAAGAGCTCCCCTTTCACAGCTGGTACGATACGAAGGATGGGAATGAAAAATGCCCGGCTTGCATAATAACTTTATGCATGTCAGCGGGAACTCTTTTTCACTTTTAAAGGTTAAACCGAAAGATCGTGCAAGTACCTCATAAATTAGATGCCTTGCATTTACCGGATAAAATGATTGTTGTGCAAAAAGACAAACACCGACAGGATAGCCATATGCATAATCTTTTATGGGTTTTCCTATTGTTCCTGGTTTCGATCGGCTCGTCGCTCAAAGCCGAAGATGTTGTACAATCCGGCATCATTGAGAATGAAGAAATTATCGAGGCCAGCGGTCTGGCGGCATCCACACTTAACGATACCCTGCTCTGGATTCTAAACGACAGCGGCAACGATGCCTGCCTCTATGCCGTAGGCGTCGACGGATCAGACCTGGGAAAAATAACGATCGGGCGAGTTAACAACTATGACTGGGAAGATCTGGTTTCCTTTCGCTGGAACGATACCTCTTTTCTGCTGATTGCCGATGTCGGGGATAATAACGCCAGGCGGGAATTTTGCCGTCTCTATTTCATTGTCGAACCCTCTATAAACGAAAACGGATTCTTTGATCAAACCGTTGATGTTTATCAACAATTCGAGTTTACTTATGAAACAGGACCCTGTGATTGCGAAGCCGTTGCTGTGGATCCTGTGCAGGAAAAAATCTTTTTACTCAGCAAAAATCAAATCAACAGCAAGCTGTTTGAACTGCCGTTAACCTATTCAGCCGAGCCGCCCATGATCGCAAGGCAAATCGCCACAGCATCGAGCATTAGTAATGTTACAGCCATGGATATCTCTTCCTATAACCTCATCAGCGCGGTGATGAACTATCAAAATATATTTCTTTTTTACCGCCAGTATCAGGAAAGCTGGCGTGATGTCTTCCGGATCGAGCCGGTCGTTATACGAATGCCATCTTTACCCGGGGCCGAAGCCGCCTGTTTTAATAAAAACGGCACCTCGGTCTATTTTACCTCAGAAAGAGTCCATCAACCCTTATACCGCCTGGATATCATCAATGCCCCGATTGATTCCATTCCGCCTTATCCACCTCAGAATATCCGGTTGATCGAAGAAAGCGAATAGGAGCATTGTGGTCATTCTGCAAGTGAATGAAGCCATTTTAACAACAACCATCCCAATCCGCTGCCGGCGAAATAATAGGGAAAATCATGCCAGGTAAAAGAGGTACCGATCAGCGCTCTGAAAAGAAAAAATTGGCGCAGATACTGCAAAAACGGAGGATGCCACAGCTGCAGGAATTCCAGTGTACAGGTAATCACAAGCACCCCCAGGGCAATTTTATAGGGCTTTAATGCAGGGAAGAGAATAAAAATAAACATACACCAAAACATTTCATAAAACACGCCACCTAGAGAGTTGTTCACCCAAAAAGCGCCGGGACCCGCATAAAATTTACTGGCGAACCCAACCAGGGTAATGCAAAGCAAAATAATCCAGCTTGCTCTTTTTTTCATAGAGAACTCCGGTTACGTAAAACCATAAATATAAAAATCCGGATGAATATTCAAAGACAAAATGTTTTATTGATCAATACCGTAATAATGACTATTTTAACTTTGACGATTGCAAACATTGTTCAAGCGGAGATAACCATATGATCTATTATATCAGATTGATGCTTTTGGCGGTATTTATATCATCCCCTGTTATGGCAGAGGAATCGATCCAATTTCGTGCACCTGCGGCCAAAACCCTGCTCCATTATTGTATTAAGACAAAAAGAACCAACATGAAAGCCGCGAAACGAATCGTAAAAACAAGCGACAAATTCAATCAAATTACTGAATACATCGAAGAAATCTGGTTCAATAACAAGTGGCGCAACTATACAAAAGGAACGCGACATTACAATGAAAACGATCATCTGGTAGAGGAATACATATACGACTGGAACTCTGATGACTCTGTATGGGTATCATTTGGAAAATACGAATATACTTATAACGGAAAGAACAATATACAAGAAATGACTTATATGTTCTGGCAGGACAGCACCTATACAAACTTTGACAAAACCCTTTTCACCTATGATAGTATCAGCGGTGTTCTGTTGGAACAGCGATACAGCAGATGGGTGGATAGAGAGTGGTTGAAAGACTGGAAAGAAATTTATCAATTCGACCCGGACGGTCTGGAAACAGGCGGAGCATATTATGAATGGCGAGAGGGGGAATGGCGGATATATACAGAGTGGACGAACACCCATCACGACAGTACCGGCCTCTTAATAAAGTGGCAATCAATAGATTTTATCGAGGGAGACACATTAAACGCGCATAAAGATACGCTCATCTATGAAAACGGCATCCTGACCGAAGAAATTTTGCAGCAATGGGTGAACGACCGCTGGCTGAATTCCGATCGCTGGCTCGATACCTATGATGGAGCGGGAAACCACACTGAAGATGTGCATCAAATCTGGGAAAACAACCAATGGCAGGACTATCATAAATGGAGCCGCACCTTTGATGATGATGGTCTCCTCACGGGTGAATTATTTGAAATATATCGCGGCTCGGACTGGGAAAACGGTCATAAATGGACATTTTATTACGACAACGAACAAAGCCGGATCACGCAGCCGGCAGATGAACATCGGCCTCCGGAACAATTCAAGCTAACAAATTACCCAAACCCCTTTAATGCGCAAACAACTATTACATTTCGATTAAACAAGGCCAGCGCGACTGAGCTGAAAATATATGATATCCGTGGCGCTTTGGTGAAAACCCTGCTGCGATCCGAAAACTTGAACACCGGCACTCATGAAATAAGATGGAATGGACGGGACAGCCGATCCAAAGCGGTACCCACAGGCATCTATTTATATCGCCTGCAAGCGGGCCCCCATATCATCAGCGGTAAGTGCAGCCTGATCAGATAAGCAATCGAAAAACAGGCAACAGGGAATCAAACCAAAGATTTCAGCGTTTCGATCAAAGCCAACAGGCTTTCCGCATAACTGCCATATGCGGTACCATTCACAATCCAGGTTTCAGAGTCATCAGCATTCAAGCCATTATCAGGTTTTAAAACATCAACCTGCTCTTGTGCAAGGCTAAATTTTTGCTGGTAAAAATACAATTCGGCCAGCCCAAGGCGAACATCTTTATTGTTTATTTCAGAATCGCGTTCAAAGACAAAATCTTCATCCAATTGCAACACCATCAGAAAATCTGCTATGGCCTCATGAGATAATTCCAATGCCATATTGACAAATCCCCTGCCTGCATATGCAGAGGTTAAATCACCCTGAAATGAAATAGCTGTGGAAAAATTGAACTTTGATTTTTGCAAAGAATCGACCGGCGAGGCTGCGTAACACCACCCGAGTCCCAGATAGGCCTCATAAAAAGAACTGCTGCTTTCAACCAGCTGCCTAAATTGCCTAATGGCTTGTTGATATCGTCCCTCTGCGTAATTATTCCATGCCTGTTCAAATATCATCTCAATGCTCTTTTTTGTTGTAAATTCACCCTCAGGAGAAGAAATTTTACCGCCCGCATTTTCCGATTCAACGATATAATAATAAGTGGTATTGGCGTTCAGGCTGGTCAGTGCCAGAAAATGGCTCTTCTCCTTTTCTGTGCTCTGCACGATTTTTTCATAACTCCCGGATACCGTTCCATACCGTACGATTGAATTGGCAACGACATCCGTTTGCCAGCGAATTTCAGCCATAGTAATGTCGACGTTGCTCACTGTGGGGC
>CAZMUU010000169.1:0-7547 GCA_964569215.1 uncultured Cytophagia bacterium
AACACTGGGTTTTCTTTGATGAACCGACACCGAGAAAGGAGAACGTTTTTCCCGGAGCGCTGGAACAAACAGATCCTCCGCGGTTTTCGCTAGCAGCTGGATTTTACGCCTCCGGCCAGATCATTGAAATTGAAGCCCTGACCGATTCTGCAACCCTGTATTACAGCGATGATGGTTCCGTTCCGACCAGGTCTTCCTCTATTTATACCGGCCCCATAACCGTTAACGACAGCAAAGTCATCAGAGCCCGGGCCTATAAAGAGGGATTTTTGGCCGGCCCGGTGGTGACCCATACCTACATCATTGGACAGGATTATGGCATACCGGTGATGTCGCTTGCCACGGATCCGCGTTTTTTGTTCGATGAAAAATTAGGCATCTATGTCGACGAGGACCTGGAAGCACGCAAGGATTGGGAACGCCTGGTGCATTTACAATTTTTTGATATCAATGGTAATCTGGAATTTGATGTGGATGCGGGGATGCGCTTGTTCGGGCGAACCGCAATGTATCTGCCGCAAAAATCCCTTTCGATTTTTATGCGTGGAAAGTATGGGCCCGGAAAATTGGACTACAAACTCTTTCCAAACCTTGAACTCGATGAGTATGAATCCTTTATTCTCAGGAGTTCGAGCGATGATTGGGAATTAACCATGTTTCGCGATGCCATGATTCATACGCTGATAAGTAAAAATTTTTCTATTGATACCCAGGCCTATCGCCCCTGTATTATGTTTCTGAATGGAGCGTTTTGGGGGATTCATAATATACGCGAAAAATATAATGAATATTATCTGGCCAGCCACCACAATGTCGATGCAGATCAACTCGATATTGTATTCAACAACCTGCTCAAGGGTGTCAATTCTATCGAAGTGCTTGCCGGAGATGCAGAAAAATATAATGAACTGATACAATTTATCCAGCGACGTGATGGCAGTGCGGCATCAAATTATGATGCCTTGCACCAATTATTGGATGTGGATAATTTTATCGACTATTGTATTGCAGAAATGTACAGCGCCAATGCAGCCTGGCGCCATAACCGCAAGCTTTGGCGGCCTAAAACGCCGCAAGGGCGTTTTCAGTGGATTTTTTACGACCTCGATCGCGGTTACAAGTTATGGGATCGCAATACGCTGGAAGATATGTTTTACAGTGATCCGGTTTTTAAATGGTTATCTGATAATGAGACGTTTAGAAATGATTTTATCGGCCGCTATGCCAGCCATATCAATATCAGTCTGACACCGGAATTGACGCTGCGACACATCGATAGTTTAAAAAGCAGTATCGAGGCTGAGATTCCCGGGCATCTTCAGAAATGGAAGGCAATCGGTTCCGTCCAGCGTTGGGAAGAAAAAGTAGAAGAGATGCGCGAATTCGCGCGTCAACGGCCTGCTTTTGCACGCGGTGATATCGCAAATTTGTTTGATCTTAAAGGAACATGCGAGCTGGAGGTGCTCTATTCGCATCGGTCTGCCGGTAAAATATTTAGTCACGGATTACCGGTACCGGCAGATAGTTTTCGTGGTATCTATTATAAGAATGTTCCCATCCAGCTTAAAGCTGTGCCCAATTTTGGCTACCGCTTTAGTCATTGGCAGGGGCCGGAAACGATGCAGGGTGATTCCATTACCCTTACCATCCGGGAAGATACACGGATTACCGCCGTTTTTGAGTCCTATGCCACTGAACTGAAACTCGTTATTAATGAAATACACTACCATCCGGCGCGCGTGGGAGAAAATAATAACTCTTATGAGTTTATTGAGATTTATAACGGGGGAACAGAGCCGGTTGACCTGAAAGGAACTGCTTTTACCAGCGGTATTGATTTTGTATTTTCTGGGGGTACTGTGATCGACGCTGACGAATACATTATCGTCGCCAAGGACAGTTCCTATTACAACGGCCAGGGTTATCAGGTTTTTCAATGGAGCGACGGCAACCTCTCCAACGGGGGTGAATTATTGAGATTCGAGGATGGAAATGGGAATTGTATTGACAGCGTTGACTATGATGATGATTCCCCCTGGCCAACAGAGCCGGATGGGGCCGGACCTTCGCTGGCCCTGAAGGACCCATATCTGAACAATAGTCAGGCCGACAATTGGACCGCCGGCAGGATCAACGGCTCCCCGGGTCAGGCCAATTCATCGGCTATACTGGATTTATCTCCGGTTATCCATTTTTTGAAACGCGAACCTAAAAGTCCGACAAGCAGCTCGACTATACAGGTCATTGCCAAAGTTGAAGATGACCATGCTGTCTCCCGGTGTACACTGCATTTCAATGCCGGTTTGGGACCGAACCAACTGGTGATGTACGATGATGGCATGCATGGCGATGTTGCTCCACTCGACAGTATCTATGGAGCGAGTTTTCCTCCGCTGGCTAATAGTACCGTTGTAGAGTATTATGTTTCTGCTGTCGATGATGCCGGCCAGCGTACGCTTTATCCCAACACAGCTCCTGATATTCCGGCACTTTTCAAGGTGGAGAATGATACCAGCGGGCAAAATGATATTGTCGTATCTGAAATCATGTATCATAGTACGGGTGTCGATACCGAATGGGTTGAAATTTGTAACCGCGGAACGACTGTTCAAGACCTGGGGTTTTGGATCTTTCGGGATGATTCTGATTCGCATTTTTATCGTTTCCCGGCATCTGTCAATCTGTCAGCGGGAGAGTGCCTGGTGCTTTGTGCGGATACGACAGCCGTCAAACTGCGATACGATATCGATAATGTCATCGGCAATTTCGATTTTGGCCTCAGCAATGGCAATGATCAGATCAGACTATTCAATGCCAACCAAATATTGATCGATAGTGTTGCCTATGCCGATGAATCTCCCTGGCCTGCGGCTACAGACGGTGAGGGATATTCTTTGGATCTCTCCGATTTGTACAGCGACAACAATCAGGCAGTTAACTGGAAGCCCAGTGCGGATATTGGAGGCTCTCCTGGTACGCGTTCGGGATATACGCTTTTGATTTCATCACAACCGCGGCAGGGAGGTACAACAAGACCGACTGAGGGAAGCCATCTGTTCGAAAGAAACGCCGTCATAGAGATCAGCGCCGTTGCAGCTAATGGATACCATTTTCTCAACTGGAAGGGTTCGGTTATGAATCCGGACAGTATCATCACACCGGTGCGAATGGATAGCCATAAAACCGTTATCGCATATTTTGAACCGGACACCTTTAGGCTAACCGTCAATGTTTTACCGGAAGCCGGGGGTGAGGTCTTGATAGAACCGGATAAAACCGTTTATCAGTATGGTGATACCGTTTGGGTGCAAGCAAACGCTGCTGAAAATTATATTTTTAGCCACTGGAAAGGGTTGGCGGATTCTTTGACAAGGCGACAGAAATTTGTGATGAATCAGGATTTTTCGCTCAGGGCGCATTTTGTTCGGGACATTACCAGCGCCCCAACGCTGGCTTTTATCTATCCCTCTGCCGGTGCTTTACATGTACCCGAGAACCCTGTCATCCGGTTTCAGATAGGCGAGCCTGAACGCGGGATTGAACGCGATTCTTTGAGATGCTATATCAATAACAAACCCTTTATAAACGGGGGCATTGCCCTGGATACAACATTAACCAATATTTTTTGTGCAAACAAACGTTGTGACATCTCTACCCGGGTAAAAGGTCTATCCTCTGTCGATAGTATATCTGTTCGCATTATCGCAGCAAACCAGGACATTATACCGGATAAACTCGATACGCTTATCTCTTACCGGTATGGTCAATGTAGAGTGGATTCGCTTTATTCGGATATGTTGTATACCGGTAAAAAAGTATCTCCGGATAGCTTGATTGAGATGTTCAGCACCAATATACCGGCTACGGACAGCTTGCAGCTCTATATCGGCAGGGCGTCCTGCGAGGATTTTATACCTGATTCTTTAGAGGCTCTGGGATCGATTTTTTATATGGATCCCTTTGGCTATCAATTTGATTTTGATTTGACTTTTGACGTCAACATAGATAGCTCAATGAGGAAAGAGAAAAAGATTCGTGATATTGTTTTGCTCTTTCTTTCTGCTCATCAACAGGAACTGCAGCTACTCATGCCCGTTGAGAACGAGAAGGAGATCACAAGATTTCGGGTCAATGAATTGGGATATGTGGCAGTCGCTTTTCATCCTGCTGAAACGCTCTCTGCTTTTATGATGCCACAGGGACAAACAGATCCACTTGTCGAAAAGTCGTATACATATTATTCAAACCAGGTTTTCTCCAGTTATGGCCATCCGGTGCAATATCGGTTCGACTGGGGGGATGGCCAAATGAGCAGCTGGTCGGCGGACACATTAGCGGCGCATCAATGGCAGGAATCGGGCAGTTATCAAGTCAGAGTTCTGGCCCGGTGTCAGATCGATACCAACCTGATCGTTCACTCGAAACCTCTGGTAGTGGAGGTACAATACCCTGCTGCAGTAGAGATAGAAGAGGCGATTCCCGAACATTTTGAACTCTTGCCCAATTATCCCAATCCGTTTAATCCAACGACGCGAATTGAATACAAGATTCCGAAAAGCGGTCATGTGAATATTAGTGTCTATAATGTGTTGGGGCAAAAGATTGCCACGTTGGTGAATGAAGAGAAATCACCCGGACACTATATTTTGGAGTGGAATGGATTGGATGATAGCGATAGTCCGGTCTCGGCCAATGTATATTTCCTTATTCTCAAATCTGCAGAGTATTGTAAAATGTTCAAGATGTTTTTTTGCAAATAAAAAGAAATGAATAAAGGGGTCGGACCAAATTAAGTTTTTGATTATTTTCATCTTAGGGGTTGTTTTTGCTCTAAAAACGGCCTTAGAACGCATTTTTTACCCTAAAAAGGGGTTTTAAGGTTTGATCTCAAATATCCCAAAAATATCTATTTTCGCCAGGAATAATATCTGTGGGCTGTTTGGTGTTGTAAACTAGACGTTTATCGCGAATATAGCTCATGTCATCGTTTTCTTCTTTGATTATAATTCTCAGCTGTTTTTCCTGCCGTCCACTGTATTGCTCTGGGTATAGTATCGCCATCTGGATCAAAAACGATCAGATGAATATGATTGGAGGTAGCGATATACTTTAAAATTCGGAGATTATAACGTCGCTTGGCTTCACCCAATTCAGCAATCCACCGGTATCGATCAATGCGATGTTTTAACAGAAACTCGCGATTATGGCATCGATGTGTGATATGCCAAGTATAACCAGGTAAAAAATGTCGATTTGCACGCGGCATAGCAATCTCTTTTTAGAGTTATGTTTTTAGCAGAATATATGCGTTCTAAGACTGATTTTCAAGCATTTTTAGGTCTTATCATGCTGTTTTTTATGCAGATAATTTGGTCCGACCCCTTTTTCCCCTTTTTCCCCTTTTTCTCCTTTTGTTATACTTTGGTCCGTCCGCTTTTTCTCTCAAGATTGAGGGCGTCATCCACAACAATCGCACAGGCGCTGTCGCCGCTGACGTTTACGGCGGTGCGCAGCATATCGAATAGACGATCGACTCCGAAAAGCAGGGGGATACCTACCACCGGAATGTTTGCGGCTAGAAGAACCGCGACGACCAACAGAGAAGGACCCGGCACTCCCGCTTGTCCTATGGAGCCTATGGTCGCGGTCAACAGAATGGCGATATACTCTTGAAAACCGATTTGAATACCAAACATCTGGGCAAAAAACATAGCGGCCAATGAATAATAGATGGCATTGCCATCCATATTAATCGTTGCTCCCAGCGGCAAGACAAAGGATGCGGTTTCGTTCGATACGGACAACTCTTCTTCACACACTTTAAGGGTGACCGGCAGCGTTGCCATGGAAGAGGATGTCGAAAGAGCGACCAGCTGTACCTGGGAAATTTTTTTGATATAGGTCCAGAAAGACTTTGAGGATAGCCACTGTACTGCAGCCGGATAGACCACAAAGGTCTGTATCAGCAATGCTGCGATATAGACCAAAAAGAGTTTGAGCACAAGGGCGAGGATTTCAAATCCAAAACTGCCGACAGCATCAGCCATCAAGCCGAACACACCAAGAGGAGCAGTCCACATCACCTTGCCGATCATCCAAATCAACGCTTCTGTGATGCTATGGAAAATGGAAAGCACCTGATCTTTTTTATTTTTTTCCAGCGAGGCGATGGCGAACCCGAGAAAGAGGCTGAAGAATAATATTTGCAAAATATCGCCCTTGGCTAAGGCCTCTATGGGATTCTCCGGCACAATATGGAGCAACATCTCCCAGAATCCTGCGGTCGCCCCCTTTTCGGCAAAATCCGAAGAGAGCAGGGCGGTAATTTTTCCCATATCCAGACCGATACCAGGCTGAAAGAGATTGCCGAAAATCAGTCCAATCGTTACGGCCAGAGCAGTGGTACAGATATAAAAAGCAAATGTATAGAGCCCAAGCTTGCCCGCAGATTTTGCATTGCCGACCGAGGCAGCACCGGTTATGATGGAAAATGCGACCAGAGGGATGACCAGCATTTTTATGAGTTGCAGAAACAATGTTCCCAAAGGTGCAAACAGGGTCGCCCTTTCGCCCAATACGCCTCCGGCAGCAATGCCGGCAAAAACTGAAAATAAAATCAAAGTTGGCAATAAAGACGTTTTCTTTATCATTTCCGACTCCGGTTGTGTAGGTTGCTAAAGCTATAATATAGAAAAATACTCATCAAATACAACATTATCCCGGCCTTTTTCCAGGACCTGGTTTGCAAGCATAGAAGAGGGAAAAAAAAGGCGGTGGAAACCGCCTTTTTTGGAGTTGAAGGGTTAATGATGAATTTGGATAGGGATGGGGAAAAGGGTTTTATAATTGATCTTTTATTTTATTCTTCATATTCAGTATAAGATCGAGATATTTCGCTTCGACATTGGCATTGTTGAGAATTTGCAAACAGATATTAAGCTCCTGTGTTGATAATTCTATGGATACGGTTGTCGAGTCTTGCGCCAAGTTGCGAGCTTTATCAAGTGCGCCTTTCAATTTTAACTGTAAAGGGGCAAACATCTCAACTTCAGAACCCTTGATTTTTGTTTGGTTGAACAGATATAACATACTTTCGGTTTCGACCGGATCAAATTTGAGCTCATTGCCAAAGCTGTTATTGCTCAAAAATGCCAGAAAAATGATTGCTATACATGGCAGGAATGATTTTTTCATGATTTTTCCTCTTTTAAACGCCCTTTATTCATTAACCGTAGATTGTGCTGGTGCCTGCATCATCTGTGGTGGCAGATGTGCTTTAATTTTATTTTTCATGCTCAATACGAGTTCTGCAAATCTTGCCTCAAACGTGGCATTATTGATGACGTTCAAACAAATCTGCAATTCCTGCAAGCTTAGCTCAAGAGGGATGATTTCTGTTTTATCTTCGGTTGCCTGAGCTTTTTCCAGGGCCGCCTTGAGCTTTTTCGCCAAGGGGGCCAGTACTTCAACGTCGCTTCCCTTTATCTGAGTTTGATTGAACAGAAACATCATGCTTTCTGCTTCTGCTGCGGTGAAATCGAGCTTTT
>CAZMUU010000170.1:0-7518 GCA_964569215.1 uncultured Cytophagia bacterium
ACGAAATCCTGAACGAGGCGATTTTCCATGAAGATTGTAATGAAATGGTGCTTGTTCGCAACATCGAGTATTACAGTTTATGCGAGCATCATCTCTTACCCTTTTATGGGAGGTGTCATGTTGCTTATCTGCCCGACAAGAAGATCATCGGTTTGAGTAAAATTCCCCGTATCGTCGACATGTTTTCACGTCGTCTGCAGGTACAGGAACGGATGACCAACCAGATCGCCAACACATTGGTGGAGGTGCTGGAACCGCACGGGGTGGCCGTGGTTATGGACGGAACTCATCTTTGCATGATGATGCGCGGGGTTGAAAAACAGAACAGCCGTGCCACCACCAGTGCCATGCTCGGAGATTTTAAAACCGACCGGCGTACACGGATGGAATTTCTCAATCTAATCCAAAACCGAACCTGATGTGGCTGAAAAATCCGGGATAAAAGATCGTCCATCTTTGAATGAATCATTCAATCAAGGGAGGAGTTTATGTCAACACTTACCTTTTTAGGACATGATGCTTTTACAGTTGAACATGAAGGTAATCACCTGGTGTTCGATCCTTTCATAAGCGGAAACCCCGCTGCTTTCGTCGATCCAAAGAATATCAAGGCGAATTTCGTTTTGCTGACACATGGGCATGGCGATCACTTGGGTGACGGTATCGAAATCGCCCAGGCCAACGATGCCGTTGTCATTGCTCCGTTTGAATTGGCCACGTATTGCGGCAACAAAGGGTGTCGGGTGCATCCCATGCACATCGGGGGGAGTCATGAGTTTGCCTTCGGACGGGTGAAATTGACCATTGCACATCATGGATCCGGTGCTGATCTGGGTGGCGATGCTCTCGCCTATATGGGGAATCCGTGTGGTTTTTTGCTCACGCTTGACGGCAAAACGGTTTATCACGCGGGTGACACCGGTTTGTTTCTCGACATGAAATTGATCGGTGAATTGAATTCTGTCGATATTGCGCTCCTGCCGATCGGTGACAATTTTACCATGGGAATAGATGACGCCGCTAGAGCGGTTGATTTTTTGAAACCAAAGCTGGTGGTGCCGATGCACTATAATACTTTTGAGGCCATCCAGTCGGATCCAAAAGTTTTTAAAGAAAAAGTTGAGCAAAAAGGCGTTACTGTGCGTATTTTACAACCCGGCGAGAGTATGGACTTTTAGTCTTGATTTCAACCTATATTATCTATACATTCAATGCTATGCTTGAATAGGAGTAGATGACACTGTCATGCTCCCATTTGATGACTCGTGATCAATACAGGAAAAAAATAGTGACCCAAAAAATTCTTTTAATCATCCTCTTTGCCTCGTTTGTTCCTGCTATGGCGCAAAACGGTGGATGGGATCTGGATATTATGCCGCTTTCAGAGGTTAAACCGGGTATGAGCGGTTATGGTAAAACGGTCTATTATGGAACCCGAATTGATACCTTTGGTGTAAACGTACTGGAAATCCTGAAAAATCTCTACCCCAAACGCGACGTGATTTTGATACGTTTGAGCGGCGGCCAGGCAGAGCACTCGGGCGTGGTCAGCGGCATGAGCGGTAGCCCGATTTACATTGATAACAAGCTGATAGGGGCGCTGGCGATGCGGGTTGGTCAATTTATGAAAGAACCCATCGCTGCTGTCATGCCGATCGAATACATGCTGGAAGTCGCACAGAAAGAGGCGCAACGGCCCGATCATGAAAATGCCTTTTCATTCTTTCATGATTATCTCGATTTTTATCTCTGCCAAACACCATCGGATTTTTGGGAACGGGTACTCGTAAGACAATTTTCCCATCTCGCTTCCGGTGGCTTGGATCATCTGCAACCGATTGCCACACCCCTTGTGTTTTCCGGGTTTCAATCTTCCGTACTGCAACCCTACCATGATCTGTTTCGCTCTCTTGGTTTTGTGGTGACCACGGGCAGTGCCCCGGCCGGATCAGACGATGAAGGAAACAGCGACATCACGGCAGGATCAGCTATTTCTCAAATATTTGTCGATGGTGATGCCACGATCAATTCAACCGGTACGGTGACCGCTGTTGAGGGTCATAAATTGCTCGCCTTTGGGCATCATGTTTTTAATCTCGGCCCTGTTCATGTTCCCATGGCGAGGGCTCGGGTGTTGGCGACGCTGCCCAGTATGATGGCCTCGAGTAAAATGGCAATGTCAACCGATATTATTGGGGTGTTCCGCCAGGATCGGTTGGCAGGTGTTTATGGTGAATTGAACCGGGCCCCCTCTATGATACCCGTTCATCTTGATATCGATTCAAAGGTATTGGGCGATACGCAGTATAACTTTCGAATGACCGATGATCCGGCCCTGAACAACCTGACTCCCTTTTTTCTCAGGATTGCTCTTTTTCAGGCTTTTATCGCATCGCGCTTATCATCGGAATCGGCAACGACCCGTCTGGAAGTTGATTTTTCTTTTGCAGATGGTGACACGCTGCGCCTGCAGGATTTTTTTTCCACCTACAACCGGCTGGGGGTATTGGAGACGGGATACGATGTCGGTGCTATTTGTGATTTTGTAACAAGCGCATTGGGTGTATTGCTTGTAAATGATTTTGACGCTCCTGCGGTTGAGAAAATCGATATCCGTGGAAACGTCAAGCCGGGTGAAAATGTGGCTAAACTCAGATCTATACGTATCGATCAATCCTCGGTTGAACCCGGTGATTCGCTGCTTCTCAAAGTGATGATGCAAAAGACCAATGGCGAACGGTTGAGTTTTTTGCGTCACATACCGATTCCGGATCAAAAAGACCTGGGTCGTCTGACTTTGATCGTCGGCAGTGCCGGTTCTATCTTGCGGTATGAGATTCAATTGAATCCTGAAAAATATCGTCCCGTCGATTATGAACATTTGAGAACCATTCTGGCGGAACGCCGCAAAAGCAATGCCCTTTATGTTCAACTTTGGGGCCGCGACGGCACCATGTTGGTGCAGGGGCGGGAGATGAGCCAGTTACCCCCTTCGATAATGAATATGATGAATTCCAGGCGATCGCAGGGAGAAAACAGGAGGCTGCGCAGCCGGGTGCTTGAAGAGTATACAATTCCTCTGGATTGTCTTGCAATCGGCGCGAAACATTTGATCATTCAGGTAAAGGATTCACAAGATTCACAAAACTGGCCAGAGTTTGAGGATGACGAAAGCTAAAGAGAGACAGGAAGGATAAATGAAGAAAATAATTTTTCTTATGATGATATTGGCTTTGCCGTTATGGGCGGTTAAAACCCGGTTTCGTACCCAGGAAAGCAACCTGGACTTTGCCGGCGGCAAAGGCACCCATGTGTCGATTCTCAGAGGCGGTAAATTGGTGCCCGGTCCGGCAATCCAGCCGTTGCTCAGCAGTGTCGATCCCTATATTTGGCATTCAGTTGTCAACCGGGATGGCGATATCTTTTTGGGGACCGGAAATGATGGTCTGGTTTACAGAATCGATAGCAACGGTGACAGCTCGATATTTTTTAACGCCCCCGAGCTGGAGATCTTCGCACTTGCCATTGATCGTCGGGACAGACTTTATGCAGCCAGTTCACCGGACGGTAAAGTATATCGTTTGCAAGGCAGTCAAAACGCCGAGGTTTTTTTCGATCCGGAGGATAGATATATCTGGAGCCTCGCTTTTGATAAAAGCGGAAATCTGTTTGTGGCAACAGGGGAAAAGGCACGAATTTATAAAATCTCACCAAACGGCGAATCAGAGATTTTTTTCGAGGGCGACCATAAACATATCCGTTGTTTAATCACCGATAAGCAGGGTTTTCTTTACGCAGGCAGCAGTGGAAGCGGATATATTTACAGATTCGATCCAAAGGGTGAGCCCTTTGTATTATATGATACACAATTGGAAGAAGTCAATGCGCTGGCGATTTGCCGGGAAGGGGAAATTTTTGCCGGTGTCTTTGGTGATGCGTCCGCACAACCCAAAACTATTGTACAGAGTTTGCAAAAGGAATCCGGCGACAGTGATCAGGAAAAAGTAAACTCGAAAAGCAGTGAAGTGGTCCTTTCGCGCCAGTCTATTATGCCGGAAATCTTTTTGAATGCCGGCTCCCGGCAAAATGCTCTGTTTCGCATTGATCGGTTCGGACATGCAGAGGATATCTGGCCATTCAAGGATGAGACCGTACAGGCAATCATGAGCGTTGACAGCAGTGGTATTTATGTTGGAGCGGGGGCTTCCGGGAATTTGTATCATCTGAGTCGTGAAGGAGAGGCTTCGATCTTGCTGCAGGGGCGGGATGCTTTTATTTCTCATCTGGCCTATACCCGGGAGCGTGCAATTTTGGTCTCAACGAGCAATATGGGAAAGTGTTTCCGCATCGAATCCCATCCGGTAGAAAAAGCTGTTTTCGAGTCAGAACCAATTGATGCGATGGAAACTTCAGACTGGGGAAACCTGGATTGGCGGGGCAACGAGGGCGACGGGCGGATTGAATTTTACACCCGATCCGGTAACAGCGAAGAACCCGGGCAAACCTGGAGTGAATGGCAGCCAGTGGTAAACGAGAATAATGTTTACAGAATCACCAGTCCCTCTTTCAGGTTTATTCAATGGAAATCTGTTCTCTATTCTTCGCAAACTTTTCAACCGGTGATTGATAAAGTAACCATTTCTTTCCAGGAGAAGAATCTGCCGCCGTCGATCAGTACGATTATTATTCATGAACAGGGGGAATATGCACAGCCGGAAAAACGAAATAGTTCAAATCCTGATGAAAAGGGTATAGCATTTCCGGAAAACCTCCCTTCCATGACTCAGAAAAAGGGTTATAGAACCGTGGACTGGATATTCAGCGATCCCAATGCTGACCGCATGATATTCGATATCGCTTTCCAACGCCTCTCTTCCGGATTTTGGCATCTTCTGGCAGAGGCGCTTGAGATCAATTATTACAGCTGGGACACGGCACAGATGGCTGATGGATATTATCGCTTGAAAATTACAGCCAGTGATCATTGCAGCAATCCCCTTCAAAATGCCTTTCGCCGTGAAAAGATGAGTGATGTTTTTCTGGTTGATAACAGCGGTCCGGTGATCTCCGAATTCAACGCTTCGTTTAAGGATCAACATCGGCAGGTTTCATTCAAAGTACACGATGAATGGTCCTACCTGACCCGGATCGAATATAGCGTTGATGCCGGCGGCTGGAAATTGCTGGCTCCTGTGGATCAGATCACTGATGCCAAAACCGAATGGTTCGAGCTCGACCTTGCTGCAAAAAAGAAGGTAAAATCCATCGCTGTGCGGGCCACAGACAGACTTGAAAATGTAAAGGTAGACCACTATTCGATAAAAGGAGATTAATTATCAAAAGCGAGCACTGGAAAGCATTCAAACAGTTCATTGATCGTCATCAGAGTTTCCTCATCACCACGCATATAAATCCGGACGGGGATGCAATCGGCAGCCAGGTTGCACTTGGTCGTTACTTGAAACAACTCGATAAAACCGTCCACCTCATGAATTGCGATCCAACGCCCAATTATTTTTCCTTTTTGGAAGCGGATGACCACATCGTACGCTATCATCCGCCGACACATCGCGATCTGGTCTCTGCGCTCGATGCCTGTATTGTGGTTGATATCAGTGACTGGAAACGTCTGGGGGATTTGGGCAAAGCCATTCGCAAATTCAACACCCCGATAGGGTGTGTCGATCATCATATTCCTACGGATCTGCACGCGGATGTTCATCTATCGGACCAGACCGCCTCCTCTACTGGAGAGCTGTTGTATGACTTTTTGGCCTGGGTAGATTCGGATTTTGATCAAATTATGCTTAATGCTCTCTATACTTGTTTATTGACGGATACCGGTTCATTTAGATTTGCCAACACCACGGCGCGCACCCATGCGATTGTTGCAGAACTGTTGCGTCGCGGAGCGGCTTTTCGTACGGTTTACGAGCATGTCTATGAGAGCTATTCGCCCAACCGGGCCAAATTAACCGGTCATCTGCTGGTCAACATGCAATTCAATGTGAATGGTCAACTGGCCTGGTTTGTGTTGAGTCGGGAATTGCTAAATCAATATAATGTCGAAAGCTGGGAAATCGAGGGGCTTTCTGAACTGCCGAGAAGTATTGCTGATGTTCAAATCAGCATGATGTTTATGGAACTTGCTGATGACCGCACCAAAGTGAGTTTTCGTTCGAGAGGAAACGTTGCCGTTCATCAATTGGCCAGTCAATTCGGTGGTGGCGGTCATCCTTTTGCAGCAGGAGCAATGATCGACCACTCTCCTGACGTAATCATCCCCAAGGTGGTACAAGCCGCCAAAACATTATTGAGTCGCTAGATTTCCGGCCGGCGCAAGGAAAGAGTCAATATGGAATTGTTGGACCGAAATAATCTGGATATTCTCAATCATATTGCTCAGACGATATCATCTGTCCAAAATCCGGTTGAGCTTTTTCAAAAAAGCAAGAGACTGCTCAAAATACTCATACCCTGTGATTTTCTATTGTATTTTATTTACGAACCTGATCAAGATCTGTTTACGGCCCCTTATGCGCTGAATGAAGAAGAACGGCAGATTACGAATCAGGACGCCATATTTTATGATATTTTGAATTCCCGCCATGCCCGGGTCAGAAATGAAAACAAAGTTCCGGTTTACCCTGGTGTGAAATGCGAGTTATACGCTCCAATCTATGATCATTTTCGGGTTTTTGGATGCCTTTATTTCGGCCGTACCCGGAACAACTACTTTTCCTATGCTGATATTCGGTTGGCTGAGCACGTTTCTATTCTTTATCGATTGCCTGTCGACCGTTTGCAAAAGGCGTTTCTGGAGGAAAACTGGGGAGAAAAGGCGGAATATTGGCAAAGGATGTATCATGATCTGATCGATGCCATCCCTTATCCAGCCGTTATCATCGGGGATGATATTCAGGTGAACAGGGAATTTCTCAATATCAGCGGATATTCGAGAGAGGAATTCTCACTGAAAACGCTTGATCAAATCTGGACCGATGCTCACATTGTAAAGGAAAATCCTTCGGCTTTATATCCGACTCATATCAACCATGCCAACGGAACGCGCATAACCACACAGGCTTTGGTGAGATCGATTGCGGAGCAGTCAAATCAATATTTGGTTACATTTGTCCCTCAAAAAAACGGTTCCTCCCTGGCAGCGAATATATTAAAACTCAAACTCTATGACAGGGAAGAGGCTGATTTTGATACGCTTTTTCCCTATTTCGCCGACTTGTTGAGGGCGAAATACATCGTTTACGTGGATTTCGGCGAAAACAAAGCGGTTCATGCATATACTTCCCAGGGCAGTGTTGCTCATGAAAAGCTCGAACCGTTGTCAAAAGGTCCCTTTGAAGCGGTGCTGAAAAAGAGAAAAACAATGTTTATCCCTGATGTACACAACAATTCTTTTTTTTCTCCCTGGACAAGGGCAGCCCTGAAGGCGAACTATCGATCTCTTGTCATGCTGCCGATTTTTAGCGAAAAAAAAGCGCATGGATTGATCAATAT
>CAZMUU010000171.1:0-7503 GCA_964569215.1 uncultured Cytophagia bacterium
AACTGGGAGCGCCGGATACGATACTCAAACGCCATCCATTTCCCGGGCCGGGGCTGGCAGTACGCATCCTGGGCAAGATTACAACGGAACGGCTGAACATCCTGCGGCCGGCTGATCGAATATTTATTGAAGAGCTGGAAAAGAATAATCTTTATGACCAAATCTGGCAGGCATTTGCCGTGTTGTTGCCGGTACGGACAGTCGGGGTCATGGGCGATGAAAGGACATATGAAAATGTCATCGCCTTGCGGGCGGTCACCAGTCTGGACGGCATGACCGCAGACTGGGCCGAGATTCCTCATACCGTACTCGGCACCATATCCAACCGAATTATTAATGAGATCAAGGGCGTTAACCGCGTCGTCTATGATGTCAGTTCAAAACCTCCCGGAACCATCGAGTGGGAATAGAGAGGGTCTTTTTCTATGTGCGGTATTGTCGGATATATCGGTAAAAACGCTTCGATACCCTTTTTGCTCAACGGTCTGAAACGACTCGAATACAGAGGATACGATTCCGTCGGACTGGCTGTACACAATGGCGCAAAAATTCATATCAACAAGACCGCCGGTAGAATAGCCGCCCTTCAGGAACTGACCAACAAACGTCCGCTGAACGGTTGTCTGGGCATCGGACACACCCGCTGGGCGACACATGGTGAACCCAACAGCATCAACGCCCACCCTCATACCGGCAATAAAAAAATGCTGGCCATCGTGCATAATGGTATCATTGAAAATTTTGATCTTCTCAAAAAGGAGCTGCTGGCAAAAGGACATACATTCAAGAGCGATACCGATTCTGAAATTCTGGCGCATCTCTTTGAAGAAAACATGAACAACGGTTTCGATCTGCTTGAAGCGGTTCGGCAGGGATTGAATCTGGTCAAGGGAACATACGGGTTGGCGGTCATCTGTGACCATCATCCGGATATGTTCATCGCGGCCCGTCTGGGCAGTCCCATGGTCATCGGTCATGGAAACGGGGAAAATTATATCGCTTCGGATGCTGCTCCTTTTATCGGTTATACCAAAGATGTCACCTATCTGGATGACGGCGAAATTGCCGTCATAAAGAGCGATTCGGTCACGGTAAAGACCATCGACGATCAAGTGGTCAACAAATCGATTCACATTATCGATACCGACTTGAAGCAGATCGAAAAAGAGGGCTATCCCCATTATATGTTGAAAGAAATAATGGAGCAACCTCAGACTCTGAGAAACACGACGCGGGGTCGTCTGTTGCTGGAAGAGGGAACGGCAAAGCTGGGTGGTTTGGAAAATGATATAGAAAGTTTACTCTACTCACGCCGGATTATCATCACCGCCTGTGGCACATCCTGGCACGCGGCACTGCTGGGAGAATATATGCTGGAAGAATTGGTTGGTATACCGGTTGAAGTGGAGTATGCCTCGGAATTCAGATACCGCAATCCGATTCTGGGGGATGATACCACCGTTATCGCCATCAGTCAATCCGGAGAAACCGCTGACACCCTGGCCGCCATTCGAGAGGCCCGGCGCAAGCGCAGCAAGGTTTTTGGTATCTGTAATGTTGTGGGATCCTCGATTGCACGCGAAACCGATGCCGGCGTTTATCTACATGCCGGCCCGGAGATCGGCGTGGCGTCTACCAAAGCATTCACCTCCCAGGTAACAGTGCTCGCTCTGATCACCCTGCTGCTGGGACGTATACGCTCCATTTCCACCGCACAGGGCCGCGATCTGGCCCAGAGTTTACAGGCGATTCCGCAACAGGTCGAAGCGGTGCTGAAAAACCGTAAACAGATTGAACAAATCGCCAAAGAGTTTCACAACGTTAAAAATTTTCTTTATCTGGGCCGGGGATATAACTTTCCCGTTGCACTGGAAGGTGCGCTCAAGTTAAAAGAAATATCGTATATCCATGCTGAAGGGTATCCGGCCGCAGAGATGAAACACGGCCCTATCGCGCTTATCGATGAAAACATGCCGGTTGTGGTCATTGCGATCAAAGATAACACATATGATAAAATCATCAGCAATATCGAAGAGGTCAAAGCCAGGAAGGGACGGGTCATCGCCATTGCCAACGAAGGAGACACCGAAATCGTCAACAAAGCGGACAAGGTGATTTATGTTCCGGAAAGCCGGGAAATGTTCAGCCCGCTTTTGACGATCATTCCGCTGCAATTGCTCGCCTATTACATTGCAATCAATAGACATTGTGATGTCGATCAACCCAGGAATCTGGCAAAAAGTGTAACTGTTGAATAGTGATTTTGGAGGTTATTTTCGAGATGAAAGCCAGTTTAAAATTTATTATCATAGGCATTCTTTTTACGTCGCTGATCGTTTTGGCTCAGGAGAAAAACCATGCCGATCTTTTTAACCAGGCATTAATACTGTATCGCAATCAGCATTTTGAAAAAGCCAAAAAAGAATTCATGACACTGGTTTCCGATCCGCAGTCCAACAGTCGGATTACAGCCAGCTATTTTATGCTGGCAAAATCGCTGCAAAAGCTGAATCAACCTGACCAGGCAATCTTTTATGCTGAACTTTTGGTCAATCAATATCCCTCCAGCCGCTATAAAGCAGATGCGCATTATCTAATCGCACAACTTTTACAGCAACAGCACCGCTATAGCAAAGCCCTGTCCAATTGCGCCCGGGTCTTTGCAAACAGCACGGATTCCGAACTGATACAAAGCAGTTTTGAGCTGGGTGAACGCATTGCCGAACACGGTATTGCAGAAAAAGATATCCGGAACATTTTGCAAAAATACGCTAACAGCAGGGCGAAGCCTTATATTGTCTACCTGGCTGCCCGGGCTTTTTACGGATTGGGCGATAAAGAGCATGGAGACCGGCTGATCGAAAATCTTGCAAAGACGAGTCCTCCCCCCATGGTTGCATCCAGAGTTTCCCGTATTTCCGAGCTTCCGATTGAAGCGCTTGTGCATCCGGTCCGAATGGGATTGGTTCTGCCCATGAGCGGATATTTTGCCCGGGAATCGGAAGATTTTATTCGGGGGCTGGCCTTTGCGCTTAAAGAACGCCCAAAAAACTATCCCAAAATTGAACTTATCGTTAAGGACTCGAGAGGCAATACAGTCGGCACCGTTAATGCAGGCCAGGAAATATTTAAAACCGACATTCAGGTCTGTATCGGAGAACTCGAAGGCGCAAAATCCGCCACCCTGGCAGGACTGGCCGTTCCACAACAAATCCCGCTGATCGTTCCGGTCGCATCGGAAAATGGCATTACCTCGATAGGCGGCCATATTTTCCAGGCCAACAGCGATCTGGAAACCCGGGGTAAAAAACTTGCCCAATATGCTTTTGATCAACTGGGGCTAAAGACCTTTGCCATGCTGGCACCGGCGGATGATTATGGATTTATGCTGACCGACGCCTTTTCAGCCACCATCGACCAGCTGGGCGGGAAAATCATTGCTCAGCAGTGGTATTACCCGGGTACGGAAGATCTCAAACGCCAATTTCTCAACATACGTCAGGCCGGATTGCGTCAAGCCATTCGCGACAGCTTGATGATGAATGACGAATCCGTTACAGCGGAAAAAATTGATGACTGGTATCAGAATCTGGATGATAAAATTTCTCGGGAAACGGAAGACAAAACCGGCATTCTCGAAACAACCGATATCCCGGTCACCTCCATCGATGGTGTCTTTTTACCGGTTTATGAAGAGGACATCTCTATCGTCGCCCCCCAGTTCGCGCTTTATAATATCAACGCCATGCCGCTGGGCGGCAGTTATTGGTTGAACCAGGATCAATTGAACAAACAACGACGCTATATCAACAACCTGGTCATGGTCGCCGGTTTGTATGCATCAGAAGCGGATCCCGATTATATTCAATTCCGTAACCGATATCGCGATCTGACCTCCTATTCACCGGCAACGGTTTCCCTTTATGGCTATAATTTGATGAATTTATTGATCGATATTATCGATTCCGGGAATATCGATTCGCAAACGATTGTTGAAACTTTACAGGAGGTTGATTATTATTCGGGCATTGGAGGTGCGTTATCTTTCTCAAAGCGGCATCGCGTAAATCAGGCTGTCAATATTTTCAAATATAAAGACGGACTCATCGAGCGCCTCAACCAGTCTGACTATTGACAAAAATAAAGCTTGATTTTATTCAATAAAGTAATATATTCATTGCACTCAAAAACAGCTTTAGTGCAATACGTGAAAACCAATAATCCTACATCAATCACGGAGGAGTAAACAATGAAAAAACTCGTTATTATTGCAATGATTTTTATGGTCTCGACCGCCTTTGCCCAATCCGAAATCGGATTTAAGGGCGTTGGCGGACACGTGGGCTTTGTGATGCCGGAAGATCCCATCGATAATACCATTGGGTTTGGTCTCGATGCGGATCTGGGTACCCTGATGCCGAATCTTCATCTCGGCCTCTATCTCGATTACTGGCAAAAAAGCTATGAAGAATCGGTCAGCGGTTTTTCCAGCGGCTCGAGCTGGGAAGTGACCTTTTCCATGCTGAACTTCGGTGCCAATGCAAAATATGCTTTTCCGGTACAGGGTAATATTCAGCCTTATGCCGGCGCTGCTCTCGGTCTGGGAATCGTTAGCGCCAGCGTGGAAAGCAAAAGCGAATTCGGCGATTTTAGCTCTGATGACAGTGACAGCGATATTTCCATCGGTCTGCTCGGTGGCGCCTCCATGCCGGTTTCTCCGATGATGGCCGGCTTTGTTGAAGCCAGGTACATGATTGTCGGTGACGGTGATTATCTCGGTATTTTCGCCGGTATCCTCTACAAACTAAATTAATTTCTCTACATTTATCTTCAAGCCCTGCCTGTGCAGGGCTTTTTTTTTACTTGTGTACTGTGCCTCAAAACTCTATATTAGGACACCCCTTATACAGCTCGTCGGCTGTAAACAACTAAATCGTGTATCGTGTATAATGAGAACAAGAGGCTTTTAGCTCATCCCAAACGCCTGTGGAGTCGACTATGGATATCAGTGATGCTATACTTTTGGGTATTTTACAGGGTTTAACAGAATTTCTTCCGATCAGCAGCTCGGGACATCTCGTTCTCGGACAACATCTGCTCGGTATTGATAAACAGGGTATTCTCTTTGAAGTCATTGTTCATTTCGGCACCCTGATGGCGGTTCTGCTGGCATTCAGAAAAGATATTTACGCCATGCTCGTCTCCTTACGACTGCTTTTTCGTACCGGAGCGCTGAAAAATGCCGGAGCAGCATTTAACGCCAGTGAAAATCTGAGATGGACCTTTTACATCCTCCTGGCGACACTTCCCGCTGTGGTTGTCGGTCTCTTGCTGGAGGATAAAATCGAAGCGGCCTTTGCCAGCCCATACCTGGTCAGTTTCATGCTTTTGCTTACCGCTGCGATTTTGTTTGCCACCAAATTTTTCAAACCATCAGCCCGGCCGCTGCAAAGCCGCAGCGCATTGATTATCGGATTGGCACAAGCACTGGCCATTCTACCCGGCATCTCCAGATCAGGGTCCACCATCAGCGCCGGCTTGTGGCGGCATCTTTCCGGGAACGATGCAGCCCGGTTCTCTTTTTTATTGTCGATCCCGGCTATTTTGGGGGCGACATTGCTGAAAACCGTCGATCTTTTTCAACAACACCTCGAGGCTTCCGTTTTGGCCATATTGCTGGTTGGATTTTTATTTTCTTTCGTTTCCGGATATATCGCCATTGTTCTGCTTTTGAATATTGTCAGAAAGGGAAGACTCTACTGGTTTGCACCCTATTGCGTCATCGTTGCTATATTGGGACTGATTTTTTTTAGCCCCTGAAAAAAAATGATGCCGTACAGGCAGGGTACAGCGATATTTTTCAGACCGGCGCACTTGCCCGCTGTTCCGGCATCGATGCAGGGGTCATGCTGATTGATAAACAAAAAATATGTAACGAGCAAGGTCGCATGAAAACGCGAGAAACTTTTTCGAGCCGCTGGACATTGATTCTGGCCACACTGGGAATGGTGGTGGGTACCGGTAATATCTGGAGGTTTCCACGAATCGTGGCAAAGAACGGAGGGGGTTCCTTTCTGATCGCCTGGTTTATCTTTTTGATCTTATGGTCTATTCCATTACTCATCAGTGAATTCGCTATCGGCAAAAAAGTGCGTATGGGCACGGTTGGTGCCTTTATCTCTATCATGAACCCCAAATATGCCTGGATGGGAGCTTTTATCGGATTTTGTACCACGGCGATCATGTTTTACTACTCTGTGGTGATGGGATGGTGTTTGAAATATTTCACACTCTCACTCATCGGCGTATTTCATTCCGGCTCCACTCAGGAGATATGGAACGGCTTTATACAGTCGCGATGGCAACCCTCTCTGTTTCACGTCCTGGCCATTTCATTGGGTGCATGGGTCGTACTAAAAGGGATTAAAAATGGTATCGAACAGGCCAATAAAATTTTAATTCCGTTGTTATTGTTGATATTAATCACCGCTGCAATCTATTCACTTGGCCTTCCCGGTGCTGTCGAGGGATTGAACTTTTTCTTTACACCCAGCCTCGAAAAGTTGCTCGACCACCGCCTCTGGTTGGAAGCGCTGTCGCAATCGGCCTGGTCAACCGGAGCCGGGTGGGGATTGATTCTAACCCTTGCCGTCTATATGAAAAAGAATGAAGATGTTGTTTTAAATTCCTTTTTGGCCGGGTTGGGAAACAATGCAGCCTCTTTACTCGTCGGACTGACTATTTTCTCAGCTGTGTTTGCGATTGCCCCGCAATTATCTCTGGACCCCATGCAAATCGTACAGGAAACCGGACCCGCCAATACAGGTATGGCCTTTATCTGGATGCCGCAGCTCTTTGCCCAAATGCCGATGGGGACACTCTTTGCCGTCATCTTTTTTCTCGCCCTGTCCATTGCGGCCATGACCTCGATTATCGCCATGCTCGAACTCGGCACCACCAATCTTCTTGATGCAGGCATTTCGAGGACAAAAGCCGTAACCGCGATCTGGGTTTTGGCTATCCTCTTCGGCCTGCCGTCGGCCAATGATATGACTGTATTTGAAAATCAGGACTGGGTATGGGGCCTCGGGTTGCTCGTCAGCGGGTTTTTCTTTGCCCTGGCGATTATCCACTACAATCCAAAACGCTTTCGTCAGGAACTGATCAATACCGAGGATAATGATATCCCCATTGGGGCATGGTATGATATTATTATTAGATTCGTTATTCCCACCGAATTTATTATTCTGCTCGCCTGGTGGTTTTACCAGGCGATGACCAGCTATGAGCCGAAAGCATGGTGGCATCCATTCAGAACCTTTAGTGTGGGAACATGTATTTTTCAGTGGTCTGTTATCATAATATTTTTTATCTTGGTAAATAGAAAAATTGTAGCGAAAATAACCGGAAACAAGGAATCGATATGACCCCTGCGAGTATCTTCACAATGGTTACTCTGCTTTTCATAGCGTGGGGTGGATTCATCTTCTGTCTGATTCTGGC
>CAZMUU010000172.1:0-7498 GCA_964569215.1 uncultured Cytophagia bacterium
ACTCGATCAGGCCCTCGATCGCTATATAGACAAACTGGCGATGATTTTTCAAAATCATAACATCCGCTCCGTTCATATTGTACGCATGCAGCTCCCCTGCTGTGGTGGTACGGAACTGATCGTAAAACAGGCACTACAAAAAGCAAACCGCTCACAAAACATAAAAATGGATATCATTACTATAAACGGCACAATACTATAATGCAAACTTTTATGGAGGCAATATGTCTATACTAAAATCAGCACAAATACAATCAGCCAAAGATCTCATCGACTATCAGGAGGGCTCAGTGGTGAGCCAAACCCTGATAGACAAGAAAAACGGTTCTGTAACCCTTTTCGCTTTTGACCAGGACCAGGGACTCTCCGAGCACACAGCTCCGTTTGAAGCCCTGGTGCAAATCATCGACGGAAATGCCCATATCACCATCGCCGATAACGCATACGACCTCAACCCGGGAGAGATGATCCTGATGCCGGCAAATGTGCCACACTCAGTCAAGGCGACAAGCCAATTCAAAATGATGTTAACAATGATCAAATCATAACGGAGGTAACCATGTCCATGTTCTGCTATCAATGCCAGGAAACAGCGGGCAATACTTTAACGGTCCGGTTCTGATGACGACGAATTGCCTGATCCCGCCCAAAACGTCTTATAAGGATCGGGTCTTCACCACCGGCAATGTCGGTTTCCCCGGTGTTAAGCATATCCCGGATGCTGAAAATGGTGGAATGAAGGATTTTTCCGAAATCATCGCCAGAGCCAAACAATGTGACCCACCGCAGGAACTGGAAAAAGGAGAGATTGTCGGTGGATTCGCGCATCATCAAGTCACCGCCTTGGCCGACAAAATTGTCAAAGCCGTTAAATCCGGGGCCATTAAACGTTTCATCGTTATGGCCGGATGCGATGGCCGTCATAAATGCCGTAACTATTTTACCGAGGTGGCACAGGCCCTCCCCCGGGATGCGGTCATCCTTACTGCGGGTTGTGCAAAATACCGCTACAATAAACTCGATCTGGGCGATATTAACGGCATTCCCCGCGTCCTCGATGCCGGGCAATGTAACGATTCTTATTCGCTCGCGGTGATCGCCCTGAAGCTCAAAGAAATCTTTAAAGTGAAAGATATCAATGACCTCCCCATTTCCTTTGACATCGCCTGGTATGAACAAAAAGCGGTAGCGGTCCTACTCGCCCTGCTATCGCTCGGCTTTAAAGGGATTCGCCTCGGACCTACTCTGCCCGCTTTTCTCTCGCCCCAAGTCATCCGGGTTCTGGTCGAAAATTTCGATATCAAGCCGATCGGCACCGTTGAAGAAGACATTCAGGAGATGATGACGACCGGATAAAATCCCCACATCCGGTCGAAAGATAAAGCAAATTAGACAGGGAATATCGGCATCCTGCGGCATTCCCTGTCATTAAAGCGTTTAGACCTGTCTTCTGCCGGTATGAATCAGCCAAACGAAACATGAATTCTCTTTCAACTCATACAATTAATACCACCCATGCCCCCCAATTTGCCGATTAGAAAAGCCTCGCCGTCCGTGTGAAATAATCAAAAAAGGCTTGCATTTCTCCTTTGGTCGTGTTACTTTTTAAAAAATAGTAACACGGGTGATATAATGGGTAAATTGGTTCGTTTTGGAATATCACTGGACTCACAGCTGTTAAAAGAGTTCGATGCCCTGATCAAAGAAAAAGAGTATGCCAACCGCTCGGAAGCGATCAGAGACCTGATCCGCGATCTCCTCATACACAAGGAATGGCAGGACGAAGAGCGGCAGATTATCGGCACCATCACATTGATCTATGACCATCATATCCGCGATTTGTCGGCAAAACTGACGAATGATCAACATCAGCACCACCATCAGATCATATCCACCATGCACGTCCATCTCGATCACGATAATTGCCTCGAAGTACTGGCCGTGCGAGGAAAAGCGAACGAGGTGAGAAAAATTGCCGACCATCTCATCGGTATGAAAGGCGTCAAACACGGGAAATTGGTGACAACATCGACAGGCAAAGACCTGCATTAACTATATTTTTTAAGGAGACATTATGAGATTATTAATGTTCTTAAGCATCGCTTTTCTCCCGGTTGCAACACTTTTTGCAGAATCAGAAAGCGACTCGATCAAATATCGCTTTGATCCGGTGGTGGTTACCGCCACCAAAATTGCCGGCGCGCAAAAAGAGCTCGCGTCCAGCGTAACCGTTATCGATCAACAAACCATCCAACGAGCCGCTACCCACTCGGCAATGGATCTGGTTACCAGTTATGTACCCGGCGTCTATATCACCCAAAAATCGATCATGGGATACGGCGTCGCTTCCGCCGCTGCCGGAGAAATCAGTATACGCGGAATCGGCGGCTCCCCCGTTACCGGGGTACTGGTACTGCGGGATGGCCGGCCGGATATTATGGGAATGATGGGACATCCCATCCCCGACGCTTATACCCTGGACGGTGTTGAGCGTATCGAAGTGGTCCGCGGACCCGCTTCATTTCTCTACGGCACCAATGCCATGGGAGGCGTCATTAATATCGTTTCACAAAAACAGCGACAAAACGGATTCAACACCCGCATTGTCGGCGGTATGGGCAACTATCAAACCAAAAAGCTTCTAGGTGTACATGGCGGTAAAATCAACAACTTTGATTATAACCTGACGGCAGCAAACCGGCAAACAGATGGCCACAGACCGGAAGCCGATTACGAAGGCGATACTTACACCGCTCATCTCGGATATGAATTCAATACCAATACCAAAATCAGCCTCAATGCCAATCTTTCCAACATCTACCTGAAAGATCCGGGAGCGGACACCCTGACAACCACCCCGACAGACCAGTGGTACGACCTGAGGCGTTCCGGTGCCGATCTGACGCTATCCCACGCACACCAATATGGCGACTCCTACCTGAGGGTTCATGGAAACTGGGGACGCCATAAAATTTTTGACGGCTGGCGTTCAAATGATCATACCATCGGCGTCATGCTCTACCATAATACCTCATTCTGGAGAGGCCATTCTGCCACCATCGGTTTTGATTATAAACAGTACGGAGGAGACGCCGGGGACAGCGTTATCAAATATCCCTGGATCCAATATGGTGCACAACACATCACCGAATTCGCCCCCTATATTCACATGCAGCAGCTCTTGTACAACCGAATTATCCTCTCTGCCGGCTTGCGCACTGAAAATCATCAGCTCTACGGCAATGAATGGATTCCCAAAATCGGCCTGGTGACCCACCTCACCGATCTCTTGTCTCTGCGCCTTTCGGCGGCAAAAGGATTCCGCAGCCCGGCGATACGGGAATTATATGTTTTCCCACCCAGAAACGAAAACCTGCAGCCGGAACGCTTGTGGAATTATGAAATCGGCCTTTCACAGCGATTGAGTAGCTGGGGAGTTCTTGACGCTGCCCTGTTTCGCTCAAAAGGCAGTAATATGATCCGCATTGTCGGTGTTCCGCCGTCTATGCAATTTACCAATTCCGGTGACTTTGTTCACAGCGGCTACGAACTCTCTTTGCAGTTGGAACCGACAAGACATTTTCAGGTGGCGTCTACCTGGACCAAACTGGATCTACAGAACCAAACCAGAGAAACCCCGGGCAAGAAACTGACGGTGATGCTCTCCTACCAATGGCCGCGTTTGATTTTACAGGCAAACGCCATTCATATTATGGATCTCTATGCCATGGACAATCACAAAATGCCGCTGGACGATTACACCTTGGTCGACCTCAAGTCAACATTCAAACTCGTCCGTTTCGCCGACTTGGCTGTTTCCTTAAAAAACCTGTTTGATACAGAATATGAAATCAAACCGTTCTATCCAATGCCGGGTAGAACATTCATGACGGAACTCATTTTTAAGTATAGATGATGAGATTTTCTACAAGACAAGTCACGCTGGCCGGGATGTTCATCGCTTTGGGTGTGCTCTTTCCAATACTTTTTCACGCTATAGGCGCCGGCAGCATTTTTCTGCCGATGTTTTGGCCGGTTGCGCTGGCAACTTTTTATCTTTCCGTGCCC
This sequence comes from uncultured Cytophagia bacterium, assembly GCA_964569215.1. Taxonomy (GTDB): domain Bacteria; phylum Zhuqueibacterota; class Zhuqueibacteria; order Residuimicrobiales; family Oceaniaggregativiventaceae; genus Oceaniaggregativivens_A. The sequence continues at coordinate 4,069 of CAZMUU010000172.1, forward strand.
GTGGCTGTAGCTGTCGCCCTGATCACCCCGTTGCTCTCTTCCCTGCTCACCGGTATGCCGCCTCTCTCTCCACCCATTATGCATCTCATTATGGTCGAACTGACCGTGCTTGCAGGCGTCACCGGTTATCTTCACCATCACTATCGATCGGGCCTGTTTTGGTCGTTAACCGCGGGGCTGTTTGTCTCCCGCATCGCTCTGTTTATCGCCATCGTACCTATGGCAAAATTGCTCGGGTTGCCGCCGGCTCTGACTTCCGGCATCATGGTTGTTAAAGGGCTGCCCGGAATTGTCCTGATGCTCTTCATTATCCCGGTTTTTATAAATCGTACAACCCAAAAAAGGCTATTTTAATGTCGCTTGTACACCGAAAATATTTCGATGAAATTGCAATGGAATGGAATGATCGCGTACGGACCGATCCCTGCCTTGCAAAGCATATAAAGCGTTTTGGCATACATCCCACAGATCGGGTACTCGATATCGGCGCCGGAACCGGGAGGCTGAGCAAGGTGTTGATCAGACAAATTCAAAAACCCGGGGCGGTGGTGGCGCTGGATTTTGCCCGAAATATGCTCACTCAAGCGCAAAAAGACCTCGGAAACACCGCCCATTATATCTGCGCCGACGCCTGTGAGTTGGTGTTTCGCAACAACACCTTTCACAAAGTCATCTGTTATTCGACATTTCCACACATCCTTGAACCGCGACAGGCACTAAATGAAATACACCGCATCCTCAAACCACAGGGTAAACTGCTGATTCTGCACAACTGCTGCAGCAAAAAGCTGAATACTTTTCATTCCCGCCTAAACCCCGTGGTTTGCCGGGACATACTGCCGTCCGCCAAAAAGCTAAAAATTTTACTAAAGCAAATTGGATTTGATTGTAAAACCGCAGAACATCCGGATTTGTATTGGGTGGAAGCGATCAAACGATAAAGCAAACCGATTTTTTTGTATTACATCCCCTGACATTCAATCACCGCCCTTTAATACATCAATATCACCACTGTGATAAGTCATTATTCGGTCCACCTTTTTGGCTTGATCTTCCGACATGAGGAAAAATTTTCCTTTGCCCCGGGCATACACTCTGCCTTTGCTATCCAGGATTTCCCCCTCTGCAACGGAATATCTCGATTTATTCTCACGACACCTGCCTTGCACGGTAACTCTGGTTCCAACCGTTAATGGACGAATAAACCGAACCGTCAGCTCTCCAGTCATAAAATACCGCTTGCGCTCAACCGCGACCGCCCAGCCAAGCGTTTCATCCAATAATGCACAGAGCATACCGCCGTGAATGACCTTTTCATATCCCTGATGTACGGCTTTTGGTTCAAAAACAGTTTCAACACCCTCTTCGGTAACCTTGAAACGCAAATTGCAGGTATGTGGATTTTCCGCTTTTTCACCACAGATCAGACACCCCTTAAAAGTAGGAAGATAACGCTGACGATCTTTTGACTCGAAATCTCTCATCCTCACGTTCTCCAAAAAACAACATTCTGTTACAGAAAACAATAGCAGTGACCCTGTAATTGCATCCTAAATCAATTTCAATAAATCTTCAGGTTTTTGAATGGTATAATCGGGTTCAAGCTCTTTAAGCTCCTCAATGGGAGTATATCCCCATTCTACAGCACATGTGGGTATATCGGCAGCTTGTGCCGACAGGATATCATTGTTGGTATCCCCCACCATAAGGGCATCCCGGGGTTTTACTGAAAATTTTGACAAAATATAGTAAAGCAGTTCAGGATCGGGTTTTGGGTTTAAAACCATGTCCCGGCCCACAACAAGTTTAAAATATTTAACCAGATCGAGCTCATCGAGAATATGCCGGCTTACATAGGTCATTTTATTGGTGGCCACAGCGCAGGGAAGTTGAATTTCTTGCAAAACATCAATAATGCCATCAAATGGCTTTGAACTCACCGCACTGTTGTTATAGTATATCGCCGGGAAAATATCGAAAAATTCTTTCTGTAAATGCATGTTTTCTTCGCCCAGCGTAATATGAGCAAAGCGGTCCGGCCCCGGGCCGATGGCCTGCTTGGTTTTATTTAAGGATATGGGCGGCAGACCGACCTCTTTCAGAGCGATGTTGATCGCTCTGCGCACATCGGTTGCAGTATCGACAATGGTTCCGTCGAGATCGAAAATGATCAAAGATGCTTTATTCATAATCTCGGTTTCCTTTTACAGTTAAGTAGGCAAAAATCATCCGGTCTTTGCAATGGATTGATATCTCCCGAACCAAACGCTTTCAAACAAAAATTGTGTAACGTCGGGCTAAACATTGTAATAATAAAAAATTTTATGACTAATTTACAAACTAACAAAGATATTATCAAGGTTTTAAGCACTTTTTCGGCCTGTAAAACACGATAACGGAACAAGAAAACACCAAAAATGCACAATTTTTATTTCTCCCTTCCTCGAATACATGGCATCTGAATTGGCTTTGATTTTATGCAGATTTTATTACATTATAAAAAACAACAGATAAGCTTTAACCCTGCTTATGACAAAAGGCAAAGCTCCCATAATGAGTAAAAAAAGAGATAAACCCTGGTATGAGCGCTCATTTCGCCAGGACTATCTGACCATATATTCACATCGCGATTTCTCCGAAGCCAAAAAACACATCGATCTCTTTGAAAATACTGTTCCGGTTCGCAGAGGAATGACTATTCTCGATCTCGGTTGCGGTTTTGGCCGCCATACCCTGGAATTGTCAAGAAGGAACTATCGGGGCGTCGGACTCGACCTCTCCGATTACCTGCTAAAACATGCCGTTGAACAAGCAAAGACCGAAAACAGCATTGCCCGGTTTGTACTCGCCGACATGCGCGCAATTCCCTTTGTCGGCCGCTTTGATGCGATCCTGAATATATTTACCAGTTTTGGTTATTTTGATACAGATGGGGAAAACTTCCAGGTCATCCGCCAAGCCTTTAATGCTCTGAATGAGAAGGGATGGTTGTTTTTTGATTATATGAACACCGAGCGCGTTTTGTCCGAGCTCGAGCCGAAAAGTGAAATGAATCGCAACGGTATGTATATTATTCAGGAGCGCGCCTACAAACCCGACACAAAGAGAATCGAGAAAATCATCACGGTAAGCGACAAACTCGGTTTGCGCTCATACCGGGAATCCGTAAGAGCCTATAGTCGCCGGGAACTGTACCATCTTTTTGAGCAGGCCGGTTTTTCGTGCAAATACGAATTGGGCGATTATAAAGGCCGTCCTTTCGATTTAAAATCAGCAAGACTTATAATGATCGGACAAAAAAATGTCTAACACGCTATCCCGATTTCCAACGAGTTCATCCCTGGTGAAGGATTATATCAGCCACTTTGACCGGGTCAAAGATTTTTTTAACCTGGATTATCGCCATCTAAACAAGCAGTGGGGTATCGAT
>CAZMUU010000173.1:0-7494 GCA_964569215.1 uncultured Cytophagia bacterium
GGCATACTGCTTGCAAATAAAATACCAGAATTAATGCAATATAGGAGAAAAGCGATGAATCGTTTTTTACAAATAGTCCTCATCACTGCAATTTGGATGATTTTTGCCTCAACCCGGGGTGTTGCCCAAACGAAGAGCAATGAAAACAAAGCGGTGGAAAATAAAGAAATACCGGCCTACAACCCCAAGGCTCCGGATCATGATGGCGATGGCATTCCCAATGGTCAGGATCCGGACTATCAGCGAAAAGCCGGTCAATCCTCTGAGGATAAGAACGACGTCGGGCAGCAGCCGCTTTCCGGAGAAGAAGAGCCTGATGCCGGAGAGACAGATTTGGATACCGGGCCTGACGTTGATCCGGGTCCAAACAATGCGCAATTGAAAAATCGATATGGCCACCCCAACCGATTTGTCGACGAGAACGGCGACGGTCTGAACGATAATGCCCCGGATGCTGATGGTGATGGTATTCCCAATGGCCAGGATGAAGACTATGAGCCTCCCCGTGATGGCAGGGGCTGGGGAAGAGGCCACGGCATGCATGGTTTTATCGATGAGGATGGCGATGGATTTAACGACAATGTTCCCGCTTTCTTTGAACCTGATGGAAAAAGAGAGGGATGGCAGCGCCCGGAAGAGTGTTTTGGCCGGGGAGCTCGAGCTGGTCAGGAATTTGGCGGAGAACCGGGAAAGGCCGGCCCCGGCGGCAGAGGCAAAGGCAAAGGTCCCGGCGGCGGTAAAGGTGGCGAATAAACAGTTGTTCTTTCGAATGATTAAACCCATATAAACCAGGGTAACAGATATGAAAGTATTTATTTTGTTTTTTTCAATGCTTTTGCTCCTCCCCGCAGTTCCTGCTCAGGCTCAGTTTGGCATTTCCTTTCAAACCTATGGTGGTTATGCCAGCAATGTATTTGCCAATTATCGTCAATTACCCGATTATTACAATGCTCTTACTGCCGCCCTCTGTCATGACTGGATCGATTCCAGTTCCGGCTTGCGCCTCTCCTACCAGGGTGATATGACCCTGTTTGATGAGTATAGTTATCGAAATTTTCATACACATGAGCTTGGAATAAAAGTATACAAGTATACAAATTCCACGGGCAACAGACTGAATGCCGGTGTTGATATCGCAAAACGGCTTTATAACGAGGACTATCGCTGGTATGAATATGATCAAGTGTATGCTTATAGCAATATTAAGGTCATTCTATTACATCAACTCTATGGTTATGCCGGCGGCGATTTTCGAGTGCGCAAGTATAGCCTTTTGGTCCCCTTTTCGTACCGGCAGAGTACATGGTTTTTGCGCCTGAGCCGGTTTTTTGACACCGGTACGTCGGTGATTCTTGAGGGAAACTATTTTCTAAAAACCTATCTCAATAACAACACAGTCAGCCTCCTGCCGGCGTTTCCCGAACTCTATACCTCCGGTAATGGTAACAACAGACAAATCGCTGCCAGCCTTCGATTGGCACAATCTATTGATTCCAGGACGGGCGTCAATGCAGAGATTCTTGTGAGACGTACATTGAATAACTCTGTGCGCTATCTCGGTACCGGAGACGGACTCGTTTATTCTGATGATGATATTTTTGATGATCCATACAGCTATGACTCTGAGCAGCTGAATATAAGCTTGAAACGCAAGTTCGGTTGGAACATCCGGATGTCAACGGGCCTTGTCTTTATGGATAAACACTATACCGAGCGTTTGGCACTTGATTTAAACGGATATGCTTTTGCAGATTCGCGATTACGGCATGACAAAAGATCCCTGATATGGATCTCTTTTGATAAATCTTTTCGCTATATACGTGCTTTACAGCCGATCATCCTGACGGTCGATCTCGCCTGGATGCAAAATTTTTCCAATGATCCCTATTACGATTATCAAAAGAGCTATTTTTCCGTCGGGCTGTCTCAAAGGTTTTAGCGGAATGCCTTTCAGGAAATTTTGATTCTCCCTTGTATATTCCCTCGTAAATGAATACATTTCATCAAGAGTTGTCAATTGATATTAGCATCACCTGGAGGTGAATATGCACATGTATCGTCTTGTCCTGATGATCCTGGTCAGCGCCTGCTTGGTCACTGCAGCAGAAAACAATTCTGCCGGGCGCTGCATGGTATGCCACAAGGAAAAAACAAGGGGTCTCTACAATCAATGGTTTAATTCTTCTCATGCCATGCACAATGTCACCTGTATAGATTGCCATCGGGCGAAAAAAAATGAAAAGGATGCATTTTTACATTACGATTCGTACATTGCCACTCTGGTTACCCCAAAGGATTGCGGCACCTGTCATCCTGCAGAAATGAAAGAAGTGTCTGGTTCTCATCATGCCAGGGCCGGGCAGATTCTTGAAAGCAATGATGCGTATCTTGCTCACGTCGCTGCCGGTTACCCGGTTGCGATTCAGGGATGTGAAAGTTGTCATGGCGCCAATGTCGTCATCGACAGCAAAGCTGAGAACAAGCTAGCCAGAACCACATGGCCCAATTCAGGTATCGGCCGTATTAATCCGGATGGTTCGCTGGGCTCCTGCAATGCCTGTCATACCCGCCATGCGTTTTCCCGCGCTCAGGCCCGTCAACCGGAATCGTGTTCGAAATGTCACCTTGGACCGGACCATCCACAAAAAGAGGTCTACGAAGAATCCAAACATGGGAATGCCTATTACACCAATATCGGTCAAATGAATTTAGAGGCCGATCCATGGATAGTAGGGGAGGATTATTTTGCAGCTCCCACCTGTGCCAGTTGCCATATGTCCGCTACGTCAAAACAGCGCTATAATCACGATGTCGGTCGGCGTATTTCCTGGACGTGTCGTCCGCTTTTTTCCACGAAAACTGAAAACTGGGTTGAAAAACGCAATAATATGAAGGATGTTTGCCGGACCTGCCACGGAGATGTTTTTGTCGCCGGCCATTATTATCAGTACGATGCCACGATCAGGCTCTACAACGAAAAATTTGCCAAACCGGCAAATCGCATCATGACTCTGGTACGTCAGCAAAATTTATTGGAAAAACCGGCGCATTTTGCCAATCAAATCGAGTGGACCTTTTGGGAGCTCTGGCATCATGAAGGCAGGCGCGCACGCCATGGCTCGGCTATGATGGGGCCTGACTATACCTGGTGGCATGGATTTTATGAAGTGGCCAAACATTTTTATCTTAAATTCATTCCGGAAGCGCAATCTTTCCGGAACGAAACCGTCAATGGCGTTATCGACAGCCTTTTCACCCATGACCCCATGCATCAATGGATCAACCAGGAGACAGGCAAGCTGCGGCGCGATATTCGCAATGGCAGCTTTGAGGAGCTGTACAAACAGATGTTTGAACAATGAACAAGTCAATTGTAAAACACTGATATCCAGGTCAACTCATGAAGATGAGGATGGTCTTTCGGCCCGGAGGGCAGATACAATGACCAGTCCGGACAGGAGACAATGTTAAAACAATATATCAATTTTATACGATCGGTTTCGATCAATACAGTTGGTAAAACCGGTGTTATTCTCACGACAGCGACTTTTGTGACCTTTATTATTTTTGAGTTTTTTCATACCATTGGTGTGTTTAAAAATGCCTATATCGGTCTTGTTACCTATCTGGCTTTTCCCGCACTCTTTATTTTAGGATTGATACTGATTCCCATCGGCTGGTATCGATATAAAAAGGAGAGCGGCAAATCGACTCAGGAGTTGCTCAATCAACAATTCGATACCGGCCAGATTCTGCCACGGTTATGGGGGTCCAGAGTTATGCGGACCGTATTTTTGCTGACCCTGGTTAACATCGCCATCCTCGGTTTTGCCTCATTGCGTATGTTGCATTTTATGGATCAATCCCGTTTTTGTGGCACGGCCTGTCACCAGGTTATGAATCCGGAATGGGTTACTTATCAGCGCTCACCGCATGCCCGCGTCGCTTGTGTTGAATGCCACGTCGGCGAGGGCCTGGATGCCCTGATTGCATCCAAATTAAATGGTCTCAGACAGATGTATCTCGCCGCCTTGAATTTGTATAACCGCCCTATTCCCACTCCGGTTCATCAATTACGCCCGGCACGGGAAACTTGTGAAAAGTGCCATTGGCCTGAAAAGTTCCTGGGGCAACGATTGATAACACATGTGGACTATGACGATGATAGTCTCTCCACACCATTCTATACCACTCTGAACGTTAAAATTGATGCCGGTACCGGTGGCAAAACCCCGGGAGCGCACTGGCACATTGCAGAATCGAATCGAATTTCCTATACTTCCTTAAGGGATGAGCGACGAGTGATCACGACTGTATGGCAAAGAGGTGCAGCGGGCAATGCCACAATTTATCACGACAAGCGATATCCTTCTCAACCCAAAGAGGAACAGCGCGTCATGGATTGTATTGATTGCCACAACCGCGCCACCCATATTTATGAAAATCCGCAGGATGCTGTTGACGAGCGTCTCAGGGCCGGAAGGCTCGACCGCACTTTACCGTTTATTAAAAAAGTATCGCTCGATGCAATTATGCATCAATATCCCGACACTGCAAGTGCGAGAACTGGGATTGCAGATCATCTGAATGCTTTTTATCAAAGAGATTATCCGGACGTTTTCCTGAAAAAACGGAAACAGATCGATAGTGCTATTCGTACATTGCAGGATATTTACGCAACCAATGTACATCCCTATATGAACATCACCTGGGGTGCTTATCCGTCACATCTGGCTCATCGCCAGGATCTGGGTTGTTTTCGCTGTCACCATCACAACATGGTCAACAAAGAAGGTGAGACCATATCACATGATTGCACCCTCTGTCATTCTATTTTAGCGTTGGACAGCGACTCTCCCTATGCATTTCTGGTACAGAACGATTCGTCCAAAACGGGCGCCATGCAGCGCTACCTAAAATCTGAATTTTTCAGAACACATTTTTGATTTTTTCTGTCGCCTGCCCCGCCTTTTATATTATGGTGATAAATTTTAATATTATGCTGTGCATAAAAATTCAATTGATTTGGGTACAAGAAATGGCTATCTTTTAAACATTTCCTGAATCAATTAGAATGATCCACCCAATTTACCGAGGTAATGAGCCTTGAACAGTCCCTTTATAAAGATCGAGCGCGAAGAATCCCTGAGTCATAAAGTGGAAAGACAAATCCGGGATGCGATATCTCAAAAGATTTTTCTTCCCGGAGACAAGCTGCCCGGTGAAAATGAACTGGCCACGCGTTTTGGTGTTAGCCGTACAGCAATCCGGGAAGCTATGCGACTGCTCGCCGGGCGGGGATTGGTCGATATCCGCCGGGGCAGCGGCATTTATGTTTCTAATATAGATGTCAACCACATTATCGATCCTTTTTATTTTATGTTGGAAATGAAAAGTGGGGATAAAGGATTTTTGCATCTCGTCAATGTACGGCTTTTTCTCGAGCCGGAAAACGCCCGGCTCGCCGCACTGCATCGGGTTGACGAAGATCTGGATCTGCTACAAAAGTGTCTGGAGGAAATGAAACGCAATGAAGATACCCCTTCTGAAATGATCAAAAGTGATATTGAATTTCACCGAACCATCGCGACTGCGACTAAAAATCCGATTATACCGATTATTATGGAGCCGGTTTTCCGCTTGTTGTACAAATTTATTTCATCGACTTATCGTCAGGTTCATGCACCGGACCTTGCGATTGAAAATCACACCCTCATTTTGCAGGCCTGCCGGGCGCAGGACGGCGACCGGGCCTGTAACATTATGCATAAACACATGACCGAAGCGCGGGAACACGTCAGGATTTTATTAAAGACAGAATCCTCTCCATCCTGATCACACCAAATTTTTATCAACCGTATTATCAAGTTGATCTGCACTACTTTTGATTCATCTTCTCTGCGAAAATCACAAAATAAATCAAAATGTTCTTGCTTCTTTAGCAAAAGGTTTATATTTTAAACTTGTATGACAACATACTGTATAGATATATGACTGCATATATCTATACCCTTTTTCGAAAGGACATATATGGAATTCAACAAAATTGCCCGCGAAGAACCCCTCAGTCAGAAAATTGAAATGCAAATCCGAAACGCCATACGGCAAAATTTATATCTACCCGGTGACAAGCTGCCCGGTGAGCTGGAATTGGCCGAAAAATTCGGCGTCAGCCGGACCGCGGTGCGCGAAGCCTTGCGCATTCTTTCCGGCCGGGGATTGGTCAATATCCAGCGGGGAAGCGGTGTCTATATTTCTGAAATCGATGTCGCCTCTGTCGTCGATCCCTTTTACCAGTTGCTGGAAATGAAGTGTGGCCAGGTCAGCCAGCTGCATTTAATCCGGGTGCGTAAATTTATTGAACCGGAAATTGCCCGCCTGGCGGCGATACATTGCGACGATAGCGATATCGATTTTTTAACATCTAATTATGCTCAAATGTCCGACCGCGCAGAAAAACCTGAAGAGATGATCGATGTTGATATACAATTTCACTTCCGCCTTGCCGAGGCAACGCAAAATCCCATTATTCCCGTCATTATGCAGCCCATTTTTCAATTGCTGCACAAATTTATTCAAGCCACATACAAGCAATCACATGCTCCTGATCTGGCTCTTGAGAATCACAGAAAACTGGTGAATTGTATGAAGAGTCGTGAGCCGGATGCAGCCTTTCAGATTATGAAAACGCATATGGCCCAGGCGGAGGAGCATGTTCTGCAATATTATAAAGAACATGATATTCAGATAACATCTTGATGACCAGGAGGGTTTTATGAAGATTTTGACCGCAGTTTTATTGATAATGTTTTTTTTCGGTCCATTGAGTCTTGCAGAAGATCAGATGGTAACAAGGGATATTTCTTTCCAGAGTATACCCTATACGGATGTTCCACCGGTTCTGGATGGTGATTTGTCCGATGACTGCTGGCAGCAGGCGGCTAAAGTGAATGATTTCGTGCTAACAGCCGGTGAGGTGGGGGATGAGCCGCAGCAACCGACCTATTGCCGCTTGCTCTACGACGATAGCCATCTCTATATTTCCTTTCAGTGTAAAGAAGCGGATATGGAAAATATCAAAGCTGCTTGTGAACGCTTTGATGACGAGGATATTCTCTATGATGATCGGGTTGAGGTCTTTTTGGATTTAAACCATGATCATCGCTTTTATTATGAGATGGCGGTTAATCCTGCCGGTGTGCAGTTTGATCAAAGTGGCTATAACCGTTTGCATGGATCAAAGACATGTGATTTTAATCCGGGTTGGAATGCCCGATGGCGAGCCAAAACGGTATTGGCTGAGAATGAATGGTTTGCTGAAATAGCGATCGATCTGACGACCTTCGGTATCGATAAACTCATCCCGGGCATGACCTGGGGATTTAACCTGGCACGTGTACGCCAACCCGATATAGAAGAAGGCGGAGAGTTTTTCAAACGTGAACCACAGGGCGCGGCAGAGTATAGTGCCTGGTCGCTGACAGAGGATACGAT
>CAZMUU010000174.1:0-1972 GCA_964569215.1 uncultured Cytophagia bacterium
TGCAAGAAACAAAAGGTACGTGATGCGGCGAATTCGGTAACAAACTCTTCCGGCAGGGAATACATGGAGGTATATTGGGTTCCCAGGGCCGGATTTTTATAGTCAACCATAAAGGTAATACGAAATTCATCGGATGGAAAAACAACGATATCAATTCCTTTTGAGGGATCGGAATAGGCAATGGTTCTGTCGATGACGAGATAATCTTTGGGAGAGTCTTGTTCGAGAAAATCAGCTTTAAGCAGGACTTCAACGAACGGCAGGGCGCTGCCGTCGCCGACAGGGGGTTCATTGCCGTTGACTTCGCAGAGGATATTATCAATTTCCAAACCACTGATCGCGGCAAGCACATGTTCGACGGTATGTATTTTGACATCCCCGATGCCGATGGTGGTGCCGCGTGATATATCGATCACATGTTCCACATCGGCCGGAATTTTGGGTGAATCCTTGATATCGACCCGTTTGAAAACAATGCCGCTATTGGCCGGAGCCGGCTTGAAGGTAATGGAGGTCTTGTTGCCGGTATGCAAACCGATTCCCGAATAGGTGGCTGTTTTCTTGATGGTTCTTTGGTTTTTTATCATTTATTCTTCTCCTCCTGGTCGGACTTGCGCTCCAGTTCCGCAAGCCTGGCCTCCAGTTGTCCGACGCGTTTCAACAATTGGGGAATTTTGGCCGTACCGGCCTGTTCGCGTTTAGTCCGAATGTGATGGCGTGCCGGGGTACCGGTGAGAAACTCGCCGGGAGCGGCATCCTTGGTAATACCGGCCTGAGCCCCGACAATAACGCGGTCGCCGACACGGATATGACCGGTAAAACCGGCCTGACCACCGATGCGGACATAATTGCCGATACGGGTGCTGCCGGAAATTCCGGTCTGGGCGGCAATGGCGGTATGTTCCCCCACCTCTACATTGTGGGCGATCATAATGAGGTTATCCAGTTTGGTGCCTTTGCCGATCCGGGTTTCACCCAGAGCGGCGCGATCGATGGTGGTATTGGCACCGATTTCAACATCATCATCGATGCGCACACTACCCACCTGAGGAATTTTATGGTATGCGCCCTCTTCAAAAGCAAAACCGAATCCGTCCGCTCCGATAACGGCACCCATATGAACGATAACGCGTTTGCCGAGTGTGCACCGTTCCCGGATAGAGACATTGGCATAAATAACAGAGTCTTTGCCGACACTGACATGGTCATCGATGACGACACCGGGATAGATAAAGACATTATCACCGATGCGGCATTCACGGCCGATGACGGCATAAGCGCCGATGCGCGCGTTTTTACCGATTTTACTGTTATCACCAATAATTGCCGTCTCATGTATTCCGTCTCTGAGTGTCGGTTCAGCTGTATAAAAACGCTGCGTCAGTTTCAGAAAAGCGAGATAGGGATTATCGACGCGTACCAGTGTTTTATCCATTGGCGGAAAATTGCGATCCACCAGAATGGCACCGGCGTTGGTCGATTCGGCGTACTTGAGATATCTGGGATTGGCAATAAACGTCAACTCGCCTGCATTGGCCTCTTCGATTTTGCCGAGACCGGTAATCTCTACAGACGTGTCGCCCTCTATTTCGGCACCCAGCCACGCCGCGATATCGGACAATGGCAGTTTCATACCCGTTCCTTTAAAAATAGATTTTTAAATGTAGGTAAAAAAGAGAGGAAAGTCAAGGTTGTATACGAACTTGTGCAATAGACTGGTTACATTCGGCAACACGCCGGACCTGGTCTGAGTGGTTTTATCTTTCCGGACGGACATGACCGGCGACATCACTTGACGGTGACGGAGCTGCAGCGAATATGGAGGTGCATATAATCCGGATTCACCTTACCTGCCGTCACCGCCGGCACAGCAATGTCTACGGGCCCCGGCGGGGCTGTATCAAAAGAGTTGATAAAAAGAATTGATAATCCAATGATATCAAAATCTGTACAAAAATATTCACCATTACAC
>CAZMUU010000174.1:1982-7470 GCA_964569215.1 uncultured Cytophagia bacterium
CTCTAATCTTTTCTTCGAGTCCTCGGCGGTTTTTAATCCTTTAGAAACCTAAAAAGTGTACTATTGATACTTTTGATACAGCCCCGTTAAAACCGGATACAACCCTGATCGTTAGAACTTAGTTGTTGCTGCTTTCCAGACCTTTTTCGAGTTCTTCGAGAACCAGCTGGGTTAGATCGGGTTGGTTTGGGCCGGCATAGACGATATTTGCAGAAACGGTGTCAAAAATAAAATCAAATTTTTCGTCCTCTCCCACCTTGGCGATAGCGGCATTGATTTTATCCAGAACCGGTTGCATAATTTCAGCTTCTTTTTTAAAGATTTCACCATTTTGACCCCATTTGGTCTGCTGGAATTGCTGAATCTCCTGATAGAGTCTGCGGATTTCGTCCTGTTTCTCTTTCTTGCGTTCTTCGCTCAACAGCAGGCTTTGCGATTCGAGCTGTTCGGTCAGTTCCTGCAGGCGGCGTTGCATTTCGCGGCCTTCGGCTTCCCATTCTTTGTTGATTTTGTCCAATCGTTCCTGGGCATCCTGGGCTTCTTTAAAATCGGCCAAAAGTTTTTGGGAATTGATATAGCCGAGTTTTTGAGCCATGGCTGAACCGGTAAAGAGCAGTGCAGCAAGACAGACAGAGATGACGAGATATGATTTTTTCACGATTTCCTCCACGATTTATGATGTTGTTAAAAGCTTCTTCCGAAAACAAAGTGCATTTTCCATTTAGGATCCGGGTTACCGTTGGAATCGATACGGTCGAATCCGTATCCATAATCAAAGCCGATGATGCCGATCATGGGCATAAAGACGCGTCCTCCGATTCCGACCGATCGTTTCATGGTAAAGGGATCGGCGCGTTTAAAATTGGACCAGGTATTTCCGGCTTCGGCAAAGAGCAGGCCGAAAATGGTTGGATTGGGGGCAATGGGAATACGGATTTCGGCGGTATATTTGAGCATGGCTTTGCCGCCGTCTGCAATGACCGCATATCCGGCCAGGGGATCATCATAGCCGCGTAGCGGTGTTGAGCGGGAGAGTCCGTCTCCGCCCATAAAAAAGAGCTCAAGATAGGGAATGCGGGGATTTTTGCCCATGCCTTCCATATAGCCGGCCTGAAAACTGGTATAGAGCACCAGCTTCCAAAAGGAGGGCATAAACCAGTCCATTCGCAACGTATGTTTATGATAGTCGACGTTGCCGCCGAGCATGAGGCCGGCGAATTCAGTGGTCAGGGTAAATTCCGACCCGGCGGTTGGAAACTCGGGACGATCGAGACTGTTACGGGTGATGATCTGGGTGATGCTGCTGCTGATCAGGGGCCAGTCTTCGGTGACGATACCATTGGGGTTGCTGTCGATATAGTACTGGTTAAAATCGGATAAGGCGGTACGGTCGAGGCGATAAATCCAGTCGCCGCGGAAAAAATTATCGGGCCAGCGTAACCGGCGTCCGAGTCGCAACGAACCGCCGCGGCTCATCTGTTTATAGCCGATGTAATAGGGTTCACGTTTGGTATAATAAACGCTGAATCCGGCAAGAGTCGGGGTATCCAGGAGCCAGGGTTCGGTAAAACCGAAATTATAAGAACGGTAATAACGGCCGAAATTGGCATCAACGCTGACGCGTTGACCGTTACCAAAAAAGTTCGCCATAGCAACACCAACGCTGCCGATGAGCTTGTCGCGTTCGCTCCAGCCGGCGGACATGTTGGCCGTATCGGTTGATTTTTCCTCGACTTCAATCTCAAGATCGATCTTGTCTTCATCAACCGGCTGGACTTTGGGTTCGACGTTGGCGAAATAATTCAGCATCCAGACATCCCGCTGACTGCGCTCCAGCAGGGCGCGGCTGAAGGTGTCGCCGGGGAGAACGCGAAGTTCGCGGCGAATCACTTTTTCATTTGTACGTGTATTGCCGGTAATATGAATTTCATTGATCTTGGCCTGTTTGCCTTCGGAAATGAGAAACTGTATATCGATCTGATTGCTGTCGCCGAGCATCTCCCTGGGGGCGGTTGAGGAATAGATATAGCCGCGATCATAATAGAGACTGCCGATTTTTTCAAATACCGCTTTGTTCAGTTTTTCCCGGCTATAGATATCGCCCTTTTGAAAATCGAGCTGCATTTCAAGATCCTGATTGGAAAAGAGTTCATTGCCTTCCCAGGAAATATCACCGAAGAGATACTGGGTACCTTCATAGACCCAGATATCGATAAACATATCGTCCATCTCTTCATCGTAGTAAAGAGAATCCCGCATAATTTCGGCATCGCGGTAACCGTTATTCTGATAAAACGCGATAACCTTTTTCAGGTCTTGGCGATATTTTTCGCGGTCAAAATCCGCTCCGCGCCACCAGGTATCTTCTTTGATTTCGTCGAATTGTTTTCGCAGTTTATTATCCGTAAATGCCTCATTGCCGAAAAAGTTGATCTCCTTAACCTGGACTTTTTTGCCTTCGTTGAAAACAAAACGAACGATCACCCGGCTCGAATCGAGCACGCCGGGGCGTTGTTCGGTCTCGACTTTAGCGAGAAGATAACCTTTTTCCTTGTATTTGTCCAACAGATTCATTTTGCTTCGTTGCAGCAGACTGGGACTGATCACCTGGCCGGTATAAAGATTGAGTATCTCTTCTATATCATCTTTTTTCAGCTTTTTGTTGCCTTCGAGTTCAATTTTTTCAAGACGCGGATATTCCTCCACTTTGATAGTGAGATAGACACCTTCGGCGAGTTCCCGGTCGACGATCACCTGAATATCGGAAAAAAGATCCATACGCCAGAGCTGACGGATGGCATCCTGAATGCCTTCTCCGGTAATTTCGGTCCCGGCGGTGAGACCCGAGCTGAGACGAATAACATTTGCATCAGTTGTTTCGTTGCCTTCGACGGAAACACCGAGGATGCGAATCTGTCGCTGTTGTGCAACCAGAGCTGTGGTCAGCAACAGGCAGATCAATAGAAGAGAAATTTTTCTGGACAAATAATACATGACCCTCGCAGTATTTAAATTTATGAATTTATTAATTTTTTGTGATAATGTAAAGTAAAAACTGACATTGAATACGCTTATTCTCTAAAATGGAAACCAGTGCCTTAACATGATGCGTTTATCATCCCGATTTTCGTACATTAAACTGTTATAGTCGTACTCAAGTTCCAACCAAAGTTGCGGTTTTATGCGATATTCGAGGCCGAGGGTATGGCGGAGCCCGACGTTTTTTTCATTGTATTTATAATCGATGCCCGCTTCAATCTGGCCGGTATACTGCAGGAACAGCCGGTTGGCGAGATATTTACCGACAATCACCTTGGAACTGCGCAGCAATGAGAGGCGCTGATTCAGAAAAGCATGGTCGTAGAGATTGGCCTCGATCAGGTTACGGGCAAAACGCGAGCTAAAACGGACATAATCGAGGTTAAAAACAACTTCGAGCCTTTTTTCGATCGGCCGGTACAGGGGACGAAAGAGAATGTTTTCCGTGCTGATGCCGATCGCGTCAAACGCTTTATCCTGAAGGGTTTCGGTAGAGTACCCCAGTGAAGCGAGAATTTGCGCCTCGGTGTTGCCGAGGTTGGGATTATCGCTTGTCAATTTGAAACGAATCTGATCCCAGCGGCCGCGGCTGTGCTCCTGCCGTGCCAAATCATCCACAGGTTTTTTGTTCATGGTCTGATCGACGGTGAGCAACGTAAGCATGACATTTGAGGGCAATCCCAGCGAATCGGTAACCGTGGTTCGCGCTTCACCATAGACCACAGGAAAAACACTACCGCGGTCGAATTCAACACCGGCGCTTTGAAGCCGAAAGGTCATATCAAAATATTCTATAATTCCGGTACTGGAACGAGCCTGACCTTCAATCGCAAAACTCTCATCTTCGATCTGCCCGGTAAATTCCAGATTCCCATAATCTTCATCGATCTGGAGGTTGAGATATACCCTGTCGAGCGCACCTTCCAGGGTGGTCACATAGCGAACATCATTTTCAGGAATAACGACGATATCCCACTCCATATTTCGTAAAAATTGCACCACCACATTATCATCGGAATCATCCACTTCATCAAAGGGATACATGAATTCAAAATCATGCACAAATATTTTCCCCCGCAGGACGGCGCGGTCGATGGGGCCGGCGAGATAGAACTTTTCGCCTTCCCGTTTACCGTCGAGCCGCAGGTAACCGGGGACTCTTTTTTCCATCAGCCCGCTGATATTGAGGGGTATCCCCTTTTTCCGGGTTTCAAGCACAAAAACACCGAGGTTGATGGCACTGCTGCCCAAATCCATATTTTGCATCGGTCGTTCCGCGAGGTCAGGCGTGGCAAGCGTATTGGAAATGCGAAACCATTCTTTTCCCATCTTCCCCTGCAAATTTTTGATATGGACAAAACGGTTCTCCGGTTCAAACTCGATGTTTCCCGTTACATCGGTAATACGGGGAACGACGGAACCGAATTCCATACCGGCATCGGTAAAGGAGAGCGATGCATCGACGAGCCGGGGTTGTTTAAGCGTTCCCAGCATTTTTATCTGCAAATTACCCTTGCTGTAGGAATTTTTAAAATAATCTTCAAAGTCGTTAGCCAGGGATAAAAAATTTCCCTCACCCTGTAGTTGCACAAACAGACTGTCATTGGTGCGCAGGGGCAAGATACCGCTTCCCAGGCACTCAAAATCTCCTTTGCGCTTGAAACGAATTTTATTTAACACCACAGCGGGATGCGATGTGTAAAGGCCGTTATCGCCGTTCCCGAGGCGCAACTCCATTTCATCAAAAGGAACCTTCCAGAATTGTCCCTCTTTGATGGCGATGATACCGCGAATATCGGGATAATCCAGGGTGCCGCCAAGCTGGAGGTCGACCAGAGTCTTGCCGGATATCATATCCTGCCGCCGCGAAATGGCGCTGGAGAGGGTATTGAGGTCAAATCCCGCGCCTTTGATGACGAACGACAGACTGTCGCTGAGCGCTGAATAGTGCCCGGAAGCATCGATCAGAGTGGTTTCGGAGGTATTGAAGAGAAAATTTTCCAGGATAAATCCGTTTTTACCAGCGGAAAAGACCGCTTTGGAAAAGTAGGGTCCCCCCTCCCGGCAGTAAAAATCGTGTACGGCGAAAAATCCGGCAACCGAGGGGTCTCCGTGCGAACTGTTGATATCGAGCCGGCCATCGAGCCACCCATAACAGGTGGTATCCGGTTCGGAAAACAGGGAACTGATATTAAAATCGGTGATATCCAATACGCCCTTCCACTGCAGGCTGGAATCGGTATTTATTTTCGCCAGAGAAAATTCCAGATTGTCCTCGATGCGAAAATCTTCAAGATAAAGTCCGGATTCATTTTTCCTGCCTTTAAACCAGCCATTCAACCTGGTTTCTCTGGTGGGCGATAAAATAAAATCTCCATCAACAACAAACGCTTTCTTTGCCTGAAAAAGGGCGTTAATCTTGCAAAAATCGGTTTCATAAAAGCTGCCC
>CAZMUU010000175.1:0-7409 GCA_964569215.1 uncultured Cytophagia bacterium
CCATAAAAGGGGTTCGATCGGTCATCAACAACATTAACGTTGTTCCTTCGGAACGCAGCGATAAAGCGCTTGCCGAAGACATCGATGCTGCACTACTCGAAGACCCGGCCGCCGATTCCTACGAGATCGGCACGGTGATCGATAACGGTAAAGTGGTTTTAACCGGTACCGTCGATTCGTGGCAGGAAAAAATGCTGGCTGATAAAGTCGTCAAAAGCGTTCGCGGCGTTAAAGAGGTAGATAATAACATTGCTGTTCGCTATGAAAGCGAAAGAAGTGATTTTGAGATTCAAAAAGACATCCAGCGCAATCTGGAAAATGATATCTGGATCGATGATGCCCTGATAAAGGTTGAGGTTAAGGATGGTGAGGTTACGCTAAGCGGTACGGCCGGCAGTGCTGATGAGAAAACCAGAGCGATAACGGATGCCTGGGTTATCGGTGTAAACGATGTTGAGGCGCAATCTCTTGAGATCAAATATTGGGCCCGTGACGAGATGCGACGTACCCGGGATTTTGAAACAATTAAGGACGAAGAGATCAAGCAAGCCATAAACGATGCGTTTTTCCAGGATCCCCGCGTTTTTTCTTTTCATGTCGATGTCATCGTCGAAAACGGAAAAGTGACCCTTTCAGGTGTCGTCGATAATCTCAGAGCCAGGAGTGCGGCTGAACAGGTGGCGAGAAACACCTATGGCGTCTGGGATGTAGACAACCACATTCGCGTACGCCCCAACACCGTTCCGGTCAATGATACATTAAAAGCCAGGGTCAAACGTGCCATGATACGCAATCCCTACGTTGAGCTGCATGACTTGTCGATTTTCGCCATCAACGGCAAGGTGTATTTGAACGGAAAGGTAAACACATCCTACGAAAAACGGCGCGCCCAGACCGTTGCTGAACGGGTCAAGGGTGTGGTTGATGTGCGCAATACCATAACCTATGAACACAAATGGACCTGGAAACCGGACTGGGAGATTCGTCGGGATGTCAACAGTCAACTTTTTTGGAGTCCGTTTGTCGATTCCGATCAGGTCACTCTTTCTATTGAAGATGGGGTGGTAACGCTGAGCGGTAGCGTCGACTCTTGGAGTGAAAAAAGTGCGGCTGAAGATAATGCCTATGAAGGGGGTGCCAAAAAGGTGATCAACAACCTCGATGTCAAGGGGAAATGGTATTTGGATCGCTATTGGTATTACCGCTAGGAAAGGAGGTCAAAAATGTTTTTTCTCGATATTATCTATGCTCTTGGTTTCTCCCTGCTTGTTGTTTTGATATTTTCATTTTTATTCAAACGGCGCGGGCCATGGCCTTTTCTGGTCTTTTTTCTGCTTGTCTTTTTGGCGGCCTGGGCCGGGGGTGTCTGGTTTTCCCCGGCTGATCCGCTGGGGTCCAACTGGTATTGGTTGCCGTTTCTCATTTCGGCCCTGATTGTTGCCCTTCTGGTCACGGCTGCTATCCCAAAGGATAGAAATCAAATGCGCATTAAAGGAACGAAAAGACTGGGACAGCCGGAAGAAGCCACCGAGTCTGAGGTTGTGTTGGGTCTTTTTTTCTGGATATTGGTCATCCTGTTGATCGGAAGTATATTTTTCCGCTATTTCTACCTTTTACCCTGATTTCAGATGGGTTTCTATTCAGCCTTCCAGGCTTACGATCAATGGTTTTCATTAAAGAATGAGTTTTATAATAGACACTAACAGAGGAGAGTAAATGATGTTTAAACAGTTGAGTATCTTTATTTTAGTTTTTTTTCTGATATTCCTTGCTGCACTACCGGTTGTACAGGCACAGGTGGATGAAACCCTGGACGATGCGGATATCAGCGAAGAGGTATTGGAAGAACTTTTTATGGACAAGCAAGTATCGGCACATCTTATAGATGTGGAGAGTGAGATGGGCGTGGTAACCCTATCCGGGCAGGTGGATAATCTGCTGGCCCGTGACCGCGCAATAGAACTCGCCAAAACCATAATGGGTGTGCGTTCTGTTATCGATCAACTCGGGGTAAAACCCGTTTCCCGAAGCGATGCAGACATACTCGCTGATGTGGAAAAAGCGCTGTATTCCGATCCGGCGACAGAGACTTATGAGATTATCGCTACTGTCGATAACGGGGCTGTGACGATTAAAGGAACGGTGAATTCCTGGGCTGAAAAACGCCTCGCAGAATCCGTTGTCAAAGGCGTTCGGGGTGTTCGGGATGTCAACAATACAATCGAAATAGAATATGACCTTGATCGAACAGATGAAGAAATCAAAAAAGAGATCGAACGCGTCCTTGAATTTGATACCTTTGTCGATCCTGCATTGATTGAGGTTGCCGTTAATGATGGTAAGGTCAAGCTTTCCGGCAAAGTCGGAAGTGCTTCCGAAAAATCACATGCCACAGCGGATGCCTGGGTCAACGGTGTCACCGCCGTCGATGGCAGCGACCTGAATATTGAATGGTGGGCAAAGGATAAAATGAGTAAAGACAGAATGGGATTCGAAAGCGATAAAGATATCAAACAGGCGATCAAAGACGCTTTGATGCTCGACCCACGCGTTTTTTCTTTTGATCCCAGGGTTCAGGTTGAAAACGGTGTTGTAACGCTGAAAGGTGTGGTCGGAAATCTTAAAGCCAAAAAAGCCGCTGAAAAAGATGCTGAAAACACCATTGGCGTCTGGCGGGTTAAAAACAGAATCCGGGTTCGACCAGACGACCAACCGCAGGATGAAACCATTGCTGAAGAGATCAAAGACGCATTGGCCAGAGATCCCTATCTGCAACGGGAGACTGTTGATGTATTCGTCATGAACGGCAAGGTTTACCTGAGCGGCGTCGTGAACTGGTTTTTCAAAAAAAGCAGAACAGAAGATATCGCTTCAAGAGTAAAGGGTGTTATCGAGGTGGAAAATAATATCAAATCCGATGCCACCTGGGAATATAAAAGCGATTGGGCAATTGAACAGGATGTGGAAAATGAGCTCTTATGGAATCCCATTGTGGACAGGGATGCAATCGATATCACCGTGGAGGATGGTATTGTAACTCTGCAAGGAATGGTGCCAAGCTATAACGCAAAAGAGGCGGCAACAGAAGAAGCTTATCAAGCCGGGGCAAAACATGTTCGCAATCACCTGGAACTCGCTGAACCAAGTCCATAAAATTTGGTTCACTTTGGTTCTTTGCTTACAACCGAATATCGTGCTGAAAACCGAATAACATTGCTGTTAAAGCCTGTATAAAAAGAAAGTTATACGGATAATGAAAATCGCAACCCTGACCATAAACCCCGTTATTGATATCAATGTACGAATCCGCCAGGTTGTGCCGGAGAGAAAGCTCTTATGCCATTCTCCGGTACACCAACCCGGCGGTGGTGGCATTAATGTTACACGGGCGCTAAGGAAACTCGATCAGCCCTCCAGGGCTGTTTTCCCGAGCGGAGGCGGTATTGGACAACAGCTGGAACAGCTTTTGGAAAAAGAAGGCATCGAATACAGAGCGGTTGATATCAAGGAAGAAACCAGACAAAACCTGATTGTAAATGAAGAGAGCAGCGGCCAGCAGTACCGCTTCGGTATGCCCGGTCCAAACCTGGAAGAAGATGAGTGGCAACAGTGCCTGCAGGAGATAAGGAATAGTGATTTTGTTCCGGACTATTTGATCGCAAGCGGCAGCCTTCCGCCCGGCGTACCGGACGATTTTTACAGAAAAGTAACAGAACACGCTGCCGGTGCGAATATCAAAGTGATAGTTGATACAAAGGGTATCCCTCTGAAAAAAGCCCTAGATGGAGAGCTCTATTTGCTCAAACCCAATATGCGTGAACTATCTTCTCTCACCGGCTCTGACATTGACAATGAGGCCGGGCAGGAGAGCGCTGTAAAAACCCTTCTGCGCAATCATCGTGTTGAAATCATCGTGGTGTCGCTGGGTGCTGCCGGTGTTTTGATGGCCACAAAGGATTCTATTGAACGGTTACGCGCCCCCAGTGTGCCGGTAAAAAGCAAGGTCGGCGCCGGTGACAGCATGGTTGCAGGTATTGTTTATGGTCTGGTTAACGATATGCCCCTTAAACAAGCGATCCTATATGGCGTCGCTGCCGGTACGGCTGCAGTCATGACAGCGGCAACAGATTTATGTCAAAAATCAGACACAGCGAGATTATACCGATCACTGTTAAAGGAAGAGTAGAGACCATGCCGTGGAATTACGAGTTGATCATTATTGCCAAAACCGTATTGGCCATGTTTCTGGGCGGTTTATTGGGGCTGGAACGCGAGTTCTCCCAAAAACCTGCCGGATTTCGCACCCATATTCTGGTGGCCGGTGCAGCCGGCTTATTCATTTGTACGGGGGATTGGCTTGTCGGTCAGTTTATCGCCGATAATAATTTACCCGTGCAGGCAGATCCGTTACGCGTGGTGCAGGCCATTGTTACCGGTATCAGCTTTCTGGGTGCCGGAACCATTATTCGGCAACGCGATTCTGCTCAAATAGAAGGGCTTACCACGGCTGCATCCATTTTATTGGCCTCGGCGATTGGAATCTGTATCGCCATCGATCTTTACGTCCTGGGTATCGGGATTACGATACTTACTCTCCTGGTGTTGAGACTTCTCGGAATTGTAGAACGGAAATTATTATGAAAGAGAGGATGTTTTTTGCCAAACGATAAACGGCAAGCCCCGCCTTTAAAAAAATATAATCATATCAATCGATTTATCTGGATATTTCTTCTTGCGTTGTTGATATATTATCTTTTCACCTATGATCGAAAACCCGTAACAGTTGAGCTACCCTATTCGACCTTCAAGTCCCAGGTGCAAACGGGTAACATCGATGAAATTACGATGAAAAACAGCAAAATTTTCGGTACCTTCGTCGACCGGTATTTTCGGGTTGACGATGACGGCGATACCCTGTCATATAGCCGGTTCAAAACGGTCAAACCTGAAATACCAGATGATGAATTATTGCCGTTACTTGAAAAAAATCAGGTAGAAATCAATGCTAAAGTCGAGGAGAGTGGATGGATTCAAACCGCGTTATTGATCCTGTTGCCGTGGATTTTGATTATTGGTCTTTTTTATTTGATCAGCAAGCGGGCGCGGCAAAACAGCAAAGGGTTTATGGGCGGCAATGTGTTTGGTATGGGAAAAAGCCGGGCTAAAAAATATCAACAAACCTCAAGCCAGTTGACATTTGACGATGTCGCTGGCTTGAAAAATCCGAAAAAAGATTTGCGCGAGATTATCGATTATCTTAAAGCGCCAAAAAAGTTTTTACAGCTCGGTGCTTCCATTCCCAAGGGCATTTTGATGGTGGGGCCTCCGGGAACCGGTAAAACCATGCTGGCAAAGGCGGTTGCCGGTGAAGCTGCGGTTCCTTTTTTCAGTATCAGCGGTTCGGAATTTATAGAAATGTTTGTCGGCGTTGGCGCATCACGGGTTCGCGATATGTTCGAAAGGGCGAAAAAAGAAGCGCCTTCTATTATTTTTATCGATGAAATCGATTCAATCGGTCGTGCCCGCGGCACCGGATTGGGGGGCGGTCATGATGAGCGGGAACAGACTCTGAATCAAATCCTCAATGAAATGGATGGCTTTGAAGAATACCAGGCTGTTGTGGTAATGGCAGCTACGAACCGTCCCGATGTTCTCGATCCCGCACTGACCCGGCCCGGACGATTTGATCGCCAGATCACGCTTGATTTGCCGCAGATGAAGGCGAGAATGAAAATTCTTCAGATTTATACGCGGGAAAAACCGCTCGCGGATGATGTTGATCTGGAATCTTTGGCAAAGCGGTCGGTTGGGTTTTCAGGAGCGGACCTTAAGAATTTGGCCAACGAGGCGGCCTTGTATGCCGGGCGGCAAAATAAAGAAATTATTGAAAACGAAGATTTTGAACAAGCCCGTGACAAGATTTTGCTCGGTTATGAACGGGAAGAAGCGATTACCGAGTCAGAAAAAGAGCTGATTGCCTATCATGAAGCCGGCCATGCTTTATTGGCCGGTTTGCTCAGCAAAGCGGATCCTTTGCAAAAGGTTACCATTATACCCAGAGGTCGATCCCTGGGAGCGACCGAGCAGATTCCGGAAGAGGAAAAGCACAACCTGAGCAAAACATATTTGCTCGAGCGCTTGACGGTCATGCTCGGCGGACGTGCGTCTGAAAAGATCGTTTTCAATGATCTGAGCAATGGTGCAGCAGAAGATTTGAAACGAGTCACCGGTCTGGTGCGAAAAATGGTTTGCCAGTGGGGAATGAGCGAAGAACTGGGGGCGATGACATTTCGTCAGGGTGAGGAACACATGTTTCTGGGCAGGGAAATCGCCCAGAACAAGGATTTTAGCGAGCAAACCGCCCACCTTATCGATCAGGAGGTGGGGCGCATTATCGGGGAAGCTGAAGAGCAAGCGATTCAGCATCTCGAATCAAACCGTAGGAAACTGGACAAGCTCGCCAGGGCGCTGCTGGAACAGGAAACACTTGAAAAAGATGAAATTGATCGTATATTAAAGGATTAGAGTTATAGGGATCATCGATGAAATCAGTAGATTATAAAACCGCTGAAGGCATTCTTTTTACTGATCAGTATCAACTCACTATGGCTCAGCTTTATTTTGATCAGGGATTGCATGAAAAGAATGCTCAGTTTGATTATTTTTTTCGCCGTTATCCCGATTATGGCGAGCATAAAGCCGGCTATTGCATTCATGCGGGCCTGGAATGGTTGATCGACTGGATGCAGAAAAGCCGCTTTGGTGATAAGGAAATCGAGTATCTGGCCGGTCAGCGTAACCGTGAAAACAAAGCGGTTTTTAAACCCGGTTTTCTTGATTGGCTACGCCATAACGGCGATTTCAGCAGCATCAATCTCGAGGCGGTACCGGAAGGACGGGTGGTGCATCCCAATACACCCGTGGCCACGGTTCGCGGTCCACTGGCCATGAGTCAGATTCTTGAAACTTCGCTGCTCAATCACATGAACTATCCGACGCTTATCGCCACCAAGGCGGCGAGAATCCGCAGCGTGGCCCCGGATAATCTCATTCTCGAATTCGGCGCCAGACGGGCGGCTGGTAAAGGCGCCAACGCCGGCGCAAGAGCCGCTCTTATCGGCGGGGCCGATTTTAGCTCCAATGTTGGAATTTCACATATTCTAAACTTTCCACCCAAAGGAACCCATGCCCATAGTATGGTGCAGGTGTTTCTGGGACTGGGGATGAGCGAGTTCGATGCCTTTAAGGCGTATGCGGATGTCTATCCCGATGATTGTCTCCTTTTGGTCGATACCATCGACAGTCTCGAAAGCGGTGTTCCCAATGCCATCAACGTTTTTGAAAACCTGAAGAAGAAGGGACACAAACCTGTTGGAATCCGGCTCGATTCCGGAGACCTGGCTTATATG
>CAZMUU010000176.1:0-7397 GCA_964569215.1 uncultured Cytophagia bacterium
TAAAATCATTATCCGCGGTGCCCGGGAGCACAATTTAAAAAATTTCAATCTCGAACTGCCGCGAAATCAGATCATCGTTATCACCGGTCTGTCGGGGTCCGGCAAGTCGTCTTTGGCCTTCGACACCATCTATGCCGAGGGACAGCGGCGTTATGTCGAATCTCTCTCCGCCTATGCACGGCAGTTTCTCGGGCTGATGGAAAAGCCGGATGTTGATTATATCGAGGGACTGTCGCCGGCAATATCCATTGAGCAGCGAACCTCGAGCAAAAATCCCCGCTCTACCGTCGGCACTGTGACAGAGATATACGACTATCTTCGCTTGCTTTTCAGCCGCATCGGGACTCCTTATTGCTATAACTGCGGCAAGCGCATTGAAAAGCAGACCGTTCAGCAAATCGTCGATCGTATTCTTGAGCTGCCGGAACGGACGAAATTGCAGATACTTGCTCCCATCGTTCGCGGCAGAAAGGGAGAATACCGCGAGGTTTTTAAAGAGGCCAAACGGGACGGGTTTGTACGGGTTCGGGTGGATTCCCGGGTATACGATCTCGATTCCGATATTGAACTGGATAAGAACAAAAAGCACACCATTGAAATCGTCGTCGACCGCCTGGTGATCAATTCCAAGATCAAGACCCGTTTGACCGATTCCGTTGAAACCGCGCTCAAGCTGACCGGAGGGATTGTTCTGGCGGATATTATCGACGACAAAGAGATGTTATTCAGCGAGCGATATGCCTGTGTCGATTGCGGTATTTCCTATGAAGAGCTAGAACCGCGTATGTTTTCTTTCAATTCGCCCTACGGGGCCTGTCCGGAGTGCAACGGTCTCGGCAGCAAGATGGAGATCGATCCCGAACTGGTCATTCCCAATCCGAATGTGCCGTTGCGCAAGGGCGCCATCGAGCCGTGGGGAGAGTTGAAGGATGGCTGGTATTTATCGTTGACCGAAGGCGTGGTCAAGCATTACGGCTTTTCGCTCGACAATACCTTTGCCGAGTTGTCCGATCCCTGTAAAAAAGCGCTGCTTTACGGTCATAAAGCCCCCATATCTTTTCATTATAAATCGCGGCGGGGATCTTATCGCGAACGCTACAAGAGCTCATTTGAGGGCATTCTGAAAAATTTGCAGAGGCGTTACCAGCAAACCGATTCCTCTTTTATTCGCGAGTGGATAGAACGCTTTATGAATGTGGCGCCTTGTCCGGTTTGCGGCGGAGCGAGATTGCGACCGGAAGCTCTGGCTGTCAAAATCGCGGACAAGAATATCCATGATGTTACCCGGCTGTCGATTAAAGCCGGGTTGGAGTTTTTCACCCATCTCGATCTCGACGAACAACAGCAGCATATTGCCAGACAGGTTTTAAAGGAGATACGCGACCGGCTGACTTTTTTGGTCAACGTCGGTCTCGATTATTTATCGCTGTCCAGAAATGCAGACACGCTATCGGGCGGCGAATCACAGCGCATACGGCTGGCCACACAGATCGGTTCACAGCTGGTGGGGGTTTTATATGTGCTTGATGAGCCTTCTATCGGGTTGCACCAACGGGACAACCGGCGTTTGATTGAGACGCTGGAAAGATTACGCGATTTGGGCAACACGGTCATCGTGGTGGAGCACGACAAGGAGACCATCGAGTCAGCGGATTATCTCGTTGATCTGGGGCCGGGTGCCGGAGAACACGGTGGTCACGTGGTGGCACAGGGCACTCCAGGCGTTGTTGAAAGAAGCAGGGACTCGATCACCGGTGATTATCTCGCCGGACGCCGTACTATTCCGGTTCCCTCAGAACGCCGTCGGCAAAACGGTACTTTTTTAACCTTGCGCGGGGCGCGCGGCAACAATCTTAAATCGATCAAAGTGGAGATTCCTCTGGGCGTGTTTGTTTGTGTCACCGGGGTTTCCGGCAGCGGCAAGAGCACGCTGATCAACGAAACCCTTTATCATATTTTGAAAAAGCATTTTTATCGCGGTAAGGATAGTCCTCTGCCCTATGATTCCATAGAGGGCCTTGAAAACATCGATAAAGTCATCGATATCGATCAATCCCCCATCGGCAGAACGCCGCGTTCGAACCCGGCTACCTACACCGGTGTGTTTACGCCCATTCGCGATCTTTTTTCGCAATTGCCGGAAGCCAAAATCAGGGGCTACAAGCCCGGCCGCTTTAGCTTTAACGTCAAGGGAGGTCGCTGCGAGACGTGTCGGGGCGACGGCATTATCAAGATCGAGATGCATTTTTTGCCCGATGTCTATGTTACCTGTCAGGCCTGCAAGGGAGCGCGATACAACCGCGAGACCCTGGAGATCAAGTACAAGGGTAAATCGATTGCCGCTGTGTTAAACATGACCGTCTCTCAGGCGCTGGACTTTTTTTCAAACATTCCCAAAATCAAGCGCAAGCTTCAAACGCTGTACGATGTCGGTTTGGGATATATTCATTTGGGACAGCAGGCAACCACCCTCTCCGGCGGCGAGGCCCAACGGGTCAAACTGTCGACTGAATTGTCCAAGGTGAGTACGGGTAAAACGTTCTATATACTGGATGAACCGACAACCGGTCTGCATTTTGAAGACACCCATATGCTGATCAATGTTCTCAATCGTCTGGTGGAAAAGGGAAATACGGTGGTGGTGATTGAACACCACCTCGACGTCATCAAAACCGCTGATTATATCATCGATCTCGGGCCGGAAGGCGGCGATCAGGGTGGACGGGTTGTTGCCATAGGATCTCCGGAAGAGGTGGCCCGGGTGGAATCTTCTTATACCGGTCGCTTTTTGCGAAAAGAACTTGAAAATCAGAATTTTTGAATGTATCTTTTGTTTTTGTGATTAATAAAAGGAGTGCTACATGACTGTAAACCAGGAATTACTCGATATTTTGTGTTGTCCGAAGACCAAGGTGCCGGTAGAACGATTTCCGGAGGAGAAGATCAAGGATCTGAATGCGCTCATTCAGGACGGCAAGGCGTTATACGCTGATGGCGTTAAAGTTGATGAGACGGTTTCGGAGGCTCTCATTACCGAGGACAAAAAAACCATTTATCGCGTTGATGACGGCATTCCCATCATGTTGATCGATAAGGGTATTCCGACTGAGAATTTAAAGCTGCAAATTTAGGATGTTTGCACCCGGATAAAAAAGAATATTGAATTTTAAAATTTTTATCTGTACATTTTTGTTCGATTTTTTAACCTTTAATCACCAATACAACAAAGGTGTGTATCATGACAGACAAGACAAAAAACAAGGGTGATGAACCAATCAAAACACCTTTTTCAGACAAGGAGCTTGACTATTTTCGCGAGCTCATAGAAACCCGACGGGAAGAAGCGCAGCAGGAAGTTGACCGCTTGCGCGAACAGCTTAAGAACGAAGCCGAGTCTGATGAACATGATAATGCTTATAGTTTTCATATGGCGGATGCGGGCACGGATGCGATGGAACGGGAAAAAGTCTATATGATGATCGACCGGCAGCGCAAATATATCGGTTATCTCGACCGAGCCCTGGATCGTATCGAAAACAGGACTTATGGGATTTGCAAGGTTACGGGGAAACCGATTCCCAAGGAGCGTCTGGAAGCGATTCCTCATACCGAAATTTCGGTTGAGGCAAAGATGCAGCAAAAGCGGCGCTAGTTATCCCCCAATGATGATGTTGATCTTTTCATCTAATGAAACCATAACATATGCTGGAATTTCTACAACAGATCGATGTTCAGATTTTTTATGCAGTCAACCGGGGGCTTGAAAATGCTTTTTTCGACTGGCTGATGCCGGTCATCACTAAAAAAGAGAATGGTTTTCCGCTTTGGATTGCCGCTATTGTCCTGATGCTGTGGAAAGGGGGTAAAAAGGGGCGCATCGCGGTTCTCCTCGTTATCCCTCTCATCACGCTCAGCGATCAACTCTCTGCTTCCGTGTTTAAACCTCTTTTTGAACGCCTGCGGCCCTGTGTGGCGCTGGAAAATGTGCGCCTTCTCGTGGGAATGAAGACCTCCTGGTCATTTCCTTCTGCTCATGCCACCAATATATTTGCCGCGGCCACCTATTTTTCGGTGGTTTACCCGCGTGGTAAAGTGTTTTATTTTCTTTTGGCTGTACTGGTCAGCCTGTCGCGTATTTATATCGGGGTTCACTATCCTTTTGATGTCCTGGCCGGCGCTTTACTCGGCATTGCGGTTGCCTGGGGTGTCGTTTATGCTTACCGCGGCTCTGTGGTGCTTTATGGAAAATTATCTGAAAAAGAGATAAAGCCGTTGTTTTAGGTTGGCACAACAATGTCCATCCGATTGGTTGATCCTGAATTATCCATTTGGTCGCTTTCCGATAACCCATATAATAAATGTTTTCTGAAATCATCCCGAATAGATCGGGTGAAAAATATATTAGCCCCTTTTATGTAAAGCTTTGTAAAGGGTTTTTTGGTCGAGCAATTCCTGAAAGGAACCATACTCTATTCCGGTTTCAAGAACAAATTCGGTAATCAGAACCTGGACGGTTTCAACGAGTTCATCGATTTCCCAGGGTTTTTCGATATAGCGATCGATCTCGGCCTTGTTGATGGCGGTAATGGTGTCCTGGTGGTTGGCCAGTCCGGTCAACAGCAGTTTTTTAACGGGTTCAAAACGGGCATCATTATTGATGTCGATGAGAAAGTCTATACCGCTTTTTTCCGGCATCACGTGGTCGCAGATGATTAAAGCGGTGGGTTTGCCGGAGCGGTCGAGCTCTTCCAGCACCTCTTCGGTTTCGTTTGCAGATTCGCAATCGATAATGGAAAAGGGTCCGGAAAAAACCTGCAGATCTTTTTTCAAGGCCGCCAATATTTCTCTTTGATCATCGACACACAGAATATTGAGCTTTTGCATTTTATCCTCCAATCGGTAAACGAATCGCAAAATTGGTTTTGCCGGGTTTGCTTTTTACGGAAATTCGTCCCTGATAATTGTTTATGATACTCTCGGTAATGGTTAATCCCAATCCCAGCCCAAATGAAAGTCCTTCTTTTTTTGTGGTGACATTGGGTTGAAATATTTTGGGCAATATATCGTCTGGTATACCGCTGCCATTGTCGCGTATTTCGACAAGGATGTGATTTTTTTCCACACGAGTTTTGATGTGAATGACAGGGTTTTCGATCTCGGCTTCCTGAAGATTTTCACAGGCATTTTTGATCACATTGGTCCAGATCTGGACGAGTTCTCCCTGATTAGCTGTTATCGGCGGCAGGTCTTGCAATTGCAGATCCACATCGATATTCCGGGTATAGCTGCTCAGCAAGGCCAACGCTTTCCAGATGCTTTCATTGACCTTTTGTCCCTGCCGTTGTTTGGAGTGTGTCACGCCGAGTTCACGAACGGAAGCGACGACATGAGCGGCCTGTTTAGAGGCGATCAACATGTCATGAAAGGTGGCGCCGGTCTGCCAGTAAAAATTGATGATATCCACCTTGTCGAGCAGAGCTTTAACATTATCCCGGTTCAATTCCATTCCGGTTTCGGCCAGTTTGGCAGCCTCTTCTTCATCAAGAGGGTAGGTTTGAGTCAGCCATTTGGTTTTTTCCCGTATCTGGCGGCTGGAGAGTGAGCGCCCCTTCTTTAACCCAAAGTCGAAGAATCGATATTCCTGTGACGATTCCTCCCTGACCACCCTGAGCACGTTTTTACACATCCATTCCGTGCCGCGCTGCAAGACTGCAATAGCATTGTTCAATTCATGTGCAACCCCTGAGGCCATTTGTCCCAGCGAGGCCAGTTTTTCGCTCTGTATCAGCTTTTTCAGGGTTTGTTCTTTTTCCCGGGCGATTTCCTGTATTCGTATACCCCGATGAACCAGTTCGGTCACCACCACAGGCATGAATTGATCGCAAAGTCGTTCTTCAAATCCCATCTGCTGCACCGTTTTCATGTCGATATAAGCCACTTTTGAACGTTCCTCAGCAATAACGGTAGCTGAACTGGCATAGACTTGCGAGAAAAAGCTGTAGACGCCGACGAACATGTGTTTTGTCGCTGTAAAGAGTTCAAGCTCATTTTCAGATTTGTCGGTAACCACCCCGCGCAGTTTGCCTTTCAGGACCAGATAGAGGCGTTCATTATGTCCTTTCTGTTGCATCAATACCTGGCCTTTTTGAAGGATCAACTGTCTGGAAGGATCGGAAAAGTAGGTTTTAATCAGCCATACCAGATGACCACTGGGTGGCGGAATCAGGTTTTTCATACAAAATTCATCCATTTTAGTACAACCATCAAAACATAGACACCGGCCAGGCCGACCAGACCGATGATGATACCGGGTAAAAGCATGTGTTTGCTCTTAAGGATACCGGTTGCGTGGGCCATGGCATTGGGTGGGGTGCTGACCGCCAGAGACATAGCCAGTGAAGCGGCAAGGGTAGAGGCAATGACGATCATTTTAACCCCTCCCAGCGGTGCCAGGCTGGAAAGGGCGGCGCCAAGGGCAGCGATAATCGGTAAGAGCAGATTTGCGGTTGCGGTATTGGACATAAAGGTTGCCATCAGAATGGTTATGCCGGTTGCCAGGATGACGACGGTATACGGTGAAAAGGTATCAAACGGTATCGAATCGATAAAATGGCGTGCCAGACCGGTTTGCTCAAGTCCTTGTCCCAGAGCAATGCCACCGGCGATCAGCCAAAGAATATCCCAGCCGAGGCGTTTCATGTCTTCGCTGTTGATGATACCGGTGATCGAAAAGACCGCTACCGGTATCATGGCGACGATATAGGAATTCATCCCATGTAAAAAATCCAGCAGCCATAACAGAATGGTCACGGCAAATGTCGAATAAACTATTATTGCCTGCCAGCTAATGAGAAATCTGCTTTTGATGTCCAGTTGGATGGTTTGCGAATCGGACGGATAGAGACGGGCGAGCAGAAACCAGGCAAAAATCAATAGCACTATTACCAGGGGTAGAGCAAACATCATCCAGGAGCCAAAGGAAACGGCGTTTTCAGCGGTAAGATATTTCATCGCCACCGCATTGGGAGGGGTTCCGATGGGGGTGCCGATGCCGCCGATATTGGCGGCAAAGGGGATAGCGATAATAAAACCGATTTTACCGCGATCGTTGGGTTTCAGGGCCGCCAGAACCGGGCTTAGAAGCGCCAGCATCATGGCGGTGGTTGCTGTATTGCTCATGAACATGGAAAAGATTGCCGTGCTTGCCATCAGTCCAAGCATTACCGTTTTGGGATGGCTGCCGAACGGTTTTAACAGCACCCGGGCCAAATTGATATCGAGGCGGTATTTTGTCGCTGCCGCCGCCAGGTAAAACCCTCCCAAAAAAAGCATGACAATCGGCGAGGCAAATGCCGACATGATATTTTTGTAGTTCAGTGCGGTTCCAAAAGCGGGCT
>CAZMUU010000177.1:0-7384 GCA_964569215.1 uncultured Cytophagia bacterium
CACACGTTCAGGCTGACATTGTATTCGCGGCGCATGCGTTCCAGATAGACATCCAGATGAAGTTCGCCCATGCCCTTGATAATGGTTTCATGGGTTTCCGGATCGATACCGGATTGAAAAGTGGGATCTTCTTTATTAAACCGATTTAATGCCTTGGCCATATTTTCAGCCGATTTGTTATCCGTTGCATTTACCGACAGCGAGATGACCGGATCGGGTACATACATAGAGGTCATGGTGATATTCACGCTTCCATCTGTAAAGGTGTCTCCGGATGCACAATCAACGCCAAACATCGCCACAATTTCGCCGGCTTGCGCTTTTTCTATATCCTGCATCTTGTCTGCATGCATACGGATCAGACGCCCGACCCGGACTTTTTTGCCGGTTCGCATATTGATGATATCATCGCCTTTTTGAATCGAGCCCTGATAAATGCGTATATAGGTGAGCTGGCCAAAACGGGTGTCATCCAGCTTGAAGGCCAGCAATACGGCGGGCTTTTCCGGATTCGATTCCAGAGAGACCTGCATCTCGTCATGATCCAAATCCAGCCCGGTGTTTTCGATATCATAGGGAGACGGAAGATATTTATTGACCGCCTCGAGAAGAGGTTGTACACCTTTGTTTTTAAAGGCGCTTCCGAGAAAGACCGGTGTCATCTCCAGAGACAGTGTTCCGGCCCTGACCGCTTCATAGACCAAATCTTCGTTGACACGGTCTTCAAGATAAGCCTCTGCCAGGTCGTCGGAATACATTGAGGCCGTATCGAGAAGAATGTCTCGTTTTTCCAGTGCATCACTCATATCATCGGCAGGAATTTCTTTTTCAACCACCTTTTCACCAAACTCACCTTCAAAATAAAACGCTTTCATTTTCACCAGATCGATGATACCCTCAAAATCCGCCTCTTTTCCGATCGGCAACTGCATTAGGATGGCGTTGTGGTTGAGTTTGTCTCTAAGTTGTTGAACGACTTTGAACGGATTGGCTCCCATACGATCCATTTTGTTGATAAAGGCGAGGCGGGGCACTTTATATCGACTCATCTGCCTGTCGACTGTCAGTGATTGAGATTGTACGCCTCCAACCGCACATAATACCAGAATGGCGCCATCAAGAACGCGCAGCGATCGTTCGACTTCGATAGTAAAGTCGACGTGTCCGGGCGTATCGATAATATTGATTTTATGATTTTTCCATTCAACATGCGTTGAGGCGGATTGTATGGTAATTCCGCGTTCTCGTTCCAGTTCCATCGAATCCATGGTGGCACCAATACCATCCCGTCCTCTGACTTCGTGTATACGATTGATTCGATTGGTATAAAAGAGAATCCGTTCCGTTAAGGTGGTTTTTCCGGAATCGATATGGGCGCTGATTCCGATATTTCGCATGGTTTCCAAATATTTACTCATATTTTTCTCAAAGGTGTTTATTGATACAGGGATTATTTGATTTATTAAATATGCAAAAAGTGTAAACATATAATTTACAAAAATTATTATTAAAAAACAAATTAATTATTTTCAACTTTTATGAATAAATTTTTACTTTCATACATTCTTTACTTGATGATTCTGCTTTTTTTTGTTATTTTCTCTAGAGTATAAACTATTTAGTTGGATAGAGACATGAAAATGGCCAATCTATTAACCCTGTCGCGTATTTTTTTTGCACCTCTTTTTATTCTTTTTTTTCTCATCAACACCACATGGTCTCTGGCTATTTGTATTTTAATCGTGTTTCTGATTGAACTGACCGACTTTTTCGATGGACGGGTTGCCCGCAAACGCGAAGAGATCACTGATTTTGGCAAATTAATGGATCCATTTGCGGACAGTGTTGCGCGGTTTTCCATTTTTTTGTGTTTCCTCGATTATGGGCTGGCCCCGGTCTGGATTATCGTTATTTTTTTCTATCGTGATGTTCTGGTTTCCGTTATTCGATTATTTTCGATTAAATTCGGGGTTGTGGTTTCAGCGAGAAGGAGTGGAAAAATCAAAGCCTGGGCACAGGGATTGGCCATTTTTGCAGTACTGGGACTTTTACTATTTGATAAACTCGATTTTATATCCTGGTCTGTCCCTCTCTTCGCCAGATGGTTCATCATCGCTGCTGCCGTTGTAACGCTGTGGTCAGGTATCGATTACTGGAACGCGAATAAGCACATGTTTCATCGCGCTCGTAAAACTGAAAGTTGAGAGGGTTCCGTAATCAGCATCAGCGAGACGTAAAGCGCAAACAGGAAGAGAAAGATTACAGGTAGGGGATGAGCTCTTTTACGTTATCAACAACTAAATCCGGTTGATCCCTGGAAACAGCCAGCATCTCTTTTGTCGTCTCTCCGCTCAATACCAGAACAGCCAGCATGTTTGATTGTTCGGCCATCCTGATGTCCGTATATAAACGATCACCAATAAAGGCAATTTCTTCCGGTTTTGCGTTGGCCCGTTCGCAGATGGCGTTTACCGCTTCAACGGTCGGTTTTCCCACCACTATCGGGGTTTTACCCCCGGTTGCGGTCTGAAAGAGCGAAATGAATGAACCGACATCCGGTTTAAAGATGTTTTTGCTAACCGGGCAGAGAAGGTCGGCATGGGTGGCGATATACGGCAAATCTTTTATGATCAGATCATAACAGGTGTGAATTTTTTCATAAGTTAATTCCGTATCAAAGGTCAGGACAACGGCTTTAGGCAAACAGTCTGTTGTCAACTCTTGATTCGACAAAAGGCGAAAACCATGGGCGGTAAAATCGTTTTGCAGATCGCGGGTAGAAACCAGATAGATTTCCGGAAAAAGACGGTGTTGTTTTAAATAGGATATGGCACAATCTGCAGATGTGATCAGATAGCCATCATGAGCCGGAAACCCGATCTCCTTGAGTTTGTTCAGATAGCTCTGCCGCGATTTGGAAGAGTTGTTGGTAAAATAAAAAAGGGCTTTGTTGGATTCGAGTACGCTATGCAGGAATTCTAAAGAAAATTCAAATGGTTTCTGATCCAGATAAAGCGTACCGTCAAGGTCACAGACAATCGCTTTGCAGGTTTTTAGTCTCTCGTATGCTTTCATATTTCTCCCAACAGTTCAAGCTTTTCAATTAATCAAAATATAGTGAAAAAAGCAAGAAATTAAATGACTTGCATAAAACCAATAAATTTGCTAATTTAAATTTTCTAATATTCCCCGTTTTTCAGAGGTATATCCCGACGCGATGGTCAATTCATCATATTAAAATTACTATTTGATATATTCATATACTTTTTTGGAGGTTATCGAATGACACGAAAAATGGTCACACTAGACGGAAATGAAGCTGCTGCTTATGTTGCTCACAAGATCAATGAGGTCATCGCTATTTATCCCATTACCCCCTTTTCACCCATGGGGGAATGGTCAGATGCCTTTTCCGCAGCAGGCCAAAAGAATATCTGGGGTACCATACCTCAGGTTACCGAAATGCAGAGCGAAGGTGGAGCTGCCGGTGCGGTTCACGGCGCTTTGCAGACCGGCGCGCTCACCACAACCTTTACCGCTTCACAAGGGTTGTTGTTAATGATTCCGAATATGTACAAAATCGCCGGCGAATTAACGCCAACGGTATTTCATGTATCCGCGAGAACGGTAGCGACACACGCGCTCTCTATTTTTGGTGATCATAGCGACGTTATGGCCACGCGACAAACCGGCTTTGCTCTTTTGGCTTCCGCTTCCATCCAGGAAATCATGGATTTTGCCGTGATTGCACAGGCAGCCTCATTAAAAAGTCGTATACCTTTTGTGCATTTTTTTGATGGGTTCCGCTCTTCTCATGAGGTTCAAAAAGTTGAGCAACTTGAAATGGATGATTTGCGCGCCATGATAGAGGATGAGGATGTTTTTGCTCATCGCATGCGCGGATTGTCCCCCGATCATCCGGTTCTTCGTGGAACGGCCCAAAACCCGGATGTTTTTTTCCAGGCCCGGGAAACCGTTAATCCTTATTATGACAAGGCCCCCGGCATAGTTCAGGAGATGATGAACCAATTCGCCAAAACCGTCGGTCGGCAATATAATCTTTTTGATTATGTCGGCGCCGATGATGCCGATCGCATTATCGTTTTGATGGGCTCTGGTGCGGAAGCCGCTCATGAGGCTGCCGAGTATTTGGCTGACAAGGGAGAATCTGTTGGTGTGGTTAAAGCGCGGCTCTATCGCCCATTCTCTATCGACGCCCTGATGGAGACGTTGCCAAAATCGGTAAAATCTATTGCTGTGCTGGACAGAACCAAAGAGCCCGGTAGTGTCGGTGAGCCTCTCTATCTGGATGTTGTAAATGCTTTGAATGAAACCCGAGCTGCCGGAAATCTGCCCTTTAAGGAAATGCCCGCTGTTGTTGGTGGCCGCTACGGTCTCTCCTCCAAGGAGTTTACACCGGCAATGATCAAGGGTGTTTTTGACGAGCTGAAAAACAAGAACCCCAAGAATCATTTTACAGTGGGAATCGAAGATGATAAGACCCAAACCCATATTAACTATGATCCTGATTTTACCACTGAGAGCGATGATGTGGTTCGCGGTTTGTTTTACGGACTTGGGTCTGATGGTACCGTTGGCGCTAATAAAAATTCAATCAAGATAATTGGCGAGGAAACCGACAATTATGCCCAGGGATACTTTGTTTACGATTCGAAAAAAGCCGGCTCGGTGACGGTTTCACACCTTCGCTTTGGCCCGCGGCCGATTCACTCAACCTATCTCATCAACAAAGCCAATTTTATTGCCTGTCATCAGCAGATATTTCTGGAACGCTTTAATATGCTCGAAAATGCGGTGGAAGGAGCAACCTTTTTACTCAATACTCAGGCTAAGCAGGACCAGGCCTGGGATTCTCTGCCGAAAGAGTTCCAAAAAGAGTTGATCGATAAGAAGATGAAGTTTTATGTTATCGATGCCTATGATGTGGCTAAAAAGACCGGAATGGGGGTAAGAATTAATACCATCATGCAGACCTGCTTTTTTGCCATTTCCGGTGTTCTGCCGCGTGATGAAGCGATCCGCTATATAAAAGACGCCATTAAGAAAACCTATGGCTCAAAAGGTGAACAGATTGTCCAAAAGAATTATAAAGCCGTTGATCACGCGGTGGCCAATTTGCATAAAGTCGAGGTTCCGGATAAAATTACCAGCGAACAATCAATGCCTGACATTATTTCCAAAGAAGCGCCGGATTATGTGCAGACAGTGGTTGCCAAAATCATGAAAAACAAAGGAGATGATTTACCGGTCAGTGCATTCAGTGAAGACGGCACCTTTCCAACCGCCACGACCCAATGGGAAAAGAGAAATGTAGGTTTGGAAATTCCGGTGTGGGATCCCAATGTCTGTATTCAATGCGGTAAATGTTCCATGGTTTGTCCACATGCCACCATTCGTCAAAAAGTGTATGACCCCAAGTTTCTCAAAGGGGCGCCGGAAACCTTCAAATCGGCAGATGCCCGGGGCAAAGATTTCCCCGAGGGGTACAAGTTTACCCTGCAGGTTGCGGCTGAGGATTGTACCGGCTGTGGATTATGCATAGAGGCATGTCCGGCAAAAAACAAGGAAGAGCCCGGTAAAAAAGCGATCAATATGGCGCCACAACCGCCGTTGCGGGAACAAGAGCGCGAAAACTATACATTTTTCCTGGAAAAACTGCCAGAGCTCGACCGGACAAAAGTTAAA
Source organism: uncultured Cytophagia bacterium (assembly GCA_964569215.1). Lineage (GTDB taxonomy): Bacteria > Zhuqueibacterota > Zhuqueibacteria > Residuimicrobiales > Oceaniaggregativiventaceae > Oceaniaggregativivens_A. Next base: position 5,707 of record CAZMUU010000177.1, read on the forward strand.
ATTCAAACCGTCAAGGGTTCGCAAATGTTGAGGCCGCTGTTTGAATATTCCGGTGCTTGTGCGGGATGTGGTGAAACGCCATACGTTAAACTCGCTACCCAGCTTTTTGGTGATCGTATGATCATTGCCAATGCCACCGGTTGTTCATCCATTTACGGCGGTAACTTACCGACAACCCCCTATTGTGTCGATGAAAATGGGCGGGGACCGGCATGGTCAAATTCTCTTTTTGAGGATAACGCCGAGTTTGGGTTGGGATTTCGCCTCACCCTGGATAAACAAATCGAATTCGCCTCAGAGCTTGTAAAATCCCTCTCTTCTCAACTTGGTGACGAGCTGGTTACAGGGTTGTTGCAGTCGGAACAAGAGAGTGAAGCCGGAATTAACGACCAACGCCGGCGAGTCAAAGCGTTGAGAGAAAAATTGAAAAATATTAAATCAAAAGAGGCCCGACAGCTTGAATCGATCTCTGATGTACTGGTAAAAAAATCGGTCTGGATAATTGGCGGCGATGGTTGGGCTTATGATATCGGGTTTGGCGGACTCGATCACGTCATGGCCTCGGGCCGTAATGTCAATGTGCTTGTCTTGGATACGGAAGTCTATTCCAACACGGGCGGTCAGATGTCAAAGGCCACCCCCCTGGGTGCAGTTGCCAAGTTTGCGGCTGCCGGGAAACCGTTGCCCAAAAAGGATCTCGGCATGATTTTTATGACGTATGGTAACATTTATGTTTCACGTGTTGCCATGGGATATAACGATATGCAAGTGGTTCGCGCCATGCTTGAAGCGGAATCCTATGACGGACCAAGTATTGTTATTGCCTATTCTCACTGTATTGCACAAGGTATAAATATGAGTCTGGGGCTCGATCAGCAAAAGCTGGCTGTGCAGAGTGGTCATTATCCATTGTTCCGCTTTGATCCACGCAAGACCGACGAAGGAAAGAATCCACTCAAACTGGATTCAAAAGCGCCTTCGATTCCTTATCAGGATTATGCCTATAATGAGACCCGTTTCAAAATGTTGACCAAATCCAAACCCGAACGCGCTAAAATGCTCATTGAAAAAGCTCAGAACGAGGTCCAGTCGAGATGGCATCTCTATCAAGCCTGGGTGGATATGGAATACGGAGAATAAAGTTACCCGAAAAGTTGCAAATGGGTAAAACTTTTTTCCTTACATGAGGTACTTGGAAAAAAATCAATAAACTGAAAGGAATGGATCGATATGGATTTATCAACAACATATATGGGTTTAAAGCTAAAAAATCCCCTGGTACCATCCGCATCCCCGCTTTCAAAAGAGCTGGGAACGATTAAAAAACTCGAAGACGCCGGCGCTTCCGCGGTTGTTTTGTATTCTCTGTTTGAGGAGCAGGTCTCGTTTGAACAGGAAGAGCTGAACTATTTTTTAACAAGAGGCACCGAATCTTTTGCCGAGGCACTGAGCTATTTTCCAGAAGAAGAGGACTATAACAGCGGACCTGAAGAATATCTGGAGCACATTCGACAGGCAAAAGAATCTACCGATATCCCCATTATTGCAAGTTTGAACGGTGTTTCCACAGGAGGGTGGATCGAATACGCCCAAAAAATGGTGCAAGCCGGAGCGGATGCTTTGGAGTTAAACGTCTATTTTTTGGCCACGGATCCCAATACCGACAGTCAAACCATAG
>CAZMUU010000178.1:0-7332 GCA_964569215.1 uncultured Cytophagia bacterium
TCAATATACAGCATCTGGAACCGGTCGGTTATTGGCATCATGCTCATTCTTTTGTCAGGGGAAACTGGAGAAAAAAAGCAGATTCAACATTCATGCTCTTGGCTAAATCGTGTCATGATCTGGATTGGATTCGTTATATTATGGGTGCCGAATGTACGCGGGTTTCCTCATTCGGCAGCCTTGTACATTTCCGGGAACAGGAACGCCCTGCCGGGGCCGCTGAACGTTGTCCGGACTGTGCCTTGGAATCCTCCTGTCCCTATTCGGCCAAAAAAATATACCTCGGCAGAGTATCAAACGGTGAAACCGGTTGGCCGGTGGATGTTATTACAGATGATGTTACCGAGGAAGGCGTCCTGCGGGCACTGCAACAGGGCCCGTATGGCCGTTGTGTTTATGCCTGCGACAATGACGTGGTCGATCATCAGGTTGTCAATCTCGAATTCGCCAATTCTTGCACGGCATCCTTTACCATGACCGCTTTTACTGAAGCGACTCACCGTCGAACCCGTCTTTTCGGTACCCATGGAGAGATTGAGGGCAATGGCGCTGAAATTGATATATTCGATTTTCGTCGTGATGAACACAGCGTTATCGATGTCAGCAACTCGGACGCTACAATTCTGGGTGGCCATGGCGGAGGAGATGCCCGGCTCATAGAATCGTTTGTTCGTGCAGTGGGCGAGAGAAACAGCAGTCTCATACGATCCGGGCCAAAGGAAACGCTTGAAACTCACATGATGGTTTTTGCGGCGGAACAATCCAGAATTGAAAACCGGGTTGTCGGAATTGCAGAATTGACTGGACATTCCGGACATTTCAAAGAGAATATTTAACTTGGAAAGGTTTACGATGAAAAATTTTATTCTATTATTTGCTTTTGCTGCCCTGTTTTATTGTGCTCAGTCATCAAATCCATTGCTGCGACGCTTTGAAACGCCCTTTAACGTACCGCCTTTTGATGAAATCAAAGAATCGCACTTTATGCCGGCCTATAAAACCGCTATTGCCGAACATCAGAAGGAAATAACAGCGATTGTATCGAATCCGGAAACGCCTGATTTTGAAAATACACTTGCGGCATTGGACAGCAGCGGCTTGTTGCTGGACCGCGTTGATAATATTTTCAGCAATCTCAATTCGGCTCACACCAACGATAAAATGCAGGAAATTGCAAAAAAGAGCGCTCCCATGCTTTCCAAACACCGGGATGAGATTATTTTGAATCAGCAGCTGTTCGAGCGGATAGAGCATGTTTATCAGCAGCGCCATGAACTCGATTTGAACGAAGAAGAGAATATGCTGCTGCAGGAGACCTACAAAGAATTTGTACGTAATGGTGCGAATCTAAACGATGCGCAAAAGGATTCGCTGAAAAAAATGAATGAAGAGTTGTCTCTTTTATCCATTCAGTTTGGCGAAAACGTTTTGGCCGCAACCAATGCATTTGAACTGGTTATCGAGGATGAAACCGATCTTTCGGGCTTGCCCGCGGGTGTTATTGAAGCGGCCGGAGAAGCAGCCGAGGAAAGAGGACATTTGGGAAAATGGGTTTTTACTTTGCACAAACCCAGCCTGATTCCCTTTTTACAATACGCCCAAAACCGGGCGCTGCGGGAAGAGCTGTTCAAAGCTTACATTAATCGCTGTGAAAATGGCTCCGATTATGACAATACGGCCATTGTTAGCCGAATGGCTTCCCTTCGGGTTAAACGGGCTCAATTGCTCGGTTATCCGACACATGCCGATTTCGTCCTGGAAGAAAATATGGCCAAAAATCCTGAAAATGTATATGATCTTTTGCAACAACTCTGGGACCAGGCTTTACCGGTAGCCAAAATGGAACGCCGGCAATTTCAGAACATGATTGAGCAGGAGGGAAACGATTTTTCATTGCAACCCTGGGATTGGTGGTACTATGCCGAGAAGGTTAAAAAAGCCCGGTACGATCTCGACGAGACCAGTTTGCGCCCCTATTTTCAGCTGGAAAACGTCATCGATGGCGCATTTATGGTTGCCAACAAGCTCTGGGGTATCGTTCTGGAAGAGCGGGATGATTTACCGGTCTATCATCCGGATGTCAGAACATTTGAGGTCAAGGAGGCTGATGGCAGTCATATCGGTATTCTCTATGTTGATTACTTTCCGCGCGCCAGCAAACGTGGTGGTGCCTGGATGAGCGCGTATCGAAAACAATGGAAGAAGAATGGCCAAATGGTGTCACCGGTTATTTGTAACGTTGGCAACTTTTCCAAACCGACAGCTGAGAATCCTTCCTTGTTGAGCGTCGACGAAGTGTTGACCCTTTTCCATGAATTTGGCCATGCGCTGCACGGTTTGCTATCGGACTGTACATTCCGGTCTCTTTCCGGGACGAGCGTTGCTCTTGACTTTGTAGAACTTCCCTCTCAAATCATGGAGAACTGGGCGACCCATCCGGTCGTGATGAAGATGTATGCAAAACACCATCAAAGCGGCGAACCCATACCCGATGATTTCATCGAGAAAATTGAAAAATCAAATCATTTTAATCAGGGGTTTGTTACCGTCGAACTGCTGTCCGCTTCTTTTCTCGATATGGACTGGCACACCATAGCCGATGTGCAACCCCCAAAGCCGACGAGCTTTGAGGAAAAATCGATGCAAAAGATCGGACTTGTTCCTGAAATTGTCGTGCGCTACAAGAGCCCTTACTTTCGACATATTTTTTCAGGGGGCTATTCCGCCGGCTATTACAGCTATACATGGGCGGCAGTACTGGATGCGGATGCATTTGAGACATTCAGGCAAAATGGTATTTTTGATCGGGAAACCGCTCAGCGATTCCGCCGGCATATTCTTTCGGCAGGTGGTACCGTCGAACCGATGACACTTTACAAAAGATTCAGAGGCGCTGAGCCCAGCATCAGAGCCCTGCTGGAGCGGAAAGGCTTTACAAAGGCGCTATAAATAAAAAAAGAGTCAGGAAGACAAATGGAACCTAAATTCGCTCCTTATTCTCCCGATTTTGAGCAGCTGCGTCAGACGCTTTATGGCCATAAAGCGGATCGAATCCCGTTATTCGAACTGGCTGTCGATGTCAACATTATGAGTGAATTTTTATCCCGGCCGGTAACGACACTTGCTGATAAAATTGAATTCAGTCGTCTGGCGGGATATGATTATGTAAAATTATCTCCATCCATTCGTATGAATCCGGTTAAGGATGTCTCGGTTCCATGGGGCACGGAAGGAAAAGGAGCGATTACCACCCTGCAGGAGTTTGAACAGTTTGAATTCGCCGAGGTTGAGGATCAACAGTTTGCTGACTTTGAAAGGGTTTCGAATATGCTCCCGGACGGCATGAAAGTTGTCGGCCAGTATGGAGATATCTTTACCTTTGCGTGGGAATTCATGGGATTTGAGACGTTTTCATTTGCGTTGGTTGAAAACCCCGACCTGGTCAAAAAAGTTGTCGAACGGGTGGGTGAAATTGTTTTAAAGCTGTTTAAACGAATGTCCGAATTTGATAGTGTGGGAGCGCTTTTTTACAGCGATGATATTGCCTATCAGTCGGGGTTGATGCTGTCACCAAAAGCGCTCCGCGATTTGCTCTTTCCCTGGATGGCCATGATTGGTGATTTGTGCAAAGCACGGAATATCCCTTATATTTACCATTCCGATGGTAAATTATGGCAGGTCATGGATGATCTCGCTGCACTCGGCATTGATGCGCTTCAACCGCTGGAGCCACAAGCCTGGGATATTGAAGCCGTGAAAGAAAAATATGGAGATCAATTTTGTCTTATCGGCAATGTCGATGTTGATTTGCTGGCGCGGGGTACTCTGGAGGAAATTCGGGAAACCGTGACCACTCTTATCAATAAGGTTGGACAACAGGGCGGGTATTGCGTCGGCTCGGGAAATACCGTACCCAAATATGCCAAAACAGAAAATTATCGCGCCATGGTGGAAACGACCTGGCGACTGGGTGCTTTTTAGCCCCCGTATTATGCTAATCATAATCTTCGGATACATAGAAACATGGCAATTTTTTCGAGTATAAAAAGCCTTTTCAAGCATTCAGCCGTCTATGGGGTGGGACACATTTTAACCCGCTCCATCAATTTTTTGCTGATGCCTCTTTTCACCAATCTCTTTCCCCGGGATGAGTATGGTGTGGTCGGCATCATGTTTGCCTATATCGCTATTCTTACCATTGTCTATACCTATGGCCTGGATGCCGCCTTTTTTCGCTTTTATATTCTTAAAGAAGAGTTGTCCGATCGAAGAGATATCTTTTCCACTTCTTTTATTACCATACTGCTGACATCGATTTGTTTTTCCGCACTTTTGTTTATTTCTTCGGATACTATTGTCACCTTGGTTTTTAGCGAAGCAGTGCAGAGTCTCAATATCGATCTGGCGCTGTTGGTAAAGCTTGCCGCAGGCATTTTGATGTTCGATGCCCTTACCTTTTTACCGTTCCTGATCCTGAGAGCGGAACAACGTTCTATTCCTTTTGTTGTGTTTAAATTTATCAATGTATTGATCAATGTCGGATGTAATGTCCTTTTTCTCATTGTTCTTGATTTCGGTATAGAGGGTGTCTTTCTTGCCAATCTGATCGCCTCTTCACTTACTTTTTTCATTATGAGCCCCTTGTTGGCTCGCTATTTGAAATCGACCTTTTCCCTTTCGCTTTTGCGGGAGCTTTTTGCCTTTGGAATACCTTATTTGCCGTCTACACTGGCCGTGGTTATCATGGATACCATCGATCGGCCGTTTCTTGAAAGGCTGGCATCGGTTGAAGAAGCCGGTTTATATAATGCCGGGGTCAAGCTGGGCATGTTCATGGCTCTGTTTGTCACCGCTTTTAGATTTGCCTGGCATCCCTTTTTTCTTTCAACATTAAAACAAAAAGATGCCAAGGCTATTTTCGCCAAAGTATTTACCTATGTTCTGCTTGCCTGTGCCGGCGTCTTTATCGTTTTGTCCGTTTTTATTGACGATATTGTACGCTTTCCATTGCCGGGCTTTACCCTTGTGGGCAAAGAGTTCTGGGCCTGCACGAGCGTTGTACCGGTTTTGATGCTGGCCTATATCCTTTATGCAGCTTATCTCAATTTTCTCATCGGTGTATATCTGCATAAAAAAACCAAATACCTGCCCTTTATAACCGTCAGCGGTATGGTGGGCAACCTGATCACCAATGCCCTCTTGATTCCGGTTATTGGTATGATGGGTGCCGCCTGGGCCCGGTTCGTTGCCTATTTTATCATGGCGGTGAGCTTGTATGTGGTCAATAAAAAGCTATATCCGGTCGATTATGAGTGGAAACGCATCATTAAACTCTGTTTGGTTACGGCAATGCTCTTTTTTATCGGCATGGCGGAGTTTATCCAGTCCGTGTTTATGTTCAAGCTGTTTGTGGTGCTCTTATTTCCGCTGTTGCTCTATGTCGCGCGATTTTTTGAGAACAATGAAATCAATCGGCTACGGATGCTTTGGGTTTCGAGAAAGACATGAAATATAAAAAAGAATTATATCGCTTTTACGATCAAGTGGGAAAAAAATACCCCGAGGAAGAGGTCGTTTATAAAACTCTGCGCGGCAAATTGAGAAAGAAATTTGTGTGCCGGCAGCTGGAAACGTTTCGCGGCTCTCTTCTCGATATCGGCTGTAATACAGCTAACTATTTGAACGCTTATAATGGTGGTAACGCCTTTGGGGTTGATCTGAGCCTGAATGTGCTTTTACGTGCGGTGCCGGAGAAGAATGTGCATCTGGCCGTATCCGATGCTGAAGGGCTCTGTTTTCATCCCGATAGCTTTGATCACGTTCTCTGCAGCGAAGTGCTGGAACATTGCCTTGCCCCCCGGAAAGTTTTCAGCGAGATTTTTCGCGTTCTCAAATCCGGCGGCTCCGCGCTTGTCACCACGCCCAATTACCGCCACAGACGACCCGGCTGGATCGGTCTTGGCAGCTTAAAGTCATACGGAGTGGAAGATGTCTGTGAAAAGGGATATTATCATACCGCATTTCAACCCCACGAGCTTGAGCAGCTGGCCGTCAATACCGGATTTACCATTATAAATAGCGGCACGCTGGAAAAAGAGATAAAATATGCCGCCAAACTGCCGGCCCTTTTTCTGATATTGGTAAAGACCCTTAACCATATTTTTCATTCCGGCCGTTTTGAACGGGCCGGTTACAGATGTTTCGAAACTCTTTCCTTATGGATTTACCATATCGTGCATTACAGCGGTTTGGAACCTCTTCTGTTAAAATTTGTCTCCAGCGGTGTTCGCTCCTATATCCTCGTTAAAGCTGAAAAATAAAACGTTAAGCGTAAAGGCGGTGGACTGAATTTAATCATGGAAAATTTAGTATATTTTTTATATGATATTGGTACAGGGTTTTCCACCAGGACATTGGTAAGTGTATGCTGCAGAACTTTGATAAAATGTGTTAACCTGTACAGGAATCACTCTTGTGATCCACGCTTCGATTTGAAGGAAAAATGATTTGTTCTGATTAATATGATGACAGGTCCAACTCTTTTATAAGGAGATTTTTTTTGAATATCTATTTTGCAGGATCTATTTCAGGAGGACGAGCCTTTTTACGTACTTATCAGGACATGGTGAATTATTTGAAATCCATGAATCATCATGTGCTGACGGAACATATAATTGATCCCGGTGTTCTAGACAAAGAAGACGCGCACACACCAAAACATATCTATGAACGCGATATGGAGTGGTTAAAATCATGCCATTACCTTATTGCCGAAGTATCCAATCCTTCACTGGGTGTTGGTTATGAAATTTGTTCTGCACTCAATCACCAAAAACCGGTGCTCTGTCTTTATAAAAAAGGAGTTTTTCTATCCAGAATGATCCTTGGCAACACCCGTCCCGGACTAACGGTGGTTGCTTATGAGAATGATCTGGATTGGCAGAAGGCCATACAGACTTTAATTGAAAAGCGATAACCATGCAACGCTGGATATTACATATCGACATGGATGCCTTTTTTGCCGCCATTGAACAGCACGATCAGCCGCAATGGCGGGGAAAGCCGGTGGTGGTTGGGGCGGATCCATGTCAGGGCCGGGGACGCGGTGTTGTTTCCACCTGTAGTTATGAGGCCAGAGTATTCGGTATTCGATCCGCAATGCCGATTTCCCAGGCTTATAACCTCTGTCCACAAGCCATTTATGTCCGGCCCAGAGGAGAAAGATATGCCGGTGTGTCATCGCAAATTATGAGCATCCTGAATGAGTTTAGCCCTGATGTTGAGCCCTTGAGCATCGATGAAGCATTTCTTGATATCTCATCCACATATAAG
>CAZMUU010000179.1:0-7267 GCA_964569215.1 uncultured Cytophagia bacterium
ACTATCCTCTGTATTACATTACAAAGATAGAGTGTTATATGAAGCGAATAGTGATATTCCTGCTGTTTATAGCGTTGTTGCTCTCTTGTGCATATCAGCGCTCGGGTAAAGTGATTATTTTACATACCAATGATATGCATTGTCAGTATACACCTCTCCCAGCCACATGGATAGAGGGGGAAGAGAAACCCCTCATCGGCGGCATGGTCGCTCTGCAATATTATATAAAACGGGAACGAGTGGAAAGCAAGACTCTGGTTCTTGATGCAGGTGATATCATGACGGGTACACCGCTTTCTAAAATAAGTATTAAAGGGGCCAGGGGGGGAGGGTTCGTAGAGATGATGAATCTCATTGGATATGATGCCATGACCATCGGCAATCACGAATTCGATGAGGGAGTTGCCAATTTGATAAACCTGTTAGACCTGACCGACTTTGATGTTTTGTCAGCAAACACCATGTATCATGATTCTTTGCTCGCGTCCAAGGCTTATAATATTTACGAGGTTTCGGGTTTACGAATCGGAGTGATCGGATTGTTGTTGCCGGGGCTGGATCGGCTTGTGCTGAGGAAAAACATGGAAGGGATAACCGTGCGGGATGCAGTCTCAACAGCTCTAGCAGCAATCGATGAAATTGACCCAAAAACAGATCTTATCTTATTGCTTACCCATGTTGGTCATGAGGACGATATGGAACTGGCAACCAGGCTTCACGGTGTCGACATTATCATTGGCGGCCATAGTCACACCAGGGTTGAGGATGTGAAAAAGCACAACGGTATTCTTGTTCTTCAAGCCGGCTCCAAAACCACGAACCTGGGTAGACTGGAAGTGATGGTAGAAGCGGATACCGTTAGCGACTATACCTATGAACTGATTCCGACATTTGTTGATTCTGTTAAAAATGCTGATCCGGGGATGCAGAGTCTGGTCGAAAAATATGATAAAATGATCCAGGACAATTATGGCGCTGTTATTGGCAGGATACATGACAAACTGATTAAAAGTAGTCATGAAGAGAGTGATTTGGGTAATTTTCTTACAGATGTATTGCGTAAGCAAACTGACACGGATTTTGCAGTTTTGAACAGTGGGGGGATCAGAAAAAGTTTGTTTTCGGGACCGTTAACCAAATTAGATATAAATGAAGTATTACCGTTTGCCAATTATGTGGTAACCTTTGAGTGTAGCGGACAGGAGTTATTGACCATGATCAGACATAATGCAGAGGCGATGGAAAGTGATGCTTATGGCATTTTACAGGTTTCGGGTTTGACATTTCGATATCGCACTTTAAAAAAAGATTCCGTTCAAATCATCTCTGCTGAAATATCGAAAAGTCCAGTTGATCCGAACGCCCGTTATACCGGTGCAACTGTTGATTTTGTAATGGGGCATGCTGAGAATTATTTTGATTTTGTGCCGACAAACGTTCAGGAAACCGGATATTTGATTTCCGATCTGGTGATCGATTATGTGAGTCAAAAGTCGAATATCTATAAACCGGTGGGCGAAAGAATGGTAAAATATTAATCAATAACTGAGAGGTGTATCATGAAAGCAAGAACAGCGGGTATAGCAATTTCTGCATTGTTTGTATTCGTTTGCATAAGCTGGATACTGTCTTGTGCCGTGAATCCGGTGACAGGTGACAGGGAATTAATGTTGCTATCAAAACAAGATGAAATAGCGCTGGGAAAGCAAACAGATGATCAAATTATTCAGACGTATGGGATTTATGAGAATGAAGATTTGAATCGCTACCTGGAGGATTTGGGGAGCAGAATGGCTGCTGTTACGCATCGCCCGGATTTACCCTACACATTTCGGGTCCTGGATGCCCCTGTGATTAATGCGTTTGCCGTACCCGGCGGTTATGTCTATTTTACCCGAGGGATTTTAGCTTATTTCAACCGCGAGGCCGAGCTCGCCGGTGTTATGGGGCATGAGCTGGGGCACATTGCAGCGCGGCACAGTGCGGTGCAATACAGCCGCGCAACGCTGGCGAATCTCGGTCTCGGCATTGGTTCAATGCTTTCGGAAAAATTCAGAGAATATGCCGGCATGGCTCAATTTGGAGTTGGTTTGCTCTTTTTAAAGTTTAGTCGTGATAATGAGCGACAATCCGATGATTTGGGAGTAGAGTATTCAATAAAGATGGGATATGATGCGACCGCTATGGCGCATTTTTTTCAGACTCTGGAGCGGCTTAATCCATCCTCGGGTCAGAACGGTTTACCTGAATGGTTTTCCACCCACCCAAATCCGGAAAACCGTGTAAAAGCTGTAAACGAAAAAGCTGCAGCCTGGAAGGCCAAAACACCTGGAAAGCAATACGCTGTCAAGGAAGAGGCGTATTTACGCCGGCTAGATGGCATGGTTTTCGGTGAAGATCCTCGCCAGGGATATGTTGAAGGGAATGCATTCTATCATCCGGTCATGACATTTGTCGTTCCTGTACCGTCAAACTGGAAAGTCAATAACACACCATCACAGGTACAAATGTTATCTTCTTCCGAGGATGCTTTACTCATGTTAACCGTTCAACAAAACGTCAATTCTGCTCAATCGGCATCGGAATTTGTCAGCCAAACCAAAGCAACGGTCTTGTCCAGAGAGTCCGTTCAAGTCAACGGGATGGCTGCAGAACGGTTGATTTCAGAAATCGCTGATCAACAGCAACTTTTACAGGTTATGTCCTATTTCATTCAAAAGGGCAACTCTGTATTTACTATTCATGGATTAAGCGGGAAAGAAGTTTTTTCACAATATCAATCGCTTTTTTCCAACACCATGCAAGGGTTCAGGCGATTAACCGATCCGCAAAAAATCAATGTCAAGCCTGCCCGCCTGCAGGTCAGAGAAAGCAGGCGTTCCGGTACTGCAAAAGAGGTGCTGAGCAGTCTGGGGGTTGCTGCCGGGCAACTGGAAGAGGCCATTCTGCTGAATGGATTGTCGATGAATGACCGTATTGAAAAAGGTGATCTGGTAAAAATCATACAGTATTAAAAAAAAGGCGAGTCAAGTGACTCGCCTTTTTTTTTATTTTTCGTTTTTTATCCTTCGCGTTCTCGATTTACCCCTGGATTTGGATTTCGATGAAGCTGCTTCCGAGAAATCGAGTCGCTCTCCTCTTTTTTTGATCCGGATTTTACTGCCGTCACTGAAACGATCTTTCAGGATTTCTTCTGCTAGAGGATCTTCTATGTATTTTTGGATCGTCCGTTTCAAAGGCCGGGCTCCATAGACGGGATCAAACCCTTTTTCAGCCAAAAATTCTTTGGCGGTTTTGGTTAATTCGATTTCAATACTGCGACTGGCAACCTTTGATAACATTTCCTCCATGGCAATGTCGACGATTTTCAGCATATCCTGTTGATCCAGCTGACGGAAAACCACAATATCATCAACGCGGTTAATAAATTCCGGATTGAAGAGATTTTTGCATTCTTCGATAATCCGGTTTCTCATGGTTTCGTAACCGGCTTTTTCATCTTTTGAGGTGCTTTCGAAACCGAAATTGATATTCTTGTTGATTTTTCGGGCGCCGATATTGCTGGTTAAAATCAGAATTGTGTTCTTAAAGTTCACCTTTCGGCCGAGCGAATCCGTTACATGACCCTCATCGAGAATCTGTAAAAGAATATTAAAGACATCCGGATGCGCTTTTTCAATCTCATCGAACAGGACCACTGAATAGGGGTGTCTTCTGACTTTTTCGGTTAATTGGCCGCCCTCTTCATAGCCGACATAACCCGGAGGTGCTCCGGTCAGGCGAGAGACTGAAAATTTTTCCATAAATTCAGACATGTCGAGGCGAATAAGCGCATCTTCGCTTTCGAACAGATATTTCGCCAATTCTTTGGCCAGGTGCGTTTTACCTACCCCGGTGGGACCGAGAAAAATAAAAGAACCTATTGGGCGATAGGGGTCTTTGAGTCCTGCACGTGTTCTCTTGATAGCGCGGCTCAAAAGGTCTACAACCACATCCTGACCAACAATTCGTTTTTTGACTTCTTCGCGCATATTCAAAAGCTTGGAGGATTCCGATTGGGCAACGCGTGTGACGGGTATCCCTGTCATCATGGAAACGACCTGAGAGACATCTTCATCGGTCACTGAGGCAAAAGAGGTCTCCTGTTCTTCGTTCCAACGGGATTTAGCCGCTTCCAGGCTTCGAACGAGTTGTTTTTCACGATCTCTCAGAATGGCGGCTTGTTCGAAATTTTGTGATCGCACAACCTGATCCTTTTCCGTACGGGTCTTTTTGATTTTTTCTTCAAGGTCTGTAATTTCTTTAGGGACGACGATATTGGCCAGATGTACTCTGGCACCGGCTTCATCCAGCACATCGATGGATTTATCCGGTTGAAAACGATCGGTAATATATCGGTCTGAGAGATGAATAATTTGTTGAATTGATTTGTCCGTGTATCTTACCCGATGATGCGTTTCGTAACGGGACTGCAATCCTTTAACAATCTCTTCAGTTTCAATGAGGTTAGGAGGATCGATCATCACCTTTTGGAATCTTCTTTCGAGTGCGCCGTCTTTTTCGATAAATTGGCGGTACTCATCCAATGTTGTGGCACCAATACATTGAATCTCTCCGCGTGACAAGGCGGGCTTGAACATATTAGAAGCATCGAGAGAGCCCGATGCTCCTCCGGCTCCAACGATGGTGTGCAATTCATCAATAAAAAGTATAATCTCTTTTGATTTAATCAATTCATTGATGATCGCTTTCATCCTTTCTTCGAATTGACCGCGATATTTGGTGCCGGCGACGATGGCGCCTAAATCCATGGTCACCACTCTTTTGTTATATAGAATTCGAGGCACTTTTTTTTCTATGATTCGCAGAGCCAATCCTTCGGCGATAGCGGTCTTGCCAACGCCGGGTTCTCCTATGAGCACCGGATTGTTTTTCTTGCGTCGGCTCAGGATTTGTGCAACACGTTCGATTTCCATCTCCCTGCCGATAATCGGATCAAGATCACCGTGACGCGCCATTTCGGTCAAATCACGGCCAAAGTGATCCAGGGCCGGTGTCTGTGAACGGGCGGCCTGTCCTTCAGCATCTCCCTGTGCTGAAGAGCTGCCTTGCAGCAATTTATCGAGCTCCTGGCTGACCGCTTCATAGGTGACTTGGAAACTGTTTAAAATCTGTGCCGCCAGACCTTCTTTCTCTTTAACCAGAGCCAATAGCAGATGTTCTGTGCCGATAATATCGGATTTGTGCCGATCTGCTTCCATATAGGCCGTTTTTAGAATTTTTTCCGCTCGTTTGGTAAAGGGAATATTGCCAATGGTCATTGTGTCTCCCGAAGCTCTGCCTGCGTCTTCGATGGCATTCTTTATCTCTTCGAGATCCACGCCCAATGACTGTAATATCTCTATCGCTATCCCCTCGCCTTCCCGTATCAGGCCAAGGAGAAGGTGTTCGGTTCCAATATAATCGTGTCCCAAACGAAGTGCTTCATCTCTGGCAAACTGGATGACCATTTGTACACGACTGGAAAAATTATTCTTCATATAGTCATACTCCTGCTTGAATTTTTATTGAGTGTTACAATGCGTATTACCCTATTTTAAGATAATAAATTATTAGCACAAACCGCAAGGGTAAAATTTCAAAGGTTTTTTTTTGATCTTAAAATAGGACATTTGAATCAAAAATGCGACAAGAGAGAGTCGCTTGTAACCAGACTCTTGTCTAAAAAACATATAATTATAGAATTTTACTCGTTATGGTTTCACTTGTTCCAAATATTATGCCAATTTGGATTTTATATCACTTTTGACCTTTCCGTCCAATAACTCGATGACGCGGTCCGAATGGGTTGCCAGGTCGGGGTTGTGGGTAACGATAACCAGGGTTTTTTTATAATCCCGGCTCAGGGACCACAACAATTCGTGCAGAGCATCGGCGGTTCGCATATCGAGATTTCCCGAGGGTTCGTCGGCCAGGAGCAATTTCGGATTATTTACAAGTGCTCTGGCGACAGCGACTCTTTGTTGTTCGCCTCCGGACAATTCACGGGGTCGATGGTCCAGACGCGCCGCCAGGCCTACACTGTTGAGCAAATCAATCGACTGTTTTTTTACCTCTTCCCGGTTCTGTCGCGCAATCATTCCCGGCATCATGACATTTTCCAGCGCTGAAAATTCCGGCAATAAATGGTGAAATTGAAAGACAAACCCTATCGTGCGATTGCGAAACATGGCCAATCTTGTGTCGGTTAAGCTAAAAATATCCTTTGAATCGATCTTCACTTTTCCCTTTGTAGGCCGGTCAAGCGCACCAATAATATGTAAAAGAGTGCTTTTACCAACACCAGAGGGTCCATAAATGGTAACGATTTCTCCTTCTTTTAGTTCCAGATGAATACCTTTCAGAACCCGTACATCCTGGCCACCCTCTATATGATATGTTTTATACAGATCGTTGATCTCTAAAATGTTTTTTTCTACTGTCATGCTCTGACTTTCATTTTATTATTCATAACGGATAGATTTTACCGGATCCAGGCGGGAGGCCGTATGGGCCGGATAAACAGCCGCCAAAAACGTGAGTACAATTGAAGCAATTCCGATTAAAATAAAGTCGGTCAGCTGCATTTTTACCGGCAACCAACTGATGATATAAATATCTTTTGGAAGAGAAAAGATTCTGAAATATTGCTGAATAAAACAAAAAATAAAACCGGCAGCGCATCCCACGACGGTTCCCACCACTCCAACGATAAAGCCATGGTAGGTGAAAATACGCCGAATGGTGGCAGACGATGCTCCCATGGATTTTAAAATGCCGATTTCGCGCGTTTTTTCCAGGGTGACCATAATTAAAGTGCTGACGATGTTAAAAGCAGCCACTGTTATAATAAGGCTCAGTATCACAAACGCTGCCCACTTTTCTATTTCCATCCAGGCGAATAGATTCGGATTCATGTCCTTCCAGGTTAATACCTGATATGGAAAACCGATTCTTTTGTTGATTTCCCGGGCAGCCCGATCGGCATGAGAATAGTGATCGAGTTTTATCCAGATACCGTTTACCTTTTTATCCATCTGATACAATTGCTGAGCTGATTCGAGGGAAATATAGGCAATAATATCATCAAATTCATATAATCCGGTTTCAAAATAACCGGTAACCCTGAATTTTTTAACGTCCGGGATATCCTGAAAATGACGTAATCCCGAGAGGCTAAAGACGGCCACTTCATCTCCGAGAATAACCTGAAGCCGCTGTGCAAGTT
>CAZMUU010000180.1:0-7204 GCA_964569215.1 uncultured Cytophagia bacterium
GGAGAAGGTTTAAGAGTATTTTGGCATGAGCATTACCAAAGTTCGCAAAAATTACCGGGAACAGATTGCAGAAGAGATGCGGAGAAGAGCTGTACGAAGTTCAAAAATTTCCGATGTAAATATCACCCGCCGGGAAATAAAAGAGTTCTATTCTAGCTATAAAGATTCGTTGCCATCCATGAAAGAGACGGTGGAGATCAGTCACATATTGGTTACACCGGAACCCGGAGAGGCAGCCATAAGCAGTGCCAGAGAACAGATCGAACAAATACAGGAAAAAATCAATGCAGGAGAAGTGTTTGAAGAGCTGGCAAAAACCTATTCCGAAGACCCCGGGTCTGCAGCGCGGGGTGGGGATTTGGGCTTCATGGCCCGCGGCGGTTTTGTGAGAGAATTCGAAGAGGTCGCCTTTTCTCTTGAGCCTAGCCAGGTTTCAGATATCGTAAAAACACAGTTTGGATTTCATATCATAAAACTCATTGATCGACGTGGTGAAAAAATTCACTGTAAGCATATTCTTATTTCACCCGAACCCAGCAGAGAAGATGATGTCGCTGCTGCTGAAAAGATTAAACAAATTCATAAAGAGTTGATTAACGGAGCGTCGTTTGAAAAAATGGTGGCAAAATATTCCCAGGATGACGTGTCCCGTGAGGAAGACGGCTTTTTGGGACGGTTTGAGATGGATCAACTCAGAGAAACGGCGAAAGAATTCGTCTATGCCCTGGATGGAGTGGACCCCGGTGAATACTCGGATCCGGTAAGAACACAATACGGCTTTCATGTTCTTAAATTGCTAAGGCGGGATAAACCCAGAGCGCTTGATCTGGAAAAAGATTGGCAGCGGATTTCCACAGTGGCGAAAGAACAGAAAATGCAGAAAGAATTTGAAAAGTGGTTGTCCGAAATCAAAGAAAAAGTCTTTATTGAAATCAAACATGATATAAATGAATCATGAGCAGAAGGTCGGTTAAAACGTTCTTGTTGATCCTTTTTTCTGTTCTTCTTGCGGGAACGGCCATGGGAGCAGACAGCTCATACCGGTTAGGCCTGATCCGCTTGAAATATAGTGGCGGTGGGGACTGGTATAACGATCCATCCAGTATTCCCAATTTGTTACGCTATATGGAAACACAGGTTCAGCTCAAAACAGCGAAAGCCGAACACCGGGCATCGCTTTTGGATGAAGCCCTTTTTTCCCACCCTGTGTTGTTTTTAACCGGTCACGGACGCATATCTTTTTCCCAAAAAGAAGTAAAGAGATTACGTACCTATTTGATTAATGGAGGGTTCCTGTTTGCAGATGATGATTATGGTATGGATAGGTACTTTCGCGAGGAAATGAAAAAAGTGTTTCCCGATAAAGAGTTGCTGGAAATTCCCTTTGATCACCCGGTTTATCATGTACGCTTTGACTTTCCTAACGGCCTGCCTAAAATACATGAGCATGATGGCGGCCCCCCAAAGGGATTTGGCTATTTTCATCAGGGGCGCATGGTGGTTTTTTATGCTTTCAATACCAATATCTCGGATGGTTGGGCGGATCCTGCGGTACATGGTGACCCGGAAGAGGTTCGTGAAAAAGCCTTACGGATGGGTACGAACATTGTCATTTATGCATTGACCCATTAATCATATGAGAACGTCAAACGTTATATATGAGAGACTGTTAATAAAGCTTGACCGGTTTCGAAAACATAGTAATTTTCTGTCGCTTTTAAAAGTGCTCTTTCGTTTTCTGGTGCTGAGCCTGCCCATCCTGTTTTCTAGTCTGTTGCTCGAAGCCGTTTTTCATTTTCATCCCATAGTGCGGCTGGGCTTGGCGTTAGGTACCTTGTTTGTATTGATCGTTCTCCTGATTCGGGTTGCGGGTTCCAAACTATACATCTTTATCAGACCCAACACACCACCCATCAACGAAATTGCACTGACGGTCGGAAAATTTTACAAAGGGATTAATGACCGCCTTGCCAACACCCTGCAGATGTTTGCAAAACACGAACAAAACAGGGAAAATTACTCGCGCGAATTAATCAGCCATTCCCTTGTACAGATCAATGAGACATTTGAAAAGACGGATTTTGTTCAATTCCTTGACCGGCGGCCCGTCATTAGGTGGGGTCAATATACAGGAGCTCTCCTGATGTTGGCTCTCTTTCTGGTAATTTCATTTAAAGCCGTTTTTGTTCCAGCCTTCCATCGCCTGGCTCATCCCCTAAAAGATTATTCCAACACGGCACAGATTCAGGTTTTTTTGACGCCGGGCGATATCAAAATCGTTAAAGGAAAGCCCTTAACAGTAAAGGTCTGGACAAATTCTGAAGAGCAACATCGGTTTCAGTTAAAGTTTACGCACAGCACTCGTTCCTCTGCGCAGGCGTTTCAAGCATCACAACAGGACACGTTCAAACATGTTGTCCGAAATATTCAGGATTCTCTTCAATACCAGATAGCCGGATATTCACCTGCTTATACAATTTCCGTTGTCGAGCTACCGATGATTCGACAAATGCAATTGAAATTGGTTCCTCCCCCCTATACAAATCAGGACCCTATATTGTTGGAAGAAAATGTGGGCAATGTCACTGCCCTAAAGGGCTCTGAGGTGCATATCAAGGGCAGGGTGAACAAGGCCATAAAAACTATCAAGCTCAATTTTAACAATCGGAAGGCTATAGAGATCGAATCAGAGGGACAGTTTTTTCAGGGTGTGTTTGAGGTAAGCCGGGATGATCAATACCATTTTTTACTTGAAGATTTTGAGGGGTATCAAAATTCGAAACCAATTGTATACCGGATAGAAACGATGGCTGATCGTCATCCATTTATACAGGTTCTCAATCCCGGCAGAGATATTGAATTGACCGAGGATATGAATATTCCTCTTTTGATACACGCAGAAGATGACTATGGCGTATCTGAGATAAGACTGGCGTCGCTTAAGATTGAAAGCGAAGAGGCGGTAGATTCTACAAAATTTCAATATTCAACCCTTTATGCTTCAAGGCAGCCGAAAGAAAGCATAAACTTGAATCACACCTGGAGCCTGTTATCATATGATATGCTGCCGAACGAGGAGATCATTTATTATCTCGAAGCGTTTGATAACGACAATCTAAATGGACCAAAATCTGCAAAAACGGAATATTACAGAGCCAGGTTTCCCTCGATCTATGAAATTTATCAACAGGTTGCTTTTCAACAGGACGAGGCCATACAACATTTTGAAAACATTTATGACAAGAGCCAGGGTCTCAAAAAGGAAATCGATCAATTATCTTTGGATCTAAAACGCGCCAAAGAACTTGAGTGGCGGGAACGACAGCAAGTCAATGACGCCCTCGAACGAAAACAACAGATTCAGAAAGAAATCCGGGATCTTTCCGACCAACTTGATCATATGGTTGAGAAAATGGAAGACAATCGGTTGATATCTACGCAAACCCTGGAGAAATACAAAGAGCTACAACGCCTTGTTGACGATGTCATGACCCCCGAATTGCGTAATGTCATGAAGAACCTGACCAAAGCCATTGAAAATATCGATCAGAATATGATCAACCAAACGCTGGAAAAACTAAGCAAAGGAGAAGATGAATTCCAAAAGCGTCTGGATCGCGCTATAGAAATTTTTAAGAAACTAAAACTCGAGCAACAACTCGATCAGGCCATTAAAATGACACAAGGCCTGGAGCAAAAACAAAAGTCGCTGCAAGAAACAAAGTCAAAAAGTGCCAAAAAGGACATTCTAAAACACAACGAAACATCGATCAGGGAAGCCGAAAACCTGGAATCTCTGCTCCGGGAAATTTCCGAAAAAATGTCTGAAACAGAGAACACGGCAAAGGATTCTGTTGATCGCGCCCTTGACATTTTTGAGGAAGAAGAGGTTAAATCAAAAATGCAAAACATTCAGAAACAGCTTTTATCAGCGAGCGAACCGGACGATGTAAACAACCAGTCCAGGCAGATAGAACAATCCCTGCATAAAATGGAGCAGCAATTGCAGTCCGCCAAGAATTCAATGAGTGGTCAGGCTATGAAAAAGGCCATTGCGGCTATGCGCAAGGCATCCAGAGATTTAATACAGTTATCCGAGGAACAGGAACGCAATATATCCAACACGGAAGAAATGACGAAACCCGATATTCCACAACTGGCCACGTCGGAGAATGATCTGATTCAAGCGTTGGGGCGGGTTGCACAAGAGCTATTCATCGCCGCAAAACAAAATATATTTATTCAGCAAAAAATAGACAAAAGCCTTGAAAGAGCAAAAACACACATGGAGAACGGCAGAGATGCTCTGGTTGATCGCCGTCAGTCTCGATCTTTGATCGAGCAAAAAGAAGCGATGCATGAAATAAATAAAACGGTCAAAGTCTTAATAGATAATATGCAGCAGATGATGATGCAGGGTAGCGGTAGCGGAATGAGTTTTGAACAATTTATGCAGCAGATGCAAAAACTCGGTCAAATGCAACAGGGCATCAATCAGCAGACCATGGGCATGGCGCAGCAACTGATGGAACAGGCAGCGATGTCGAGGATGGCGGCCAAACAGGGGCAGGTGCGCAAATCCCTGCAGAGGCTGGCTGAAGAAGCAAAGGAGATGTCCGATGTTCTCGGTGATCTCGACAAAATTGTAGAAGACATGAAAAAGGTGGAAGATGATTTTAGCGATCAAAAAATCGATCAGAAAACCGTTGAAAGACAGGAGAAAATTTTGTCCCGCATGCTTGATGCACAAAAATCCATTCGCGAACGGGAATTCAGCAAAAAGCGCAAAGCGGAAACCGGGAAGAGGTACCAAACGGTGAGTCCTGAAGCGCTTCCCTCAGATTTTGACCACGAAGATCAATTGACACGGGATCTTTTAAGAGCTAAAAAGCAGGGATTCAGCAACGATTATCTCAAGTTAATCGAACAATATTTCAGGTCTCTTTCGGAACGACAAAATGAAAAAAAGTAATATAATATATATTTTAATCGGGTTGCTTTTTTCGGTGTTGCTTGCTCAGATCAATACGGATCGGTTAAACAGAACCGAACTGTTGAGACTGGCAACACAGTTTGAGAGGCGGGGCCAGTATCAAATGGCTGCAGAATATTATGCTCGAGCCAGCATGAACAATCCGGATGAGCTTGCCGGTTATTTGGGTGCAAAACGATGTTTTTATCAATTGACTCACTATGACCAATTTATCGAGTTTGTTAAAAAACTACAAACGCAAAAACGGCACCTTCGATATCAGATTGATATAGCTGACGCTATTTATCGCCAGGGTGACCGAAAACAGGCATTTGAGCTATGGCAAAGAGTGCTAGATGAAAACCAGGGGGTTAAGCAAGCCTATGAGCTCATCGGCTCGGCCCTGATGCAACTGCAACAGCTGGATAAAGCAAAAGCTCTCTTTCAAAAAGCTCGTACCGTGTTCAAAAATGAATCATTATATGTTCACGAATTGGCCGCCATCTACGCCAATCAGCAGGACTTTGATCTTATGGCCCGAGAGTATTTACATTTGTTACAATTGGATTTAAATCAACAGTCCTATATCGAATCGCGCTTTTTATCGTACTGCGAAGAACCTCAAATTGCCAAAAAGATTGCAACGGCTCTTAAAAAGCAACTAAAGCAATTTCAATCGCTGGAATCCCCGATCCGATCAATTTTAGCCAATATACTCGTGGTGGCAGATGATTATGAAAGCGCTCTCGAACAATATCTTGTTCTGGAAAAAGAGTCTGATGAAAAAGGGCGATACTTGTTCGCATTTGCCCAAACAGCGGCAAAACAAAATCAGGCCGTTTACGCCCGGCGAGCCTATCAACTCATTATCGATCGTTATACCAATAGTGCTTATTTTATTCCATCACAACACGGTCTTGCCAAGATATATGATGATCAGGGTGATTATGAAAAAGCACTGCATGCTTATGAGCAATTCAGTCGCGCATTCGCTCAATCTTCACAGGCGATTCAAGTCTTGCTGCGAATGGGAGATATATACTTGAATGTCTTTTTTGCCGCAGATACTGCTAAAACGTATTATCAAAAGGTGATCAAAAAGTGGCCCGGAACCAGATATTATCATACAGCCTTTTTTCAATTAGGCAACTGTTATATAGTCGAGGGAAATTTGCAGCGGGCAGAGGACATTTACAAGGATTTTGCTGAAAAAAAACATGGTGATTTATATTACCATCAGGCAATGTGGACTCTGGCAAAAATCAATATGTATCGCGGGCGGCCCTTTGAAAGCATAGAGACTCTGGATAAAATGATCAAAAAGGATTCTGATCTTTCCGATAAAGTCATCAACGATGTGTTGCAACTTTTTATGTTGATTAAGGAGAACCAGACAGACTCTCTCTCTCTGGTGAATTATGGACGGGTTTTATATTCGATTGAACGGCGAAAATTTATCGAGGGTCTGCAGATCATCGAAGCGGAATTGAAAAAGAACAATACGCTCAAAGATGAGTTTCGGTTTCTGGCAGTATCTATCTATCGCATACTCGGAGCACCGCAGAAAGCCATACGGAGACTCGAGGCGATTGTCGCGGATGAAAACAGCATATATCGCGACCGCGCCTCTTATCTTATGGCTCAGCTTTATGACCGGGATTTGCAAGAGCAAGAAAAAGCGATTGCTCTTTATGAAACAATCCTGGAGAAATACCCAAAAAGTATTTATATTGAAAGAGTACGAAAACGTATACGGGATATTAGAGGATGAAGAGATTATTCGTACCACTGATGTTGGTCTGTCTGTTTTTTTCGTCAGGTCACTCCCAGAAAATTTTAATTCAAATGGATCTTCAGCAAACCGATCATTTAAAAGCGTATGGCCTGGCATTCTGGATTTTGCAAAAGAGTGTAAATGTTGAATGGTTGTTAAACTACCGCGGCGGATCTTTTCTTGTGGATTATTATGCATTTATAGAGCGGGAATGCCGTGTTCGCGGCATTTCATTCGAAATAATCGAGGGAGCCGGCGTACGGGAGATGTATGCCCAGATAGAACAGGAAAACATGGACTCTATTTTGCTTGAAAAAGCCCCTTCCATCGCAATTTATGCTCCACCCAATAAACAGGCCTGGGATGATGCTGTGCTTTTAGCATTGGAATATGCCGAGATACCCTATACCTTGCTCTGGGACGAGGAAGTACTGAATGGTTAACTGCAGGAATATGAC
>CAZMUU010000181.1:0-7198 GCA_964569215.1 uncultured Cytophagia bacterium
GTCGAGATCTCGCTCCGGTGAATCCGGCACGCCGTCTATCCGCACGCCGTCCTGATTGCGATGGGAATAAAAAAACATACCGTTTGCACGGTTATTAAAATCTATCGAAAGTCGCATTCGGTTGACGTTAAAATAAGCGATCATATTTTGGGCCAAAGGAAAGTTGTCGATACCGATATAGAGTGAATAGGGAAAATAGTGCCAGCTGTAATCGCCTTCATTTGTCGACAATCCGAAAGGCAGTGTCAGTCTTGTCCGTTCATCATGAAAGGCGCGAATCGGCCCGTAATAATAATTGACCGGATTCTCTTTGGCTTTGAGATTTTCTTCACTGACCACCCACGATCCGATTGCCGGATCACCGGCGAGGCGAAACTTGAATCTGTCCAGAATATCCAGGGCCCCGGGGGTGTGAAACCTTAGATAATTGACCCAGCCATCGGCATCATGGGCAACCGTATAAGCGGTGGTTGCGGCCGTATCCGCAGCCGGAATAGAAGGCGGACCCGGCTTGTAGGCATGATACCCCGCAGTATCAGCCGGCGACAACTGAATGGCCGGATTCATTGGATAGAGATAGACCCATCCTTTCAGAGCCGGATTAACCGGATCGCTAAACTCGATTTCGATACGCGATTCTTGTCGCGATTGTTCATTATCAAGCCATGCCGACAATGGCGCTTTATCGCCCATTGCCGCCGGCATGAACAGTATTTCATCGCGTTCACTCAAAATGCCGTCCCATTTGTCTTGCCGGATATAATTATTCTCGTTGCCCTTTTCATCGATCTGGTAGGGCACCGACCGCCAGCTATTATTGGCCGCATGATAGCGAAACGCTTGCCAGGTATAGGATGACCATTCGCTATCCGAAAGCCGCTCGCGAATTTGTATACCCAGCAAAGGCTCATCAAGATTCTCAACAATAATGGGAACGTATTTGCGGCTGAGCGTTTTGGTTTCAGAAAACAGCAAGAGCGGTATGAACAATACAATGCTAATGAGTTTTAGGATTTTCATCGGTTTTTCTCCTTGGTTCGCTTACATCTCGGTGCGGAATGTCAGCATAAAGTGGCGTATCTCTCCCAGCACACGTTCTGAAACGGTATAGTTATAATTCAGAGCATTATTGATGTGAAATTCAAGACCAAAGTTCTTTCTTTGGTAAATGAGATGAAAATTCCAGACTTTGGTCGGAACGCGCTCATCCAGCGGATAGACCGTTACCCGTTTGAGACGGCTTGCATATCTGAAATCCAGCCGTATGAGGTAAGGACCATATTCGATTTCGGGAGAAAAATAAGCTGAAAAGTGCGGCCGGTATGGCAGAACGATATCAGTCTCCAGCTCCCTGGCATCGAGCCAGGTGGCAGAGGTTTGCAACGATAAAAATTTCGGTAAAATCTGCCAGCGATATTCGACTTCCACACCCCGGATACGTGCAGCGGGATAATTGATAAATTGTGCCGACAGATCAGCAAAAAGCGTCGGCTCGATTAGATTTTTATAAGTACTGGAAAAAAGATTCATTTCCGCATAGGCGCTGCTGCCGAGATGCTGCCGCACCCCCAATTCAAGCAAGACGGATCGTTCCGGTTGTAAATCCGGATTGGGAACAGCTCTGAAATCCTTTCCTCCCACTGAAATAAAGCGCTCAACAACTGTTGCAGCACGAAATCCCCTGCCGATGGAGCCGTGTATTATGGTTCCATACACGGGTTGAAAGCTGATCCCCGCTCTTGGGCTAAGCTGCATTTCCACCGAATCGCCCACCAGGGTATAGGTGTCCCAGCGCAAACCGGTATTCACCTGTATGCGTTCGGAAACTTTCCAAATATGCTGCGCATATGGAGAAAATCCGTTGGCACTGCGCTTGCCATAGTATTCGGATTGAACGTCATCGCGCTTGTAATCCATGCCCAGGGAAAGGTTGTGATTGGAGTGGGGTGTCCAATGAACCTGCAACTCACCACCCAGACCGATTGCCGGCGTAAAAGCATTTTCAATATTGACCGGGATTCCGACCAATTGCTGATTATATGACAGGCGGATCTTTGTCGACAAGGTGGGCGAAAAAAGAGTATAATATTGCAAATAACCGACATAACCATCCAGTTCATAGCTATTACCCAGTTCCGGAGGCGGTACCATTAAAGCGCGATCCTGCTCCAGCCACTGCAAAAACAGTTCACGCTCCTCCATGCTGTAGGTCGAAAAGAGGGTCAAATCGGACTGTTTTGCAAGTTGCCACCTCGCCTTGGCGGTCATTGTCCAGCGTTCAAACCGTCCGTTCTGACGATCCCCGGTAGATTGATGCCTCGAAAGCGCCAGCCGCAATCCAAGCGGTCCAAACGTATCAGAGTAACCAACATCGGTTCGGTGAAAATAGCGCACCTTGTCCGTCCATTTCCATTCCGGAACAGAGGGCTTGTCATATAATCCTGAACTCTGTTGCAGAGAAAAATGGCGGGATTGTGTAGAGCCTTTGGTGATGATATTGATAACCCCGCTCAGGGCACCGGAACCATATTGCGAAGAAGCTGCGCCTTTCAGAACCTCTATATGATCGACCTGTGATACCGGCAGGATATTCCAGTTGGCAGCACCCAGGTCACTTGT
This sequence comes from uncultured Cytophagia bacterium, assembly GCA_964569215.1. Lineage (GTDB taxonomy): Bacteria > Zhuqueibacterota > Zhuqueibacteria > Residuimicrobiales > Oceaniaggregativiventaceae > Oceaniaggregativivens_A. Next base: position 2,620 of record CAZMUU010000181.1, read on the forward strand.
CAACACGGGAACCTCATCGATGAGCACCAATGTACGGTTTCCACCCAGCCGGTTATAACCGCTTCCGCCGCGAATATTGATATTTTCACCAACAAGAGTCACGCCCGGCACCGAGAGCAACGCCTCATCCAGGCGTGCGCTGCTACGCTGCCGGATATCCCGTGCCGCCAGGACATCTATGCTCGAGACCGCTGAGGCCAGCTCTTCAGGTTGTCTTGAAGCGGTAACCACGACCTGTTCGGTTTTAAAGGGTGTTTCCCGCAGGACGATGTCTATGTCTCGCAAAGGTTCTGTGCTGATATCAAGCCGGACCGTTTTGGATTTATAGCCGATATAACTGACGCTTAATTCTACCGGACCGGCAGGAATGTTTGTTAAACGGAAATAGCCGTTTTCGTCACTGCTCGTCCCAATATAGGTATTCCTGATCTGTATATTGGCGCCGGCCAGGGCTTCACCGCTCTCTTGTGCGGTAACTCTTCCCTGAATCGACGATCTGTCTTCACCCCACGCCAGAGTGGATAAAACGAAAAACAGAGAAATAAGAATTAGAATTTGTCTGGTCATCATATTCACTTCTTCAATTAGGACTAATCGTCGACCAGTCACAATAGATATTGATATTTTCTGCAACAGGATCTCCATCGGTCAACGTAACGCTCTTGTACTCGACTGTTTGATTAACCGGATCATAGCCATAAAACCCGAGCCAATTGGTGGCATTCCAGGCTTTACCTTTTTGTTTCCAGATAGCGACGATCAATTCATAAGAGGCTAACGGCGCCGGTATATAATATTCAGAGATTTCACGACTTAAATTCACTGACGTATTGGCAAGAACCGCATCGCTGAGGCTGATATCACTGAAATCAAAGTCAACAACAGCAGCCATGCGTACAGCTTCAACATAATCGGGTATTTGATCGTGATTGATAAAAATAACCTTTCCTGTAATCTTCGATCCCAGAACACCCAATCCATGATCAATCTCACAGCCATGCGTCAACAACGCCAGCATGAATATCACGATTAACAATTTCAACTTCATGGCATTTTTTCCTCTGGTCATTGATTGATGATTAAAAGCCTGAAACCATGAATTGTTTCAAAATATCACTTCACCCTGCAATAATCAAGCGAAAAGCATACGACCTCCTGGAATGAAATAAAGGGGCTGTGTCAAAAAAATACGGGGAAATAATCTCATAATCCCTTTATAAACAGATTTTCTTGCCGGCCATTTGAGTATGGTTTGGACCACTCACCCCACAAAGAATCGCAAATAGAAAAGAAATATTCAGAGAGGGATAAAACCGGATAGAAAATCAGCGGTTTTTCTGCTCTTCACCGTTAAATGCCGGCAAAAAAACCGCTGAAAAGACAACTGTGTCGGGAATTTTGTGTTGCTGCTGCTCGTTCTGGGCCAGGGTCATTCAATTATAACCATTTTACGTATTTGCTCGAATGCATTCGCCTGCAGGCGGTAAAAATAGAGTCCTGAAGGCAAATCCTCAGCCCTAAAACGATATCGATATACCCCCGCTGACTGATATTTATCAACCAGCGTTCTAACCGTCCGGCCACGTATATTGACAAGCGATAGACGCACCTGCGCCGCTTCCCGAATCGAGTAGGCAATCGTGGTTTCGGGATTGAACGGATTGGGATAATTTTGTTCAAGCCGGTATGTCGTTATTTCACCCTCTGCCCCATTCACAGCGCTTGCAGAGGTTACCGTAATGGTCGTGCTTTTTGATTTTCCGGTCAGGGTATCGGTCACGGTGACGGTAAATGTTCCGGTTTCCGTGGCGGTATATTTTCCCGTCGTATCGATTTCACCGCCACTCGCCTCCCATTTCCATTCTCCCTTTGTTTCATTACCGCTTATGTCTTTGGCCATTGCGCTAAAGTTTACCTGATCTCCCTGGGAGACCGTGGCATCCTGGGGATGGATGGAAAGTTCCTGCACAGCCAGCCAATAAAAGAGCCAGAGGAAAAAGATGCCCCAGCTGGCGCTCGCCCGCAATGTAGAGGAATCCCCCCAACCGGACATCGCTACAACGCCGAAGGGAAACCACCCTCCTTCCCAAAGCAAGGCAAAAAAGAGAGAAGAGGGCACATCAAAATAACCCCGCTGACAGTATTTCAGGCCGTTTAACAAATAGAGCGAACCGGTGGGCAGACTCGTCATCAGCTGCGGCAACCTCGCTTTTACATCCCATATCTCACCCGCTTTGGCAACAGTATTAAATATATCAGGCTGTGCCGGTGTTGAGATATTGAATGATTGCAAATAACAGGAATCATTGTCCGCATTGCTGCCGACAAACAGCAGCGAATCCGACGCCCAGATGGTACTCGGAACGCCTCTGACATCATTGCTTCCAACCACCTGTGGACCTGCCGCTTTTCGCGTATCCAAAATAACAAAGCCGTTATTCGATGGTCCGCCGCTGTACGCCACATAGAGCAAGGAATCCCCGGCCGGCGCATGCAAAGCACGCGCTTCTCCGGTTAAGGAATAGGTGCTGATCTCCTGCGGATTTGCTGCATTTGAAACATCCAAAACAAGCACATTGGGTTGGTCCTTGTCCGAATTCAGCAAAAATACGCTTTGATCCCTCACATCAATCCGGCGCAGCTCGCCTTTGCTGCTCTGGTAGTTGCCGGTAAACTGTATAGCCTTCGGATCAGAAACATTGAGAATATATAATGAATCGTCCCGAACACCGTAAAGATAGTTACCGGCAGCGGCAATATGCACCATGTCACCCCAGCGATCGTCTGAGCCCAGCAAAAGCGGATGATCCGGATCATTGACCTTATAAATCCATAACCGCTCAATTGAAGAGACATACAGAGTATCACGGCGGGAAAACAGACTCTGAATATCCCAGGGTTCCACCATCTGACCGGCAATGACAGGGTTGCCGCTATCCGTTACATCGATCTCGATAAAACCGGCTGCACAGGCCCCGGTGGTTGCATAGAGGCAAGAACCGGACATATTCAACGAATTGATGCCGGGAAATGTCCCTGTGGCCAGTCTGATTTCACTCTCCTTGAAAGGAGAATCAACATTCGAAACATCGGCGATGATCAACCAGGCATCTTCACAACCAACATAAGCGGTCGTTCCCGCAACGATGATCGCTTTCGGAGCCAGATAATCCTGCTCCGCCCCATCCGCGGTTGTTGTCATGAATCCTTCAAGCCGGGGGTTTCGTTTGTCGCTGACATCAACAATCTGCATACCAAATCGCGAGCCACCATAATCAGTGATACCGATAAAAAGGAGATTATCATGAACAGTGACAATGTCCCCGTCTTCAAGGGGCATTCTGCTGATCTCTTTGGGTTCTGCAAGCGTGCTGACGTCATAAATAACCAGCTGTTGCGCCGTGATTGCAAAAAGTGTGTCGCCGAAGAGACAAATATCCCTTGCATCCAGGTTTACCGATGTCACAACAACCGGCAACGCAGGATTGGTAATATCTATAAGATGAAATTCCGTGCGCGAGGTGACGCATGCAAGCTTTTCATTGACCACCAAATCGCTACCCCAGCCCAGAGACACGTCGGCTGTCCCGATTAAAAACGGATTGAGCGGATCTTCAACGTCAAAAACCTGAAAAGAGGAATCGTCTTGATCCACTGTTAAAAAGAGTTTGTTATCAAAACAAGCCAACTCGGTGGGTTCTCCCATGAGCATAAAGGAATTGACCTTGGATGGAGAGGTGTTGGTAAGATCGATCGTGGAAAGCATGGTGCCCTGAGAGACAAATGCATAATTGTCAGCAACCGCTGCACCGCCCCAGTAGCCGCCGATGTGTGCACCCATTTTTAGTTCATAACGAATCTGAGCCAGGGAGATTGTGTAAAACAAAAAAAGTGCCACCATCAAGACGGCATAAAGAGCGATCCGATTTCTTTTTAACCTTTGCATAAATCTCCTTTCAATTTAACATACGTTTTTTTTGAGAGAATACAATAATGTCCAGGTGATAAAAAAATCGGCTTGCTTTTCCCAGTATCAATAATGAAATCGTTCAAATAGAATCAAAGACCACATCAGCACAATGGCATCAGGTCGTTTGTTGTCCGGAATGCAGGCAGGAATGATGAAGAGATGAAAGCGCCCAAACCCGCTCTCCCCGGATGATGACAAAACCGTCGTCTGCTTTGTGTGGTTCGTCTTGATCATGATCCAAAACATCGGCTGAGAACGTCGGATCAATGCCTTCATTGCAAAGTCGTAAAATACATAGTGGATATATCACTATATAATAATCATTTTGCAATAAATCAATCCATTATTTAACTTTTTCAGGTGATTTAAATATTGAATATTTACCATAAAATTCATAACATCATATTATTGAATTGAAATACTTTGCAAAAAAATCAGATTTGCCGATAAATGCTTGTGTTGAGCTCATTTCCCACAAAAACAGGGGTTATAGATAATGAGGCCACAAAATCTCTGGATCATGATTCCTCTCCTGGTGCTTTTGTTTCTGATATTACCGATTTACCTTTTTTACCCGCAACTCACGCCTGTACAACATGACCCATGGTC
>CAZMUU010000182.1:0-7175 GCA_964569215.1 uncultured Cytophagia bacterium
ATATCAAGATGAATATGCTCGATTTGGTTTCTGAAGAGCGAATTGAGCTGTTGGCGGAAGATGAGTTTGTCGTCGACTATGCCAAGAGCAGCAACTGGGTCGACTATAATGGCCCGCCTTATTTGCGCGTCGGCCGGCCGGATGACGACAAGGGAGATGTCAAGACCCGCACCTATAACTTTCAGGGTAGTTTGACCAGTCAGGTGAATCAGAGCAATCTGCTAAAAACAGGAATTCAATTCTCTTTTTATGATCTGGATGTGGATCGCAAAGAAAACACCTATAGCTATGGAGATTACCGCGATGTCGAGTTTGCAAAACAGCCCTACGAAGGTGCTCTTTATATCCAGGATAAAATGGAATTCGAGGGATTGATTGCAAATATTGGTTTGCGACTCGATTTTTACGATTTTAATACCGAATATTTTGCCGATCAATTTTCGCCGCTAAGAAATCCGGAATTTACTGCAGAAGAAAATGCAGCCTATTATGATCGTGAAAGAGCGGCAATGGAAAGGGCTGAGGTGTCCTACAAGCTGGAGCCGCGAATCGGAATCTCCTTTCCGATTTCTGAACAGACCGTGTTCCATCTGAATTACGGAACGTTCATGCAAAGACCGGCTTTTAATCAGATTCTTTTCAATCAAATCACCATCAATAATGACATTGAAGCGATCGGCAATCCCCGCCTCGAGCCCGAAATTACCAATTCTTATGATATCGGCATTGTCAACTCTTTTCCGTGGGGATTTAATCTGGATTTAAGCGCTTATTATAAGGATGTAAAGAATCTCATCGAAACCGCATATTATATCGATGAACAACAAACCGAGTACCGTACCTTTGTCAATCGCGATTATGCTGATATCAAGGGATTTCATGTCGACCTGGAAAGACGGCGGGGCAGCCTTCGCGGCTACATTCGCTACAATTGGGAGGCGGCTACAGGCAAGAGCAGTAATGCTTTTAACGCCCCGGTAACCTTTTTTGAAACCCCGGATCCGAAATACGGCTATACGGAATTGCCCGATCCGGAAGATATTTATCTCGATTTTGACCGCACCCACAAGATCGTTATTCAATTGAAATACAACACCCCCTCTTCAGGATGGTTTTCCCTGTTTGGTATCAGGCCGCTGGCGAATTTGAGTCTTAGCGGAACCTACCGTATTATGTCAGGTCGTCCCTATACCTGGGATGAAACCGGTAAGGGATTGCGCCATAACCAGCGAACGCCATGGGAAAAGAACCTGAGAGTGCGGCTGCAAAAACGGCTGGAATATAAAAACACCAACTTTTTGCTCTATGTTGAAGGTTACAACTTGCTCAATGAGATTGAATGGCATTATTCCCGTACCTTTACCAGCGGCCAGGAAGCCTATACGCGCTGGCATACGGATCGCAGAGAAGTCTTAACCTACAAAGAATATGCGCCTTATATTACCAGTCAGGAACTTTATCTTTTGGACAATGAACCCAGGCATTTTCGTATTGGTTGTGTGATTGAATATTAATTCAAGATTTGGAGTATTTTAATATGCGATTAACTCAAAATTATTTTATCTGTTTTATCCTTGTATTGATGTTGAACACGGTCTTGTTTTCGCAGATCAAGGATTATCGCATTCACGACAGGGGTATGTTGCATGAGACCGTCTTCAACACCGGTGAAATCGGCAGGGCGTGGCAAACCGGCGAAGCGGGCAACCAAACCAGCGTGCCGCTGATGGAATGGCCGTCCCGTTCCGCGACAATTGTCAACGGAATAGAGTATAGTGGTCAACACAATTTATTGGGTGCCGGTGTCTATATCGGCGCCAATCTGGATGGGTTGCCCGGGGAGGACAATCGTCTCTTTGCGCTCTGCGGGGCTGTCGGATCGAGTAGTCCGGAAAAGGTCTTCAACCGTTGGAGTTTTCCGCTATCGATAGATGAAGTGGAAAACTTTCCCGTCCTTGCTGACGGCACGATCAATCCGGACTATAATCCGGATGAAGCGGAAGAGGTCATTACCGCCAGCTGGGCCACCCCTGTGGGGATTAAGGTGACGCGAACCTCGCGTGCCTGGAGTTTTCCCGATTATGATGACTTTATCATTTACGAGTATACTTTCGAGTATACCGGAGATACCGATGGCAGGCCCGCGACCATAGAACAAACCACAACCCTTAAAGATGTCATGGTTTGTTTCAATTACGGATTTGCTCCCTCCATGTACGGATTTCAGCGCTGGTATCAGGAATGGAAATACGAACAGGGAATCTACCGCGGCGATTTGCGAAATTACTGGGATGCTGAATACTGGCTGACCTGGAATCTTAATGTCAAACTCAATGTCACCGAAGACGTCATGGCGAAACCGGAACCCAACAAGGAACTGTTTCTGGAATTTGCTCAGACCGGAAAGAACGGTGGTGGCTTGTGCAGTCCGCAAGCCCCTGGATGGGCGGTTCTTTACTATGATACAACCCACCTCGCAAAGGTGGTGCCGGCAGCGCTCGAGGATACGGCGGCGGTGCTGGGCTTTGAGAATGAATCGGAAACAGCGCAGCCCGGTCGCATTCGTTCTACAACCGTATTTGCAGAGAATTATGATCCCAATATTCATCACTTTGCCCTCAAGAACGAGCTGCCGGATGATCAGGGAAACTATGATTATACCTGGTATTTTGAAGTTGATGAAAATTTTCATATGAAACAGCCCTGGTGTAACAAGGTGAGTACGGGAAACACCAACAGTCAGAAAATGATGCACGAAAAGGATCCCTTTAATCCGGTAACGAGATGGAGCGGGGTCTACAAATTGCGCAGTACCACCTGGGCGGATCCGCCGGACCCCGAAGATCGCTGGATCGGCAGGGCTGCATTTAATTACCGGCAAACGGCGGATGCCGGTATGCGATTAATAACCTTTGGTCCCTATACGCTCGAGCCCGGCGATAAAATCGAGTTTTCCATTGCTGAAGTGATCGGTTATGGTGCAGAGCCGGGTAAACGGGTTGAGGGAGGCAGTAAAACGGATCAGTGGTCCAATGTTCCGAGCTGGAATCGTCCTGTGGTCATCAATGGCGAAACCGTGACCGAACGCTATATTGATGATTTTGGATATCCGGATTATGTCAACTCGAATGTTGTAACGGTACACGATGTAACCCGCAAGGCATTCGAAGCTTATCTCGGTTATGAACCGGCCGCGCCGGTCTGGCCTGAAGATCATCCAAGAGATGGTGTTTATAGCCTGCCATCGCTGCCACCGCCGGCGCCCGCTCTTTTTATTCAAAATACACCGGATGCAAGAATTCGTCTCAACTGGAAGCCGGATCAGGAAAATTTTCCCTATCTGCAAAGTAATATTTCGAAATACTATATTTACCGCAGCGTTGCCGGAATGGGGCCATGGACCATAATCGATAGTGTCAATGTCGGACAAGCCATGAATCAGGAGGGTATGTACGAATATATCGATGAAGATATCTCCTTCAGCGTCGGCGATACCAGATTCTACGCCATCTCTTCAGTGGATGAAAACGGCACGCAAAGCTCCAGGTCCAATGCAACTTTTTGGCAAAAAAACATTCGTTCTGTAGAGAAAATGGATAAAGTCTATGTTGTTCCCAATCCCTTTATGGAGAGATCCGGTTTTCAGGGATTGCCGGAGGAAACGCTGGGCTTTTACGGTTTGCCGGCAAAATGCACCATTCGAATTTACTCTTATGCGGGTCAATTGGTGGATGTCATCGAACATGACCAGCCTGTCTATTCAACCAATAAAACTCAAGTGACCCTGAATCATCAGGAAATGGCGTCCGGTATTTATTTTTACATCGTCACGACGCCTGATGGAGACCGGGCAAGCGGTAAATTTATTATTATGAAATAAATGTGGAGAATGATTTATGAAACGCTTTACGCATAAAAATATAGTGATCATTCTTGTTTTGATCTGCGCGGTGGTGGCAAGCCCGCTATATGCCTTTAAAAAAGTCGGTGTCACCTCTTTTCAGTTTTTAAAGGTCATGCCAGGCGCCCGTTCCACTGCCCTGGGTGAAGCCTATTCTTCGCTCGCTGTCGGCGCCGATGCGATGTTCTGGAATCCGGCTATGCTGATTCAGCAGGAGCGTTTTTCGGTTGCCGTTTCGAACGTGGACTGGTTTCTCGATACCGGACAAAGATCGTTTTCAGCTTCCTATTCGCACTATGGTGTTTGGGCGGTGGGGATCATGGGGATGTATGCCGATTATGGAGAAATCGAAGTTACGACGGTTGAGCAATTAAAACCCCTTGCAGACGGCTATAATCCGGGTTTAACCGGACAGGTTATCAATCCCGGCGCCAATGTAGTGGGTATCGGTTTTGCCCGCATGCTGACAAACAAGTTTTCCTTTGGCCTTACTGCAAAATATGCCAGCGAAAATATGGATGTCAAGCAAAAGTCCATGTTTATGTTTGACGGGGGTATTTTTTACAACACGGGCTGGCGAAGCATCAAGCTGGCGGCAACTCTGCGCCACTTTGGCCCTGAAGTCGAGTATTATGATAAATCCTATCCGTTGCCGCAAACGATGAATATCGGTGTTTCCGCTTTTTTCATTTCTCCCGAACATAATTTGTTCCTCTCCACTACCAATCAATCTTTGCTCTTTTCATTCGATATCGTCCAGCCGCGCGATTATGATCAACAGTATAATTTTGGCATGGAATACGCCTTTGCAGATTTGTTTTTTTTCCGTGGCGGTTATAAAGTAAACTATGACACTGCAGGACTATGCCTCGGATTTGGCGTTAAATATAAAATTATCAAAGTGGATTATTCCTATAATGATTACGGCGACTATTTGGGCGATATAAACCGGTTCTCTGTTGGATTTGAATTCTAAATAGTTGAGGAGAAATCAATATGTTTATTTCCATGTTTCATCATAACCGATTCAATCTCAATTTCCTCATCGTTTTTATCGTGCTGTTTGTGTTTTCATCAGCATGGTCACAGCACCGTGGCGATGATCTGGCTTTTCAGGGGATTTCAGAGATCCGGGACTATGACGTTAAAGCGATAGCTATGGGCAACGCCTTTACGTCAATATCAGGTGAGCTTGCATCGCTATATTATAATCCTGCGGGATTATCGGCTATAGAGGATTTTGCGTTTTCCGTGTCGGTAAATAATTATGGCAAAAAATGGTATGAAAATCAGGAATATCGACCCAACCGCCTCTTCGTTACACTGCCTTTTTACCTTGAAGGCCTATATACGCCGGATCCAGCGAATATCGATCCCTTAACGGGTCTGCCGATATGGGATGATGAACTCGCTATCGATACCTCCTATCAGGTTCGGTTACCCGATACCGGACTGGAGCCATTTAGTGAAGAAGCAGCGGATTGGATGCAGGAAAAGAATGGATTTGCACTCAATTCCATTGCCATTGCTTATCCCTTTCGCGTACTGAATAAAAAAATGACCGTATCAGCGGCTTACAAGAATGATTTCAATGTCCAGGATTTTGAACGAAACTACACCTATCTTGATCCTCATCTGGGATACACCCGGAATAATATGCCTGAAAGAATAACCGGGCTGGATACCGTTCGCGTGGATTGGTACCGATTTTTACGTCAACGAACCGGAGATTTACAAAGTGGCAGAATCGGGTTCGGCCTCGCATTCACCAAGCGGCTCCACCTGGGTATGGGACTGAGTTTATTCAGGGGGGAAAGCGAAGATCGACAATATCTCAACAAGCATGGCTACTTTGATCTGGCGGATCAAAACAGCTTTCGTTTTGGCTTTGACAGCCTGAAGACCCAATACTCGGGTTCTTCAACTTTTTCTGCAATATCCGCGACGATCGGCGGTATATACAATTTTGATAATTTTTCAATCGGGATCAATATTCTTCTCCCCCGTACCATAAGCCGTGAGTGGGAATATACCCAAACAATCACGGACAGTGCAGGTTCTGCAGTTACAACGACATCCGGTGACGATAAGGCAAAATTGCCGGCACAATACAGCTTTGGTTTTCATATGACTCCGACATCGAGTTTTTTATTTTCTTTTGATTATCAGTTTACCAATTATAGTGCAGCCGATTTTGAATTTGCCGACAATCATACGGATACGACTCATAATGTCTGGATGGATCAGCATATTCTGCGATTTGGTGCCGGCATAAAACTTTCATCGGCTTTAACCCTGATGGCAGGATATCAATATTTGCCACAGACTTTTCTACCGGATGGATCCGCCTTTAAGGACAGAGGTCCGGCTGCCGACAGTTATAGTATGGGCCTTAGTCTTGAACTTTTCGATATGGGACGCCTTGATGTCGCCTATGAAATCCGAAGGCTCAAATATTATGATCAATATATGAGCAATATTAATTATAACGTGATCAACCTGGATAATCTATCGATCGGGTATACCTATATCTTTTGACAAGAGGGAGGTGATAAAAAAGGATAAGCGTATTAACAGTCGTTTTTGGATGATAAACAAAAGGAGAAAAAATCATGAATGTACTCGTAATAGCAAAATACGCATGTGCAGGATTCATTGGTGGATCAGTAATGAACAAAGTATCAAAAAACGAAAAATTTCAGAAGATCAAATCTCTGAAAGAAAAAATCGTGAAAAACATAAGACAAAAAATCAACAAAAAAGAGAAGATCAACAAAAAAGATGTAGTCAAAAAAACTCTAGAAAATTTAGAGAAAAAGTACCGAAACGATTACATCTCATATTTTATCAATGATTATATGAGAAGAAAGAATCTTATCGGTAAATTAGATACAACCCCCCTCATTGAAAAATATGGGGAACAACACATGGATAACATTATCAAGTGGTCAAGTATTCTAGAAAGTCTCGATGAAGATGAGTATGAAAAACTTGGAGAGAATATAAGAAAGTATGTAAAAGATAAAGTTGGATCAGCTCAAATGTTCGAAGATCCTCTAGAATATCAAAAAATTTTCAACAATTATATGGAGTATATTACAAAAAAGACAGCAATGAAAGAAATCAATGAAGAAATGAGAAAACAGGGGTTAAAAGTAGATTGAAAACTCATACTTCTCGCTTCTATTAGTATGATAACTCCTACCGCACTGAGAACTATAAATAATATAATCTAAAAACAGTAGCAAACATATTAAATAACACATCCTTAAAC
>CAZMUU010000183.1:0-7157 GCA_964569215.1 uncultured Cytophagia bacterium
TTTTGGAACGCACCATTTTTCCGGTTCTATGCGGTAATGCTGCCGGCAATATGGGCACTCAAACCCTGATGGATTTTCTTGCTGCTTACGGACCCTCTCCTCAGGATGGCAAAAGCATAAAGGCGAAAGACAAGGATGAAAATGAGATCGCACTTGAGCAAAAAGAAGATGATCCTTTTGCCTCGTTCGTGTTCAAGACCTTTTCTGAACTACATGTCGGTGAACTGTCTCTTATTCGGGTGTATTCGGGTCAGATAAAACCTGGTGAGGAAGCCTATAATATTTCCAAGGGCTCGGGCGAAAAAGTCGGTCAGATGTATTTGCTCAATGGTCGTAATCGAATGGAAACCAATGTTCTTAAAGCAGGTGATATTGGTGCGCTGGTTAAATTGAAAGACACACACACCAGCAACACGCTTTGCGACAAGAATAATCCGGTTATTTTTGATCCTATTGACTTTCCCGAACCGGTCGTTGATGTGGCTATAGAACCCCGCAGCAAAGGCGATGAAGAAAAAATTTCCAACGGTCTGCATACCTTGCATGAAATCGATCCCAGTTTTCAGGTTAGATTTGATCCGGAGTTGCGCCAAACCGTTGTCTCGGGACAGGGTGAATTGCATATCACCATTATCATACAGCGGCTCAAAGAGCGATTCGGTGTTGAGGTTGATCAGAAGAAACCGAAAATACCCTATCGCGAAACAATTGTCGGCAAGAGTAATGAAAAATACAGACACAAAAAACAGAGTGGCGGTGCCGGTCAATTTGCAGAAGTTTGGATGCGGCTTGAACCTCTGAAACGCGGAGAGGGATTCGAGTTTGAAAGCGAGGTCGTTGGCGGTGCTATCTCTCAGGTTTTTATACCTTCCATTGAAAAGGGAATCAAGCAGGTTCTTGATGAGGGGGCTGTTGCCGGTTATAAAATTGTTGATGTCAAAGCCATCGTTTATGACGGCAAAGAGCATCCGGTCGACTCTAAGGATATTGCATTTCAAATTGCCGGCCGTGAAGTCTTTAAAATGTGTTTTAAAAGCGCTCAGCCGCTCATCCTCGAGCCGATTTACAATATTCAGGTAAAGTGCCCCGAGGAGTTCATGGGTGACGTCATGGGAGACCTTTCCAGCCGGCGGGGAAAAATTCTGGGAATGGAGTCGGAAGGCCAATTCCAGGTGGTAAAGGCCAAAATTCCGCTGGCAGAATTGCACGGCTATGCAACGACGTTGAGGTCTATGACTCAGGGACGTGCGACATACAGTCGGCAGTTTTCTCACTATGATCCACTACCCAAGGAGCTGGAATCAAGGGTTATTCAAGAGTCAAAAGAGGACGAAGAATAACTGTATCTTTTATAACGTTGTGAAAAACGCGGATTGTCTGCACGGCGGTATTAATCCGCGTTTTTCTTTTCCTCTCTTTTAATATCGTCCCAGACCGCATCCAGCTCTGCCAGGGTCGCCTGTTGCAGGGAGCGGTTCTGACTTGCGAATCTCTTTTCGATCAGTTGGAAACGCTTAATAAACTTTTCAATAGTTCTTCGAAGGGCATCCTCGGGGTTGCAATTGAGAAACCTGGACAAATTTACAATTGAAAACAACACGTCTCCCAATTCCTCTTCTATCCATTCCTTGTCTTTTTTTTGAATGGCTTGTTTGAGCTCGGCAATTTCTTCGTTGAGTTTTTCCCATACCGGGTCGATATCTGGCCAGTCAAAACCCACAGTTGCGGCTTTATTCTGCAGGCGATAGGCGCGAACAAGGGCCGGCAGCTGGCGGGGGACACCGTCAATCGCCGATTTTTTGCCCTCTTTTTTCAGTTTCGTTTGTTCCCACAAAACGATTTGCTCCTCGGCGCTTTCGACGCGCTCATCACCAAAAACGTGCGGATGTCGCCTTGTGAGTTTGTTGTTGATGGCGTCGATTATATCCTGCATCGAGAACATATTCTCTTCCCGGGCCAGCTGAGCGTGAAAAACAATCTGTAAGAGGAGGTCCCCCAACTCTTCCTTGAGAGCAGGAAAATTCTGTTCATCCAATGCCTCTAAAACCTCGTAGGTCTCTTCAAGCAAGTGTTGCCGCAGGGAGAGATGGGTCTGTTCCTGATCCCAGGGACAGCCTTCCTTGCCTCGCAGTTTTGACATGATTTCGATCAGCTTTATAAATTTTTCAGCGGTTGCCTCCACCGTAGGGCTCCTCTCCAGGTAAAAATTCAGGTTTTTGCAAGACTCGGATTATGCAAAGGATATGTTTATAGCAGATTGTGGTTAGAAAAGTAGGGGTTTTTAAAGTGAATGTCAATCTTAAAAAAGCTGATGAAAAAGCCTTGATTATTTAGCTCGATTTAGCTAATTTTAAAAACTATTCATTAAAAGGAGAGAGGGTCGTGAGCAAAAGGGTTTGCTTTCTGTTTTTGTTTGCCTGGAGCGTTGGTGTCCTTTTTATTGGCTGCAGCCGGCACCCTTCAGCAATCCACAGCTTTACAGCGACAGAGAGATTACAGTCAGAACTGGAAAGACTGTTTTCTGCTCCGGAATTTGCCAATGCACATTGGGGGGTGGCAATACAATCCCTTGAAACCGGCGACTTTTTGTATTTGAGAAACGCCGGCAAAGGCTTTATGCCGGCTTCGAACATGAAGCTTTTTACCACCAGTGCTGTCCTGGTTGGACTGGGGCCGGATTATCGCTATCATACAACCCTGTTCGCTACTGCCGGGTCTGACAGCAATGGTATTTTGGCCGGAGATGTGATTATTCGGGGCAGCGGTGATCCCAGCATCAGCGGGAGGTATTTCGATGGTGATATCACACATGTTCTGGATGAATGGGCCAAAGCTCTGAAGAAGCAGGGAATTACCTCTATCGAGGGCAATATCATTGGTGATGATAATGCATTCGAAGACGAGATCATGGGACATGGCTGGGCCTGGGATTATCAGACCGATTATTATGCCGCTCAGATAAGCGCATTGTCGTTAAATGATAATTGCGTGGATTTGATATTTTCTCCCGGTGACAGTGCCGGTTCCATTGCCAACCTGGAAATGATTCCCCCGACCGGTTATATTGTTCTGGAAAATCGGGTTGTTACCACAGATGACCCTGCCGGCACCCGGATAAGGCTGCATCGGGAACGCAATACCAATCATATTGTGTGTAGCGGAACGATCGACATTGATGAAAATAAAGTGGTGGAATGGGCAACTGTTGAAAATCCGACCAAATACACAGCCCGGGTATTCCGGGAAATTCTAATAAAACATGACATCAAGGTAAAAGGCATGGCTGTTGATATCGATGAGTTGACCGGATATCATTACGCTGCAGATGCAAGGCGTGTTTTGCACGACTATATATCACCACCGATGAGCACAATAGTTGAAACCATCAATAAAAAAAGTCAAAATCTGTTTGCCGAATTGGTTTTGCGTACTCTGGGTAAGGAAATTACAGGCAAGGGAAGCGCAAAGGCGGGCGTCAAAGCCTCAAAAGCAATCTTTACAGAGATGGGAATTCATCCTGATTATCTGGTCATGGCTGACGGATCCGGTTTATCTCGAAAGAACCTTGTGACCCCTTTGGGCGTTATAACATTGTTGAGGTTCATGAGGCATCACCAGTATGGTGAGCTTTTTTATGATACATTGCCAGTCGCGGGCGTGGATGGAACGATTTACAAGCGTATGCGCAATACCGCAGCATACCAAAATGTTCGTGCAAAAACCGGTACCATTGATCGGTGTCGAGCCCTTTCCGGTTATGTGAACACCCGGGATGGTGAGGAACTGGTGTTTTCCATGATCGTTAACAATCATACGGTACCGACGAGTTTGGCAGATCGAATCCAGAACCTTGTTTGCGAGCGGCTGGCTAATTTTTCGAGGTAAGGTTTTTATGAGGGTTTACAATGTTGAATACAAAATTACCCCGGCCGCGGGGTTTTGAATATCAATATCGCTATTATACACCGTCTGAAGAGGAAGAGAGGAGGATTCAATTCCGGCGTATCAGAAAGAGCAAGATCGGACCCCGCTCTTCTACGACTCGTTTGATCGTTTTGTTAATCGCGTTGATTCTGGCCTTTGTGTTTTTACAGAGAAAAGCCGGATCTCTCGGTTCATCTCAAAATATAGAGCAGATTCAGGTTGAAGACGTTATTGTTGTAGATTGATAAAAAAGTAAAAAATGATTAAAACTGGTTACTCTGTTTGACAAGCGGGAACCTATACGTTTGAAATTTTATTTGCAAAAGTTTTTACAATTGATCAAGAACCTCTATGCCAAATCGGCACAATGGTACGATTTACAGCAAATCAGGGTTAAGCTGATCATCACGATTGGATTTATTTTCATCGTCTCCATGCTTGTGCTCAGTCTCTTGATCCTGGATCATGGACAACGCGTTTTACATCAGCGTCTGGAAGAAAGCTGCAGATTATCGCTTCGCCATGTCTCTGAATCGATCAAAGACGATCTATTGCTTTATTACCTTGCTGAGAAAGACGCCACAAATCTTACGGTTTATACCGGTCATATTCGGGAAGCGATACACGATACCTTTAATGAGGAAATCGAGGGCCTTAAATACGCCTGCATTGTTGACCGTTACGGCCGGATTGTGGCGCATACCGACAACAAAAAAATCAATCAAACAGTATCCGAGCAGGAGAGCCGGTTTTTTTCCGGTTTGAAAAAAACCCGGACGCGTGAATTTAATCACATTATAGAATATATTCATCCGCTTTATGCTCTGCGGGAGAACACATCCAATGAGAGGGTTTTTCTTGGCGTTACGGTTTTGGGATTCTCTCAAAAGGAAATTTTCCAACCGATTAGAAAAGCAAAGCGGACCATGATGACGACCTTTTTTATCATTACCGCCCTTTCTGTGCTGGTTATCTTTTACGTCGCCCGCCGCATGACAGAGCAGATCGATGCGCTTTCTGATGGTGTCCGCCGGGTGGGTCGTGGCAATCTCAATGTTCAGATTCCTGTTCTGACCCGTGATGAAATCGGCAGGTTGGCAAAGGAATTCAATTCAATGATTGTGCATCTGCGGGAAAAGATGCAAATGCAAAAGTTTGTTTCAAAGCTGACTTTGCAGATGATAAGAAAGCGTTCAACCGACAGCGATCTGTTGCCCATCGGTGAACGCCGTACGGTTACCATTTTATTTACCGATGTAAGAAACTTTTCTTCCCTGACCCAGGAGCTCGGAGCAGAGGAAATTGTAAAACTGATCAATATCTATTTTGACCTGCAAACGAGGATTGTAGAAGAAAATGGCGGCATCGTCGATAAATTCATGGGCGATCAACTTATGGCAATTTTTTTGGGGGAACGCACAGACGAAGCCGTGCATACGGCTGTGGAAATACAGCGTTCAATCCGTTTTTTGAACCAAACGCGGCGACGCAAACGTGAAATGATACTAACCATCGGCTGTGGTTTGCATACGGGCTCTGCCGTATTGGGTAATATGGGCTCGCGCAATCGTCTCGATTATACCTGTGTCGGGGATGTGGTCAACCTGGCATCACGTCTTTGTGCAGTTGCACAACCAGGGCAAATCATCATTCCTTATGACATGGTTTCTCAACTCGGCGGAGAATATGAGACCATCCGCCTTAATCCGATCCAAGTGAAGGGCATCGCCTACGCTGTGGAAATTTTTGAAGTTGAATATGAAACAGATCCAAGTGTCCATAATCTATTATGAAACGCCTGAATAAGTTATTGGTCCTGGGTGGAGTATTTTTTTTTGTAATCGGCAGCCATGCACAGGAAACTTTGCTCCGTTTTTCACCCGGAGCAAAATCCCTTCTTCTTGGCAGGTCCGGTGTGGTCGGGATTTATGATCCGTCGGCTCTGTACTGGAATCCTGCAGCCCTGAATGTACCTCGAATGCATCAGGCTATTCTTTCGGTTCAGGAAATGTACAGGTTGAATTACTCAGCCATTTCCGTCTTTTTCCCTCCTCATGGAACCTTTGCTTTTGATCTGGGCCGCAGCGATATTGGTGAGCGCCCGGTTGAGTTTGGCAGCCTGGGCTGGGGTGGCTCTGTTCATCCGGATGTTCATCTGGGTTTCAGCCTCTCTGCCCTGCAAATCGAAAATGAAGGCTGGACAACCATGGGTTTTGGTATTTTGTACAAACCCTCGATGTTTAAAAACCATTTTGAGATGTCCGAACCGTTTTATTCTTCTTATATTGCTGATCGTTTGACCGTGGGGTTGGCGGTAAAGCATATTCCGCTTATCATTTCCGGCTATGAACATCAGATTCGCACCGGTTTGTCTTATGCTTTTATGCAAAATCGATTACAAGTGATATCGGCCTTTCATCATGACCGGCTTGACGATGTTTTTCATTTTGGTGCTCAATATGAACTGATCCCTTCTTTTTTTCTCTACGCCGGTGTACAGGACTTTGATCATCATTATACAGCGCTTGGGTTTTCGGCTATATTTTCCAATTTTACCACCAACGTCTCCTATGATATGAAGAGTGAGCGCCTGGCTGTGAGTGCTCTTTTTCGTATTGGTCAGAAACCAAACGTGAATGGAGAAAAACATTACGAAAAAGCGAAAAATTGGTTACAAAAACAAAACAAACGCCAGGCTTTACAGGAAGTTAGAAAGGCGGTTTCCTATCAACCGGGCCTTGAGCCGGCATGGGATATGCTGGAAACATTGAAATCGATGGTTGAACGGGAGGATCAGCACATCGATTCTCTGCTTTCGGTGGCGGAATATTTTCAGGAGAAAGAGTGGTATATCAGCGCTGCTGCACATTATTTACAGGTGCTCAAGCTTAACCCAAAAAACAAGCCGGCTGAGCGTGCGATACGAGAAATCCGTCCTAAGGTTAATGTTCACACGGAAAAGTGGTTTCAAACCGGGGTACGACAATACAGCCGGGGAGAATTTCACAAGGCTCGTGAAATATTCGAATCTATTTTATTGGTTCGCAAGGGGCACAAGGAGTCTCAAAAATATCTGGATAAAATTAATTCTATATTCGAAAAACAGGCAAAAGATCATTATTTTACCGGATTAGGGTATTATAGTCAGCATAACTTAAATCGGGCAGAGGAAGAATTTAGAAAAGCGATTCGTTTGCTGCCGACTTTTGATGATGCTTTGAACTATCTTAACA
>CAZMUU010000184.1:0-2753 GCA_964569215.1 uncultured Cytophagia bacterium
CCATTATTCTGCCGCCGGTGGAAAAACGCAAACTGGTGGAGGTCATCAGTGGTTCCGGTGTTCCCATTACCGATTGTCTTTTATCCGATTTTACGCCGAAGAGCAACCATAAAAGCGGCGGATTTTTCGGTCCACGCAGCTGTGGCGAGAATTTTCGCAATCTGCTGGAAACCCATCCTGTTTACATCGATCCCATGAGCGGTCTTGCCGGCGCTTATATGGTTAATTTTTTATCCTATCGGGAACCGGCATGGAATCCGGATTTCGATTATTCTCATTTACACGTAGAGCAGCAAAAATACAAGTTACAGCACGGCATCGGAGCCGTGCAGCATTTTTGTCAGGATATGAATATCGGCTTTCAGCTCGGCTGGGGCGGCATTCTCGACAAGATCAACCGTTATCGCCGCATCAATACCGACGAGGAAGCGGCAGAGCTTTATGCCGGGCTAGAGGCTATGGTGCTCGGGTTTCAAAGCTGGATCGGCCGCCATGCCGAAGCAGCGGCTGAGCTGGCGGAATCGGAAAACCATCCACAGCTGAAACAAAATTTGCTCGACATCGCAGCCATCAACAAAAAACTGATGACCGAACCGCCCGAAACCTTTCGAGAGGCTTGCCAATGGATGTTATGGTATCAAATGGCGGGCAAGATGTACAACATGGGCGGTTCACTGGGACGCATCGATCAGTTTCTTTATCCTTACTATATGCGCGACAAAAAAGCCGGCTTGTTGACCGATGAAGAGGCGGTGTTTTATCTCGCCTGTCATCTGGTTATGGATACCAGCTATACCCAGCTCGGCGGCCCCGACCGCGACGGCAACGATACCACCAACGAGCTTTCTTACCTGGTTTTGCAAGCCGCACACAAATTGCGCATTCCGGCCAATATCGGCGTCAGCGTCGGGGAAAAAACCGATAGCGAGCTTTTAAAACGCGGGGTTGAGATCCTCTTCGAGGACAAAACCGGGATTCCCAAGTTTCTCGGCGTCGACCAGACCAGCAAGGGATTCAGCAAAAATGGTTATCCCATCGAGCTCGCGCGTGAACGCGCCTATTCGGGTTGTCACTGGTCAGCTCTGCCCGGCAGGGAATATACGGTCAATGACTGCGTCAAAATAAATCTTGCCGCTGTTTTCGAGGTCGCTTTTGATGACATGATGCAGAACGGTGAGGATTTTTCCATTGAAACGCTTTGGCGTTTATATGAAAAACACCTTCGCCATGCAGTGGAGGCAACGGCAAAGAGTCTTGATTTTCATATGGACCATATGTACAATGTCTTTCCGGAGCTGCATCTCGATTTACTCTGTCATGGCCCTATCGAAAAGGGCCGCGATGCGTCGCATGGCGGGGTCGAGTTTTATAACCTCTGCATCGATGGTGCCGGTCTGGCGACGGTTGCCGACTCGTTCGCCGCCCTTGCCTTGCGCATTGATGAACAAAAACGCATCAACTGGACCGATCTTTACAAACATCTAAAGAATGACAGGGAAGGACCTGAGGGAGAACCGGCGCGTCTGATGATGAAAAATATTCCGCGCTATGGCAGCGGCAATTCTCAGGCAGACGACTATGCGATCAGGGTGTCCGGGCTGTTTAGCGATTTGGTCAAGGAAAAACCGACGCCAAAGGGATTCAACATGATTCCTGGTATCTTTTCCTGGGCGGCAACGATTATACTGGGCAACGATGTAGGCGCTACGCCGAACGGTCGAAAAGCACAGAGCCCCATCTCTCACGGTCCCAATCCGGATGCAGGTTTTCGCAGAGATGGTGCGCCCACCGCGCTTGCAAATGCCGTCGCCTCGGTTCAGCCGGGATATGGCAATACAGCACCCATGCAAATCGAGCTCGATCCGGGAATCTCCAGTCCGCAGAATATCGACAAGGTGGCTCATTTGATCAAGAGCCATTTCGAGCAGGGCGGAACCCAGATCAATATCAATATCGTCGATAAGGAAAAAATTCTGGCAGCGCATAAAAACCCGGAAAAATATCCCGACCTGGTGGTTCGGGTGACCGGATTCAGCGCCTATTTTGCCAGTCTGTCACCGGAATTCAGACAAATCGTTGTAGATAGAATATTAGCGGAATGTTGAGTTATGAATAAAGACAATTGTACTGCCCGTCAACGTTTCTTGTCCTATATCGCGGATCCGGATCATTCGCGTCCGGTGATCTCGCCTTTTTTGCCTGACGAAAGGGTTGTTGCACAAACCCTGCAAACCCTTGGAGAAGAGCCCATAGACGACAACATCGCCGATGAAATCCGGCTGGCCGCATTGCTCGATTATGAACCCATGTTTATGAGTCAGTTTCATGAACTGATTTTCCCATGGCAGGTCGACGAAGAACTCTCAACGGCTGAAAATGAAGTGTCGTTTATTCCGCTGGCTGACGGCACCTGGAGCAAAACCATTCCCCGCAAAGTCTATTCCTGGAACGATGATGTACCCTGTCCGGTTCAAACCGAAAAAGACCACCTCAAGTTGATTGATGTCTGCGAACGGGTACCCGATCAGGAGGAAACCATACGCACCTATTTCAGGGATCTGCGCGCCAGGGTCGGCGAGAACGGCGTTATCGTTGCCGGACATCCGCACCCGTCATGGCTCGGTTATCAGATCAACCCGCAAACCATCTATTACCACTATCACGATTTCCCCAAAACTTTTCAAAAATCGATGCAGGCGCTCTATGAGGCATCTCTCGTTGTCATCGACATCGCCATCGGGGAAGGGCTCGAT
>CAZMUU010000184.1:2763-7128 GCA_964569215.1 uncultured Cytophagia bacterium
AGATGACCTCACCGGCACTGTTTCTGGAAATGGATCTGCCCTGGATTCAAAAATTTTCAGCGTTTGCACACGAGCGTAATTGTTTGTTCTGGTATCATAACTGTGGATTTACCAGTGAGTTGATAAAAAAGGGCTATTTCAATCGAATGGGCGCCGATGTCATTGAAACCCTGGCAGCACCACCGGAAGGCGACAATGATCTGGCAGAATCAAGATCTCATCTACATGATTCAATTTGCAGCAAGGGCAATTTTCCGCTGACACTTTTACGGGATGGTACGGTTGAGCAGGTCGAAGCGGCTTGCCGTTTTATGGTCGATCAGGTCAAAGGCAGCAAACACATTTTTTCAACTGCCGATGCTGTACTGCAAAACACGCCACCGGAAAATTACATTGCCCTGCTTCGCACGCTGCGACAACTAACCGATCGATGAGAGGTATGCAAGTTTAGTTCATATTTTCATTTAATGATAATAGCGGGAGGATAACGATGAAAAAAGTCATCTTACTGCTGGCGACGGTTCTTTTTTTCGCTTGAGGAGACGGAGGCACATCAGTACATTTAATATTTTGGGCATTTGGGGGTTCGCACGTGCTGAACGATTGGATTCGAATGCGGGCAGAGCAATTCGAAGCGCAACATCCGGATATCAAGGTCACGGTCAGCCTGAAAAGCTGGAATATGATTCGAGAGCTGTTGTACACCAATTTCAGCGCCGGCACCGGACCGGACCTGATGCGCGTGCACGCCAATTATGCCGCAGAATTCGGTGAAAACGGCTTTTTTTATCCCATTGATCAGTTTGAAGATTTTAATGAGGTACAAGAGTGGTACGTACCTCATCTTTTCGAGTCGGTCGAATATAGTGGTCACCATTACGGCTTGCCGCATTCAGCCATTGCCTTTGTTCTCGTCTGTAACAAAGACATGTTCGATGCCGATAATATCGAACCGCCGAAGACCTGGTCCGAGTTTCGCCGGGTTGCCAAACATTTTACCAGGGATCTGGACGGAGATGGATCGTATGACCAATACGGCCTGACCCTATTGGGTGGAGACCGCGGCGGCTTTGCCTACCGGCTGGCGCCGTTTTTCTTCAAGGCAGGTGGCGACATTCTCTCCGAAGATCTGACCCAGGTTGAA
The DNA here is from genome assembly GCA_964569215.1 of uncultured Cytophagia bacterium. Lineage (GTDB taxonomy): Bacteria > Zhuqueibacterota > Zhuqueibacteria > Residuimicrobiales > Oceaniaggregativiventaceae > Oceaniaggregativivens_A. The sequence continues at coordinate 3,908 of CAZMUU010000184.1, forward strand.
TTCAACAGTCCGGAATGCATCGACGCCTTGCAGCTCTTTACCGATATGTATCAAATCGACCGTTCCATCACGCCCGGCTTTCTCGCCTATACTTTATCCGAATGCAGCGATATGTTTGTCAATGACAAAGTCGCCATGGCCATTGAAGGCCCATGGTATAATAATGTCGTCAAAGACAAAAATCCCGACAAGCGTTTTTATACCGTGCCGGTTCCGGTACCTGATCACCGGCTTGATCAGCATGATACAGCTCCCACGCTGCAGGATATGGTGATGAACGCCATAAACGCCAATACCAAACATCTCGATGCGGCCTGGGAATTTCTCAAATTTATCCGCAACGAAGAAGCGGACATGGCCTGGGTCGAACAGGATATGGGTGCAGTTGCGGTTACAGGCAAAGCCCTGAACAGCGATCTGGCTCAGACCATAGCTGATTTGCCGGTATACCGGCAGGAGCTCAAACATGCCAGACCCTGGCCGTCTCATCCGCAAATGATTTACATTGTCCGCAATGTTATCGCGCCATTTGGACAGCAAGCCATTATCGGAGAGCTCACTCCTGAACAAGCACTGAACAAAGCGGCAAAAGAAGCTCAGCTTATTCTGGAAGGTAAAAAATGAAAAAAATGACGCCCTATTTTCTGCTTTTACCGGCAATCGTCTTTACACTGTTCGTTCTGGCATTTCCACTGCTGCAAAATTTGATCAATAGTTTTCGGGAAATCAGTCTGATCAAGGGCGCCGGTGGCTGGAGTGGCTTGAAGAACTTTGGTCTGGTGATAGAGGACAAGGTTTTTTGGCTTGCTTTGCGCAACTCCGTTGTCTACTCTGTCCTCGGTACTTTGCTGTCGATGATAACGGGCTTGCTCATCGCCTTGATGCTCAATCATAAGCTGGGACGTATCAATAATGTCTTCAAATTTATCTATACGGTACCCTGGGTGGTTTCACCGGTCGTCGCCGGATTTGCCTGGAAATGGCTGCTCAACGACAGCTTTGGTTTGGTCAATTACTGGCTGAAATCGTTCGGCCTCATCAACGAAAACATCACCTGGCTCGGCAATGCCGATACGGCGTTAATCTGTGTCATCGTTGCAAGAGTATGGCAGTTTTATCCGTTTGCCATGGTCATGTTTCTTGCCGGATTGCAAGCCATTCCCCTGGATCTCTATGAGGCTGCCGAAGTCGATGGCGCTCACTCGTATGGCAAATTTTTTAATATTACCCTGCCCATGCTCAAGCCGGTGACCATGGTCCTGCTTCTCCTCGGTTTGATATGGAGTTTCAATGACTTTAATATGGTCTTCGTCATGACCAGAGGCGGGCCGATCAACGCCTCTATGGTCTTGCCGGTGCTGGTGCGCGAGTTTTCGTTTGTTCAGTTTAATATGGGCAAGGGATCTGCGCTCTCGATTCTTATTTTTATGGCTCTGGCTTCGATGTCTTTTCTCTATCTGAAAATGATTACCAAACGGGAAAGCTTATGAAAAAAGGAACCTGCATAACGATCCTGGGACTGTTGTCGATGGTGATGATGTTACCGTTTTTATGGATGTTGGCGACGTCATTTAAACCCTTGCCGGAAGTCACCAAATCTCCGCCACAATGGTTTGCCGACGGCATGAGTTTCAAACCCTATTTCGACATGTTTAATTTCCTGCCCTTTTCAACCTATACTCTCAACAGTCTCATTGTGGCGCTCTCTGCCACCTTTTTGGCTATCCTGATCGGCAGTCTGGCGGCGTTTGCGTTTTCCAGATTTCAGTTCAAAGGTAAGGAGATTTTCCTGTTGACGCTCTTGCTCTCCCAAATGCTGCCCGGTGCATCGGTCATCATTCCGCTTTTTCAGATCATCCGCTCGGCCAAACTCTACGATACCCACTTTGGTTTGATTCTGACCCATACGGCGGTGCTGTTGCCCTTTGTGATATGGCTGTTGTATGGTTTTTTCAAGACCATTCCGCAGGAGGTCGAGGATGCCGCCCTCATCGATGGCTGTTCGCGCATGGAAGCGTTGAAAAAAGTACTCCTGCCACTCGCTTTACCGGGGCTGGGCGCAACAGCACTCTTTGCCTTTCTCGGTTCCTGGAACGAATTTTTCTTTGCTTTAATATTGACTTCATCAGATTCCGCCCGCACCATTCCGGTTGGAATCGGACTATTTGTCGGTGAGTACCGCGATGTCTGGAACCAAATGGCTGCCGCTGCGGTCTTTTTCAGTATTCCGCCTCTTATCCTCTTTATGATGCTGCAAAAGACCTTTGTAAAAGGATTATCCGCCGGTGCGATCAAATAAGCCGTATTTTTCGTCCTTTTATTAAAATTTTAATCTCCAAACTTGTATTTCATCGCAATTATTCTATCTTGCATAACAAATCTTTGGTAAAACGACCGAAAAGGTGAAATGATGCTCAAATATGTTCTTCTCTCACTCACGCTACTCTTTTCCTGTGCTGTTGAAAAATCCACCGAACAGGGTGTAGAATTCGTAAACCTGAATTTTGAACAGACACTGGAAAAAGCCTTCGAAACCGGTAAACCGGTATTGTTGAACATTCATGCCGAATGGTGTGGTCCCTGCAAACGCCTCTACAAGCAGGTTTTTCTCGATAACGCCGGCGGAACCTTTATCAACGACGCCACTGTACCCCTGCGCGTTGACGGGGAAAAGGGCGAGGGCCCGGACTTGATGAAAAAATTCAATATAAGGGGATATCCGACGACGCTGTTGCTCACGCCTGAAGGCGACGAAATCGACCGGATCGTGGGCTATAGCGGCGATAAAGCGAAATTTCTGCAGAGGGTAAAAGAGTACGTTGAGGGTAAAAACACCCTTGCCGACCTCAAACACAGAGTGGAGGAGAAGCCGGATGACGCAGAACTCCACATCAAGCTGGCGCGTAAATACAATGCCCGGGGAAATGGCGAAAAAGCTGCAATGCATTTCAAGCGAGTTACTGAGCTCGATCCTGCAAACAGCGACCAAGTCGGGGAAGCAGAATTTCAACTGGCCCTTCACAACATGCGCGAAACCGGAGATACCCAACCGATTGAAACCATTATTCAGCAAAGCGAGGACCCACAGCTCAAAGAGCAGGCGTGGCATTACCTGATTCGCTATTATGACCGGAATGATAAAGAGGATGAGCTGTTCCAGGTCTATGAAGAGGCTATCGAACAAATGCCCGAAAATACTGGAATGATGAACAGCTATGCCT
>CAZMUU010000185.1:0-7092 GCA_964569215.1 uncultured Cytophagia bacterium
CAAAACCTGCCTAAAACGAAGATAAAACTCTGACCGGTCATACCGAGATAATACAATGCCTCGTTGCTGGGTGAAAGAAACGACAAGGGCCCGCTCATGCGAAACAAGGCACTGACATCGATCAGAAGACTAATGAGGTATAGTATAATACAGCTGTTCCTGATAATCAATATCGGATCACTGAAATTGCCGAATAAAGAGCCCGAAAGGCTGTTTCTATTCCATCGACCGGGGTTTTTCATACCGCAGTGCATACAAGTTTTGGCATTTGACGAAATCAATTTACCACAATTGCGACAAACCATGGAACCGGATTTTTGTGATTGTGCCATTTGCAATTTTTCCCTTGATATAATACAAGTCAGCTCGGATATTGCTATTGTCATAATCTAGCCATTTTATCGGAAATATGAAACCGGTAAAATGGCTTGTATCTCCCGGATAACGTAGCCCCTTTTATTATTTTACTTGCATCTGCTGGTTCAGACCATTATATTTTCTGTTCGCTTTGAGTTTAATAATATTATTTTTATTGATACGAAAAAACCTCCGGCCTCCGGACATAATAACAGGGATTCGTAATGAAAATCGGTATTGTAGGATTGCCGCAATCAGGCAAAACCACTTTATATAATGCTTTAACCGGCCGGCAAGTCAGCACCACAGCCTATTCAGGCGGCAAGGAAGATGCACATCATGCCGTTGTCAGGGTACCGGACGAACGCCTGGAGCAGCTCAATGATATATTTGCCCCACAGAAAAAAGTCCCGGCCACCATCGAATACATCGATCTTGCCGGAATCCATCCGGATCAGCAGAAAAAACAGGGTTTCAGCGATCATTTTCTTGGTCAGCTTCGCCTGGTGGATGCAATTTTAATCGTACTGCGCAGTTTTGAAAATCCCAATGTTGCCCATCCCCTCGGTTCACTCGACCCCAATCGTGATTTTGATATCATACTTTCAGAATTTATCATTAGTGACATGAGCATCATAGAAAACAGACTGGATCGTTTAGAAAGACAAATGCGGGTCAAAAAAAATGATCAGGATGTAAAGGAACATACGCTTCTGCAAGGACTTTTAAAACAGCTGGAAGAAGGAATCCCTCTGCGCAATATAGCCCTCAGCGTCGACGAAGAACACCTCATACGCGGCTATCAATTCCTCACGCAAAAACCATTGATCCTGGTGCTCAACATCGATGAAAACCAACTGACCGATGACACAAAGGTTTCAAAAAACCTGAAGGTTTCTCAGGAGAAAAACACGGTCGTACTGACGATAGCGGCGCAGATCGAAATGGAGATTCAGCAACTCGAGGAGGAAGAAGCCGAATTATTCCGTAAAGAGCTCGGCATAAAAGACTCGGCCATGGAAAAACTGGTAAGAATCTCTTATGACTTGTTGGGGTTGCTTTCATTTTTCACAGTCGGTGAGGACGAAGTGAGGGCCTGGACGGTTCCGGAAAACACCAAAGCGCCGCTAGCCGCCGGAACCATACATTCCGATTTTGAAAAAGGCTTTATTCGCGCCGAAGTGGTCCACTATGATGATTTTATAGAACGCAAAAGTCTGGCCAAATGCAAAAGCGACGGTGTCATGAGGCTGGAAGGACGTGACTATACGGTAAAAGACGGGGATATCATTACCTTTCGCTTTGCCGTCTGATTCAAAGACTTTTCTTTACGGCATTCGCCAAATCTTCCGGCGGATAGGGTTTTTGTAACCACTGCCCCTTGCGATCTAAAATAGGTTGATATCGTTTGGAAGGCGCCCAGCCGCTCGAAACAATAAAAGAAATATCCGGATTGATTTTACGGAGTTTCTCCGCACATTCCAGGCCATCCATGTCCGGAAGCATAATATCCAGCACCACCACCCGGATTGTGTCAATGTTCTCCTGCATAATTTGCAGAGCTTGCTTTGCCGTTCTGGATGTAAAAAGTTGATATCCTTCCTGTTGAAGGACGATCGTGCTGATCTTGAGAAGATCCTCTTCATCCTCGATAATAAGAATTCCGGCCTTCTGTTTAGTCATAGTACCCTCGTAATTTTGATTGGCAAGCATCGGCAGATAGATGATGACTTTTGTACCCGTTTCGGGTTTTGAGGAAACCTGAATGGTGCCCTGATGCAATTCGATAATGTGCCTTGCAGCGCTCAGCCCCACGCCGAAATGGTTGCCATGCTTGAGCGTAAAAAATGGTGTGTAAATATGTTCCATTTCCGATTCCGAAATACCTTCCCCCGAGTCGTTGATAACCAGTTTGCACAACAAGATCACTTCGTCACTGCTGTCAAAACACATTCTCGTTGGGGAGAGGGAAATTCGAATATCACCGCCCTCTGAAATCGCTTCGCGTGCGTTATGAATAAGATATTGCAGTGCCCGAAACAACAGCGGAGGGTCACAATCGACCATGAACGATTCTGCCTCACATTCAAAATGAAAATGAAAACGATCCTGGAAAAACTGTTGTTGTTGCCCGGCAGCCTTGTACAAGAGCTCTTTCAAATCAAAAGGCACTTTTTTCCCAATGCGGATATCCAGATCTAACAGCGGTTGCAACAGGTGAAAACTCTTATTCATCTGTTTATGTATCTGGAAAAAACGGGAATGAAATTTACCTTCGAGAACGGGTGAAACGGAAGAAAATTGTGTGGCAATAGCCGAGAGTTGGGTTTCCAGATGTCTGGCAAAGTGTGCAATGCTCTTGCGGGATAAAATATGTTGCGACGCTTTGCGGGTGGGTTTGATATCCTCTTTGTCATTCTGCACACTATGGATTTTTTGAAGGTGAGATATGGAAATTTGAACCGATTCTTCAATCTTGACCTGGATAAATCCCCGTCCGAGACTATTCTCCTGTAAAAATCTGGTTCCCAGCCTGATCACTTCACCATCGCGATTGACTCCCCATACGCTCACGGATAACGGTTCTTTGTTCTGACGAAATTGCCGTACGGCGTCTTGCCATCGTTGCTTATGCTCTCTGTAGAGAAGTTGAGAAAAAGAAGACCCCACTATGGATGGGGACTTTATGCTAAAAATTTCAACCATCCCCTGGTTCCAGGCAAAAATACGATCGTTCTTATCCAGAATAAAAGCAGCTTTGGTTTCCGTAGCCGCAGGCTTGCACTGCAGCAAAACGGTTATTTGATCCTGTAATTCCTCAACCATGCTGATCAGGCCACGGGTCGGCTGGAAAGAGGCAGAATCCAACAAATGCAATAAATCGTCGCTCTTATTCAATTGTGGCGACGAATCCGGCTCGCCATAAACCTTGACGAATGAAAAATAACCCAGCAACCGTTCTGCATCCATTACCGGACTGGTAACCTGCCAAACGCGGGCGTTACAAAATGTCGTGTAGAGTACCTCGCGTCTGCTGAGGGTAATATGATTTACATCAAGGCTTTGCTGTAAAATTGCTGCAGACAAGCTTTTGCTGTTTTTATGTAAAATAGATGAAAAATTTAAAAGCAGAGTACCATCAGACCTGTAGAAATTCAAGTCCAAATTGTGCTGTTGCGAAAATCTCTTAAAAAGCTGTCCCAGAGCCGTTGGAATCAAGCTCTGCGTTGGAAGAGTCTGCTGCATGGCGCTCCTGTTTTAACCCCTCGTTCAGGCATGTCTAAATTCCGATTCCAGATCAATCCGATAGCCAAAAAGCTGCCGGTCCTGTGAACATGTGTAATTAAAGGAATGCAATACGGTAGGTGCTGGACAATGATGCTCTTTCCAATATAAAGCAATTATTTTAAAATGTCAACTAGTGTCCACCCAATCGCCTCCATCCCAATAAAAATTTTCTCGCCCAGCTTTCAGGTAGCAAGAACTTTTACTCTTCTGGTACGTTATATAATGAAACGAACCAACGAAACGCCTCCCTGCGATTGACCATATCCGCAGGCATATATAAACAGACGCATGAGTAATGCTGCGTCTGTTTTTTTTAAACCGCAAGGAAAAAGTCCAGCTAACGCTTGGATTGGATTATAACAGGCGTTTACACGGTGGCAGCAGCAGCGAAGAAATCCGCACAATTCATAAAGACAGGGTTTCGCACATCCGCTCCAGCGTAGATTCCCGTCGTGGCCGCATCTATACCGGTATACGGGGCAATTTGCAAATCGACGTGTCACCCCGGGACATTTTTACCCAGAGCGGACGGTATGGAAGCGGCACCTCCAAAAAAAGCTCCAGCGAAAACTATAGCGAATGGTCGAATCTGGATCCGGTAGAGGATCTCTATCTAAGCAAAAACAACCGGGAGCGGTCACATCTCTTTTCTTCACTCGATTTTTCTTACGTTCATCATTTCAATAAAAATGGTCATGAACTTATAGCCCAGCTGCTGCTACATCAACACAAAGGCGATGAAGAAACATTGCATGGTTTACTCAAACCCGGTGGTAGCGGAATCAGTGGTCGCCGCACTATTGAACAGGTTACATCACGTGACGTGAGGAGTAAAATCGATTACATTTTGCCGTTTTCCGAGGAGCGCGAATTCAAAGCTGGATATCAAAGCCATTTTGACCTCTCTGAAGATAACACAGAATTGCAAGATTATGATTTGCAGACAGGCCAATATATTTCTCTGACCCAAGATGCACATTCTACCCGTTATAATCGCAATACTCACGCCCTGTATGCAATATACCTGTCCAAATTTCGCAAACTGGGCTATCAGACCACCTTCGGCAAGATATAATATCTACAATGATCAATCCAGGGCTTTGGCTTCAGCAACAGCGGCCGGAGTGTCATTCCAGACGAGTCTGTGCCTTGGCTCCACATAGCTGAGATCAACTCCGATGTCATCACTATATGCACCCGGCTCGTGCCGAATCCGGTTGAGATATTCGTATGCGGCACGGGCACGCTCAAAGCACAATTCGATTTTATCCGACAAGCCGGGAAAAGCGTTCGGCAGCAAGAGCATGAAACAAAAATATACGCGAAAAAATATCAAAGCTTTATCCTTCTGGACTGTTTATCGGCTCACTCATAGAATCGCTTAGATCAGCCCGCTTTTATGCAACTCGTTTTCGACTTTGAATTGCATAGGAGGTTCAAGGCCGAGTTTACGCAGCAGATCAAAGCGGGAAAAAAGCACTGACGGGCGATCATCCGCGAAAAGGTTACCCTGATGCATGATCAGCAAACGATCGGCCATGAGCGCTTCTTCCGGAAATTGTGTGATCAAAACGACGCTCATCTCTTTGCTCATGCGTTTGCATGTTTGCATGATCTCTTTACGGGCACGCGGATCGAGCAGGGAGGTCGGTTCATCGAGAACGAGATAGTGCGGTTCCATGGCCATCACACTGGCCAGCGCCAAACGTTGTTTTTCTCCCCCGGATAGATAGTGAGGGGATTTTTTTCGCAGTTGCTGCAGGCCGAACAGCTGTAACATGCGTTCGACTCTCTTTATCATTTCTTTGGTCGGTATACCTATATTTTCAAGGCCAAAGGCGATCTCCCGTTCAACCGTGGCCGACACGATTTGATTGTCCGGGTTTTGAAAAACCATGCCTACCCTGCGGCGAATCTCGAAAATTTCCCGAGAATCTCCCGTGTCAAGCCCGTCGACCAGGACACGTCCTTTGCAAGGGATAATTAAACCATTCAGACATCGGGCAAGTGTGGTTTTACCTGAACCATTAGACCCTATTATGGCAATGAACTCATTTCGGTTGATTTCAAGATTAATCTTGAAAATTCCCCGTTTGCTATTTATATAGGTAAAATGAAGATCCTCTATACGAATCATAGGCTTGGTATTCCATAAAGCCGGTACGGCAAAAAACTCTAGACTCCCATCAGCTGCATGACGATTTCCCGTTTTCTGGATCGGTTATCCATGTCAATCACAATAATCTGTTGCCAGGTTCCCAACGTCATACGGCCGTTTGAAAACGGAACGCTCAATCCGGGACCTAAAAAGGAAGCACGGACATGCGAGTGACCGTTGCCATCACCCCATGTGGTGTCGTGATGATAGTGACTTTCGGAAGGAGCAATTCTTTCCAGCGCTTCCGGAAGGTCCTCTATAAGGCCGGGTTCATATTCGGTCGTTGTTATTGCTGCTGTCGAACCGGAGACAAAAAAATGAACCATGCCGTCACTAAGGCCGCTTTTATCCAGGCGTTCTTTGGCCTGGCCGGTGATATCGATGATTTCGGCATTTCCTTTTGTTGACACCGGAATGATTTCTGTAATGACGTTCATGCTTTTTCCCATGCATTTTTTAATTCGAACCGGCTCATATGATAAATTTCTTCGCTCCGGTTTTGAATTTCTATGGTTGTGAGCTCTTTAAGGCGATCGGCGCTGAATGCTTCAACGCAAAAAGAGGCGAGAGCCGTTGCATAGACAACGGCGCGTCTCAGATTTTCATTATCCACTTTTTCCGTGTGGGCGAGATATCCGAGCAATCCCCCGGCAAATGTATCACCCGCACCAGTGGGGTCGAAGAGTTGCTCCACGGGAAAAGCAGGACAGTTAAAGTAGGAATTGCCGTGAATTAACGTGGCGCCATACTCGCCGCGCTTGACGATTAAAATTCGCGGTCCCATTTGCTGAATTTTCCGGGCACCGATAATAATGTTCTGCTCGCCTGATAATAATCTGACCTCTGAATCATTGATGATCAGAGCATCCACTTTGGAAAGTGTTTGTTTCAATTCTTCCGGCGTTCCGGTTATCCAAAAATTCATCGTATCCATCGCGACAAATTGGGGCTCCCTGACCTGCTGCAAAACGTTGTATTGCAAATCCGGATTGATATTGGCCAAAAAGATAAACCGGTTATCCCGGTAATGCTCCGGCAATGAAGGCTTGAAATGCTCAAAGACATTCAAATGCGTATATATCGTTTCACGTTCGTTCATATCATCGAGATAACGGCCTTTCCAGCGAAACGTCTCGCCCTTTTCCAGAGCCAGGCCGTCCAGATTTACGCCGCGTTTTTTTAAAAAGTCGAGTTCGTTGATCTCAAAATCCTCACCCACCACAGCCACCAGATCCACGGGTGTAAAAAAACTGGCTGCGGCCGAAAAAAACATGGCAGAACCGCCGAGA
>CAZMUU010000186.1:0-5810 GCA_964569215.1 uncultured Cytophagia bacterium
ATGGCCAAATGGATAATGCTTTTTCTCTTTGTGGGAACGGTATTTGGATTGAACGAAGGTGATTTTTATCAATTACAGGTGACTTATGAACGCAGCAGCGATGGCGGGTATGATGTCAATCCGGATGACTATTTGAACGAGATCGAAATTTACAACATCTACGCCATACAGCGATTTCCGCAAGCCGATTCGATAGTAGGAATCAACAGCGAGGAGATTGTTGAATATGAGCAAATAAATGGTCAAACGTTGGTGTTCACCATTCAGAACCACGTTCCGCAGATCGATTATTACGTGTTGCGCGTTACCCGCGATTATGGCGAATGGCGCGAAAACTTTTTTATCGCTTTTGAGGACAGCCAAACTGTGTTGCAACAATCCACCAATACATTCGATTTTCATTTCCCCTGCGGATTGGGATATTGCTGGGACATGTGGAATGGCGAGCCCGGCGAGTATATGACCGCTGAGGCGTTTTATCATGATGACGGTGATTTTGATTATTCAAGGGTGGAATTGCATGGTGCGGAACGCCTGTATGATCGGATTGAATTTCCGTTACTGGATTTGGTGGCACTGGGCCCGACAACGCTGTGCGCTATGTGGGATGACACACTGGAAACGGAAAGCGGGTATAAACTTACCTGTAAAAAATGGTCGGACGCTGCAGGGGAATGGGGCGCTGCAATGAACATTACCCTGCCGCCAAATACCAGCGGCTATTGCATTAACGGCGTCGACCCTTCATCGCTTTATCTTGTCGAGACTTATCCTTTGGGGGTTGCAGAGGGGGATACATTATTAAATGTGGTCAAAAGCCATCCTCTGCAAGATCCGGCGGAAATGGATTATCTTCATTATCTGCCCCAGGGCGAAATCACCGGTGTGGCCTCAGACGACGGTTTGATCGCCTATACCTATGTCTATGGCTGGGATTATGAAGAGGAAACCCATTATTATGATTACCTGTTGATCAAACGGCGCAGCGGTGCCTTTACCCTGGTCGAATTGTTCCGGTCCGACACCCCGGACGAAGTCTTTATCACCGATGTCGCGGTTTCCGGCGATGCCATTTATGTCAGCCACACTCAGGAGGATATTTTTAAAATTTTTCTACCCGATGACAACAGCACTGCCATTCAGGCGCTCAATGTTGATTTAGAGGGCGGTCATGTCAAGGACATGGAGTACCGCCATGGCAAGATTTTTATGGCCATCAAGCATGCTGATTATGTTATGGGTGGCTCTCAGCCGGCTCTGGGGATTCTTGATCCCGCTATGGATCAGTTGGGTCGCTTTTATCATCCGGATATTGCCAGCGGTTGTGACCTTCTTACCGTGGGCGATAATCTGGTTTATTGCGCTGAAAATTACAGCGATGGGTCGGCAAACACCTACAGCCGCATCGTGGTGTTTCATACCGATGGTGAGACGAAACTGCCGATTGCGCAGTTGCCCGAGATCACCACCCAGGAGGGAATTACCGATATGGCGGTGAATCCGGTTACCGGGGAGATGGTCTATTTTTCACCCACCTATGGTTTGTGGGGCAGTTATGGTAACAATTACAACACAGAACTCGATATGCCGGTGGATTTTGGCCGGCCTTTGAATCTAACATTTACGGATTCCGGCACCCTGTTTATGACAAATGAACAGGAATTGCAGGTTTTGTCGGCCACCAACGCTTATGAAGCGGTCACTTCTTCAGTGGTTCCGCAATGGCAAAGTGAGCAATTCGACAATCCCTTTACCGGAAGCCTGGCGCTGGCAGCGGCCACTGTTCTGCCCATGACACCGGCCGATGAGATGCTGCTGGTCGGTGCTGCCGGTACCCTGGCATTTACCGCCATTGCTGCAGCTGCGATCTCTTCGTTGCTGGATGTGGACATCTATTATCCGGAATACTATCTCGGATCGGTAGAGTATTTTCTCGAAAAGGAGGTGGTCATCGAGGAAACCATAAAGGAATTCCGCTATGGTTCGCGTCGCTGGCTGTTGCGCAATTTTGATTTTGATGAGGATTATACTCCTGTTCCCGGGCCAAAACCGTTTGTCGATCCGGTTGTACCTATTCCCAAAACCCTGACCCCTGAATTGAAACAAAAAAGATGTCAGGTGGAGGATGATTTTTTTACTGAGAATTTCTTTACCTTTGATGTCTATCACGATCTGGCTAAAAATGGATTATCTCCTTTTGATCAACCGCGCTGCGCCAACCGGGAATGCATTGGGGCGTATTTTTCCAAGTTTTTTCTGGTGGAGGTCAAGGACAGCTATTTGGGCAATTATTATCGATGTTATGTCAGCAAACCGCTTACTTATGAGACCAGGAAATCGATATCCTTTGCTGAATTGATGCCGCTTTTTGCCGATGATCCTGAATGCTTTGGTCAGGTTTTCAGCGGCTGGATCTCCTATGGTCCCTGGAGACGTCATGATAATACCCTCAAGTCTAAGACCAAGGATTATTTTTTCATAACCGATGCTTCACGGGGAGTAGAACCCTACAGTCAAAAGGACGAGTTTACATCGGCTCAACTCGTGTGGGCCTGGGAAGCATTCGTACAGGAAAATCCTTATCTGCGGTGGAATGACTTTTATATTGCCACCAATGCTTATGTCGAGCGGCTTCCCTTTGAGCCGGGACAGGAACATCCCAATATGCCTGCTCCGGGCGATCTGTTTTACGACAGGGAGCTTACGCTCAAGAATATGGTATGGGGAATGTGGCGTACCGATGAAGTAAATCGTCTGACAGGTGCGCCGTATTTCAAAGATCCTGAAGAGCGGGAAAGGTATGAATACTATTTCAATCCCACTTCGGACAAGCTTGAGCATCGACAGAGCGGTGCGCTATTAACAACAGGTACAATGTTAAGATTCGTCATGGCGTGTAATGAGCAGATATTTGGCTTTGATCCTATCGAGGGGATGGTATCGACCCCCCAGGTCAGGATACATTCGCAGCTTTTAGGAGGTGCCGGTGTAATATGCGCCGGCTCGATAACTGCCCGCGATGGCAGACCCATCTCTATTGATAACAATTCAGGTCACTATCGTCCCCGATTGAAACACCTGGAAAATGCAGCCGCCGTGTTTGCCAAACACGGATGGCATGAGAGATCCCGTGAGCATAGACTTGGCTCGCCTTTTTATGCGATACATTTTACATCGCATATGGTTTCGCTACAAACGCAATCCTTTTTTACTTTTGGCCATGGTTCCACCACTGCCGGTGTGTTTTCGCCTACTGATACCATGAACAAAATTTTGCATAACGAAGCGGCAACCCATTTTATCGTGACAACCCGCCTTTTCGACGGCGAGGATGAAGAATTTGCAACAGACCTGGAGCTAGTTTTGAGTAACGGACAAATCCTTGATCCGGTAGAGGAGAGCGCTGATCAATTTGCCACCTTTGAGATTCCCCTGGATAGCCTCGAAACAACGACTTTTATGGTACAGGGATGCCTCGGCCAGGATAGCGTCTATTCCTCTCTGGATTACCAGTTTTACCTGTTTCCGCAAGCCGATCAGGATACCATTGTTCTCGAACCGGGATACGTGGAATGGATGCCGGATGCCGGCACCTGCGATATAGATCAAAAGGTGTTTATCGCCAAACAGGGAAGGGAAAGCTATGGTGAAAGCGATATCGGCACACGCTATAACTTTCTCATTCATTTTACCGCTGAGCAAAAGATCGGCGGAACCCTCTGTTTTGCTTATACGCATGGCGCCGATCTGGGCATTGACGAGCGCACCGCTCTGTTTCATCGCAACCAGGCAGGCGACTGGAGCGAAATCCCCGCCTCGCTGGCTGCCGGTGATACGGTGTTCAAAGCTCAAATCAGCGAACCGGGCACTTATGGCATGTTTGTGATAGAGGATGATGGCGGGGCTGGCCAGAATCAGGCCAGCAACGTTTCCATCCGTACCTGGCTGCAAGGCGCTGATGATGCGGCTAACAGCAACATGTCCACGGCGCTGAATGATCAGAATCAACTACCCTATGATTCCCCTTACGATGAATCCAGCATCAGCATGGAAGGTATTCCCGATACATTGGTGGATTGGGTCTGTGTCGAGCTCCTCTCTGACCCCGGCAGGGAGGTGGTATGGCAATCCGGCATGTTGCTGGGAGAACAGGGATGGCTGCTTACCCCGGACGGCGATTCGGAATTTGTGCCGGACATTGCCGCCGGCAATTACTGGATACGAATCCGCCATCGCAACCATTTGTGCGTTTTGAGTTCAGGCACTATTCCTTTGCGCTCGGAAGGATCGGTTGTCTATTCCTTTGTGCAAACAGAGGAGCGGTTTCATGCCTCAACACCGGCGCGGCGGATGGAATCGGGACAATGGGCAATGGTCAGCGGCGATATCGATGGCGACGGTCATATCACCACTAGAGACTATGTCGGGCTGTATAATGAAAAATCAGTCTCTTCGCTGCAAGGCCCCGGTTATTTTGATGCTGATCTCAACTTTGACGGGCATGTCGATAATGCCGATTATTTTATCTGGAAACAAAATGCCGTCAAAGGCTTTAGCGTCAGTGCGCAATAAGTTATGTCTGGTTGTTCTTTTTGTATTCACCGGTAATAGTCTGACGCATCAAGCATCAAATTCGCTATACTTGTACCGGGTTTATCCGGCTGCCTCTTCGAGTTGTTCCGCATGTTCGATCAACAGAATGGCCGGATAGATGCCGCAGTTGAGCCAGTTCTTTTCCGGCAGATTTTTGCGCAGATGCGTCGGGATTTCGCCGCCGCCGTGGTATTCCTGGGCAACGGTAAGTGTATTGGCCAGAGCCACGGCTTTGGCGTGATAAATTTTCTTGCCGGTTCGTTCATACGCCTTGAGATAGGCTTTGAACAGCATGTCGGAGCTGCGCGCGATCGGTGTGTAAAACTTGTACTGTTCCAGCACGCCGGGTACGAACCAGTCCGGTTCACCGGAGGGCACCTTTGGGTGCCATTTCCACTCTTTTTTGAACCAGGGGTGGTGATGGATAAGGGGATCATCCGCCGTCCAGACGACGAATTGATCCTCGACAAAGCGAAGGATCTCTTCAGCCAGGGGAATATAGTCGGGATGTTCGTCGCTGTCGTCGAGCAGAATCCAGCAAAATACCGTCGGTTCGCGAAAGGCGAGATTTTTGTAGAGCGCCTGTGGCCGCGTATCCTCGAATTGCGCCTGCCAGTTGAAGGTTTTAACCGGATTGTCCATGATATAGTCGAAGGCTCTTTGCCGCGGAGCGGCGTACTCTGTACAATCGTAATGGTCGATGAGACGGTCGAAGAGACGGATGACCTCGGCGGGTATCAGCTTGTCCGCTTTTTTTGCCTGGCCGGTTTCGCTGTCGATGAGCAGGGGCCAGGTACCCTCTTTGCCCTGTGTTTTGACATAGGTGTCGGCGATGCGTTTTGCTGCGATCAGGTGCTTTTCTTCTTTGTTGAACTCGTACAGATCCAAAAGCATTTCCGCTGCTGCGGTGGGCACATTGGTCATGATTTCATTGTGAAAATAGGGGTGATCGCCGCGGTCGACGCCATCCCAGTGAGTCGGCGTCCAGTATTCGAGAGGTTTGCCTGCCGGTTCGGCCATGTTCATAAAAAAGTCGACGACAATATCGGCGACGCGAAGCGCCTGGTCTCTCTCTTCGGCGTCTGGAAAATGTTTGGCATAGCCGATCATGCCGGCGATCAGACTGCTCATGATTTTGGACGGATGGCACCAGAGAGGGTAATCCGGATCCGGACGTTTGTGTTTCAGCCAGTGCTGTACTTTGGGCTGGTGCAGGA
>CAZMUU010000186.1:5910-7049 GCA_964569215.1 uncultured Cytophagia bacterium
GTTCTTCGGGAATGCCGGGACGAATGGGTTGCATGGATTCCTCCCTGGCCTGTTTGGCAAAATCGGATTTTGAATTTTGGCAGGATGATAAAAACAGAATCAACAGGAGAAACAGACCGGGCAAACAGCAGAGTCGAATGGTGAACATGACAAAACCTGATTTAATAAATTATACTATTTTGGTACAATTTTTTTTCACCTTATAAACTAAAAGGTTTGTTAATAAAATCAATGACTTTATTGCGTGGAAGACATGGTCATGGCGGTATATATAGAAAAATCGTGCGTGCGGGGTATGAAAATATTTCCGATCAATCTCCCTGGTCGCGGTATACGCTTTCAGATCATCTCAGCTCCGCTTTTCATACAGAGATTGCCAACAATGGCGCGCGACATCACATTGAAGATGGGTTCTATCTCGGTTATGGTGTTGACAGCGATGTCAATGGTCAACCCGATCCGGCTGCCCCGGGAGATGACCAGGATGGACATGATGATGAAGATACATTTACTATGATTACCAAAGAGATGATCTCGGGGCAGGGGTCAAGTCAACGTGCTCATGATTATACATATCTTGGCGTTTTTTCCCTGCACCCAAAAATGGATGGTGCTGGCGTTTGTTCTATTTAACCAGCCGCTGTTTGCGTTGCAAGGCTTTTATGTTAAGAATAAGTTAAGATTTAAACATTTTATTTCGTCTTGATCAAAATCACATAGTTATTCAATTTTTTTCCCTTTTTTATTTAAATAAATAATAGTAAAAGGATATGCGATGAGAAAAATTCTTACGTTTCTGTCGGTGATGTCTGTTTTGCTCTCTTTACCTGTGTTCTCCCAAAACCTCTCCAATAATCCCGGTTTTGAAATCGACACCCACGACATGTGGGGCAATAGCGGCGCCAACGGCTATCCGGATGGCTGGTGGGAACGGGTCTATGCCTTTCGTGAAACCGATTCCGATCATGTGCGCAGCGGTACGGCGTCCTTTCGCCTGGAAGGACCCGTCGATTCCGCCAATCCGGGGCCGGGAGAAGGCCATATCTTTAATTCCGATAACAATTTTGGATTCGATGACCTCGAAGACAATACCACCTATTTGATGCGTGCCTGGGTCAAATCGGAAAATATGACCAGCG